>JAATGL010000233.1 GCA_015654705.1 Alphaproteobacteria bacterium | reverse complement strand
GCCGCCAGCCGAGCGGCGACCTGCGAAAGCTCGCTCCGCATGGCGGACAGAGAGGTCGCGCTGTCGGATTGGACGGCGACGGATTTCTGCGCCAGTTCGCGATAGGCATCCTCGCCCGCGACGCGCGACCGCGCCTGATAGACCGCCGAAGCGTATTTCATCCCAAAGATCAGCAGGGGTGTCGCAAGCAGGCCGATCGTAAGCAGGTAGAAATGTTCAGACATGTCGGGCGCCTTTCATGGGTCGGATTTGGTGGAGGACGCGGTGAGCGATTTGACGGCCTTGACGATGGCCGACGGCGTGAGTTCGACATCGAAATCCGCGACCGCGAAATAGTTGAGCGCCTTGCCGTCGCCGGACAGTTCGAGCCTGCTGGTGACGAGACCGGCTTCCTCCAGCTTCTGCAGGTGCAGATGCAGCAGCGGCCGGCTGATGCCGACCTCGCGCGCCAGCTGGCTGACATAGTTGCGGCCGTCGGCTTTCAGCGCCGCGACGATCCGCAGCCGGGGCGGACTGGCAAGCGCCGCCAGCACCGTAAGCAATTGATCTCCGCTGATCGCCAACTCGAAGCTCCGTCGTTCACATGTAAGATGTATGTTACACATGACAGAAGTCAAGTCATTTTTGCCTCGATCTCCGCTGTCCGCCGTCCGGCGCGATGTCCCGATCCCGCAGGCAATCGATGAAGCCTCTCAGCGCCTGGGTCGGGAGTTTCCGGCTCGGGTAATAGAGAAAGAGGCCCGGCACCGTCGGCGACCAGCCCGCCAGCACGCGCTTGAGGCGCCCCGCCGAAATCCATGCGCGGATGGGATCGTCGTCGTAGGAATAGAGAATCCCCAGCCCCTGCAGGGCCGCCTCGTGCATGACCTCCTGGGAGTTCGAGACGATGGGCCCCGCGACGGCCATTTCGAGCGCCTTTCCCTTCCGTTCCAGCGGCCATCGATAAACCGCGCCGCTTCCCGGAAAGCGCCAGTTGATGCAGGCATGGCGGTGCAGGTCGGCCGGCTGCTGCGGCTCGCCGTTGCGCGCCAGATAGTCCGGCGAGGCCACCGCCAGCATCGGATGATCGGGCGTCAGGCGGACCGCGACCATGTCCTTCTCGAGCCGTTCGCCCACGCGGATGCCGGCGTCGAAGCGGCCGGCGACGATGTCGCTCAGGCCGTCATCGACCGTGATGTCGAGCACCACGTCGGGATAGGCCTTGTGGAAACGTCCCAGCCTCGGCGCGATCACTCTCTTCGCCGCGATCGTGAGCGTGTTGATGCGCAGCGTGCCGGCTGTGCGTCCCGTGGCAGACACGGCTTCGGCGACGGCGGCCTCCATCTCCGCCATCATGGGGACGAGCCGGTCATACAGTCTCGCCCCGGCCTCGGTCGGCGCGACGCTGCGGGTGGTCCGATTGAGCAGCCGCACGCCGAGGCGCGTTTCCAGCTGGCGGATGGTCTGGCTCAGCGCCGATGGCGAAAGCCCCAGATGGTCGGCCGCCCGCGCGAAACTGGCCCGCTCCACCACCCCCGCAAAGGCTTTCAGCTCCGCAAATTCCGATCCGCGCATTATACAGCTTTCTCTAAATAGCCTGATCCGATTATAGGTCATTCTCTCATCGGTCGATATCGCCAGACTGGTCTCATCGAAGATGGAGACCAAAATGACCGAGCAATTGAACCTTCCGGAACCCGTCGCGGCCTATTTCACGGCCGACCGGCTCGACGGCGATGCCATCGCGCGCTGCTTCATGGGCGACGCCGTCGTCAAGGACGAGGGCCACACCTATGCGGGCCTCGATGCGATCAAGCGGTGGAAGGCCGGGACGTCGGCGAAATACACCTATACCAGCGAGCCGATCGCCTGCGAGCAGAAGGACGGCCTGACCGTGGTGACGAGCCACCTGGTCGGCAACTTCCCCGGCAGTCCCGTCGATCTGCGGTTCTTCTTCCGCCTTGAGCGGGGAAAGATCGCGGCCCTTGAAATCATCCCCTGACGGGCGCCGGCGAATCGCTCCGCGCTAGGCCGGCGCCATATAGGCCAGGAGGCCGGCCGCCAGACCGTCGAAGACGGCGCGGCAGCGCGGCGTGGCGCGCAGGTTTTCGTGCATGGCCAGCCAGACGCCCAGTTTGAGCGCGAAGGCGTCCGGCAGTAAATGGACCAGGTTGGGGTTCCGCCGGGCCAGTCCCGTCTGGCAGATGCCGATGCCGAAGCCGGTCTCGATCGCGCGCCATTGCGCGACGTCGCTGTCGGCGCGCAGGCAGTAATGCAGCCTGTCAGCGCCGGGCACGCGGCCGCGCAGGGCACGCAGAGCCGGGGTCTCGCGGTCGAAACCGATCAGGCTGTGCCCGGCCAGATCGGCGAAGGCGGACGGCGTTCCGGCATGGGCGAGATAATCGCGATGCGCATGCAGGCCCAGGGTGACGCTGCCCAGCCTGCGCACCACCAACGCCTCCTGCGCCGGTTCGACCATGCGCACCGCGATATCGGCGTCGCGCCGCAGCAGATTGTCCACCGCATTGGACAGGACCAGCTCGAACTCCAGCGCGGGATGGCGCCGGCGCAGCCCGGCCAGGATGGGCGGCAGGATTTCGGCGCCCACGATTTCGCTGGCGCTGACGCGCACCGTGCCCTTGACCGCCCGGCCCAGACCGGAGGCGGTGCGCAGGATCGCCATCGCGTTGGCGGCGAGGCTTTCGGCCAGAGGCGCCAGCTCCAGCGCCGCCTCGGTGGGCAGCAGGCCCTGCTGCGAGCGGGTGAAAAGCTCGAACCCCAGCGCCGCCTCCAGGGCATCGATGTGGCGGGCCAAGGTTGGTTGGGTCAGGTTCAGGGCGCGCGCCGCCGCGGACAGGGATTTTTCCCGCAATACCGCCAGAAAGCTGCGATAGAGGCTCCAGTCCGGGTCGGGCTCACTCATCTATTTTAGTATAGATACCGCACGGACTTCAGCAATTCCGTTTATCTGGGAAATCTCCATCTTTGGCATCGAAGCCAAGCTGTGGAGATTCCCATGACATCGCATCAGACCGTTCTCGTTCTCGGCGCCAGCGGCGGCATCGGCGGGGAGGTGGCCCGGCGCCTGCTGGCGCGGGGCTGGACCGTCCGCGCCCTCAACCGCGATCCGGGGCGGCTGCCGGCCGCCGACAAGGCCTGCGGCATCGGCTGGATCGCCGGCGACGCCTTGTCGGCAACGGATGTGGCCAAGGCGGCGGAGGGCGCCTCGGTCGTCGTCCATGCGGTCAATCCGCCGGGCTACCGCAACTGGAAAACCCAGGTGCTGCCGATGCTGGACAACACCATCGCCGCCGCCCGCGCCGCGGGCGCCCGCATCGTGCTGCCCGGAACGGTCTACAATTTCGGGCCCGACGCCTTTCCCGAACTACGGGAGAATTCGCCGCAGCATCCCGTCACGGTCAAGGGAAAAATCCGGGTCGAGATGGAGCGCCGGCTGCGCGGCGCCGCCGATGCCGGGACGCCGGTCCTGATCCTGCGCGCGGGGGATTTCTTCGGGCCCCGGATGAGCGGCAACAGCTGGTTCTCCAGCGGCCTGGTCACGCCCGGCAAGCCGGTCACCGCCATCACCTATCCGGGCAGGCGCGGCGTCGGTCATGGAAGGCCAGTGGGACGCGGACGGCACCGCGATGATCGCGGCGATCCGCAAGGCGAGCGGAAATCCGGGCGCCCGGGTGCGGGGATTTCCCTGGCTCCTGGCGCGCCTGCTGTCGCCCGTCGTGCCGCTGTTCCGCGAGATTTCGGAGATGCGCTATCTCTGGACCACCCCGGTCCATATGGGTAACGCAAGACTGAAGGAGGTCCTCGGTGCCGAGCCGCATACGCCGCTGGAGATCGCGGTGCGCGAGACCCTGATCGGTGTCGGCTGCGCGCCGCAGGACCGGGCACCCGATATTGCGGTCCCCGGCCTCGTCGTCGGCGCCCCGTAAGGCATTCGGCCTCAAGACGACGCGGCGCCGGAATCCCGCTCCGGCGCCGCCGTCCTTGACCACTATGGCGGGGCAGTGATGGGGCCGGCGGCTGTGACGAAGTCGCCGCCCTCGCTGGTCAAGCGCGGACGCCAACCGTCAAGGCGCAGACGCAGGTGATGGCAGTTCACGAGGTAAGTGAGCGCGACGATTGCGGCGGCGAACCCCGCAGCGGCGCCGACGCCCAGCGCCCAGCGCGGACCGAAGGCGTCGGCGACCCAGCCGACGATCGGCGCGCCGACCGGCGTGGCACCCACGCCGATCGCCAGACGCAGCGCCATGACGCGCCCGCGCATCACGGGCGGGGTCGACAATTGCATCAGGCTGCTCGTCGCATTGGTGAAGGTCAGCGTGGATACGCCGATGACGACGAGCGCCGCGCCGAACAGCCAGGGATTGGGCATGATCGCGGCGAATGCGAAGCCAGTTCCGAAGACCGCGGCGCCGACGAACAGAAGCCGGAACCGGGGCTTCTCCCGCCTGGCGGCGAGCAGCGCACCGGCAAGCGTTCCGATCGCCATGACCGAGGTCAGCAACCCGTATTGGCCTGCGCCGCCATGGAAGATCTTGACGGACATGGTGGAGATGAAGATCGGAAAATTCAGTCCGAACGTGCCGATCAGGAAAAGCATCCAGAGGATGGCCCTGAGGTCCGGGCGCGACCGGACATAGCGGAAGCCTTCAACCAGGTTTCCGCGGGCGCGGCCGGCGCGGGCGATGGGATGAAGCTCCGCCACGCGCAAAAGCCCGAGCGACGCGAGCACGGCGCCGAAGGAGGCCGCATTGATCAAAAACGCCCAGCCGCAGCCGACGGCCGCGATCACGACACCGGCCACGGCGGGGCCGACCATCTGCCCGAGAGTGATGGACGTGGAATTCAGCGCCACCGCGTTCGAAAGGTTGTCGTCATGGACCAGGTCGGAGACGAAGGTCTGGCGCGCCGGCATGTCGACGGCGTTGACGCATCCGGACAGGAACGCGAGCAGGTACACATGCCACAGCCGGACGAGCCCCGTGACGGCGAGGAGGCCGAGGACGAGGGCCAGCAGGCCCGAAGCCGCCTGGGTGGCCATCAGGAGCTTGCGCCGGTCGAAGCGGTCGGAGGCATAGCCGGTCCAGGGCAGCAGGAGGAGCTGCGGCCCGAACTGCAGGCCCATGACGATGCCGACGGCGGTCCCGCTGTGCTGGGTGAGTCCGGTCAGCACCAGCCAGTCCTGGGCGGTGCGCTGCATCCAGGTTCCGACATTGGAGACGAGCGAGCCGGCGGCCCAGACGCGATAGTTGAAAACCCGCAGGGACCGGAACGTGCCGTTCGCCATGCGGTCACGAGTCCCCGGGCGAATTGCCGCCATGGAACCGCCCGAACAGGCGCGCGGCCATCACGCCCATAAGCAGAACGCCCGCGCCCACGGCGACGACATGATCCGCGGCGCGTGGATCGAAATTTCCCACGCGGGCGATGAGAAGATAGGCGATGACGAAGTTCGCAAACCCCCACAGCACGTTCACGGTCGAGGATGACAGACCTTCACCTGGCGGTTTGGCGAACGGGCTCTGGAAAGGCCGCCCCATCACGCCGCTGACGAAATGCGGGACGGCGTTCGCGAGAAAAGCGCCGCCGAACAGGTAGGCTGGGTCGTGGAGCCAATCCATGATCAGACGCTCCGTTCCAGAAGATCGACAATCTCCCTCGTCGTGCCGGTCTCGCCGATCCTGGGAAAAATCCGGGTGACGCTGTAGGCGTGGGCATCGGCGTGCAGATCGGTCATGGCGTCGGTCGCGAGCGTGACGTTGAAGCCGAGCTCATAGGCCTGGCGCGCGGTGACTTCGACGCCGTTGCTGGTGGCGACGCCGACGATCACGACCTGCGTCACGCCCAGGGCGCGCAGATAGGCTTCGAGGCCCGTGTTCGTGAAGGCGCCCGGCGTGTGCTTGGTCACGACATGATCCTGCGGCTGCCGGTTCAACTCGGGGACAAGATCGGTCCAGCCGGCCGGAAATTCCCGATGGCTGCGCGGCTGCTCGGTGCGGCCCGGCGCGCCGCCGGCGACGTTCACGAGCACGACCGGCAGGCCGCGCCGGCGAAAGGCGTCCGCCAGCGCAGAAGCCTGTTTCACGACCCCGTCGATCGGATGCGCGGCGGGGCGCGAAACGATGCCTTTCTGGAGATCGATGACGATGAGCGCGGTCGTCGGATCGAGGGTGGTCACGGCCATGGCGTTTTCCTTCTGATGATCTGGACGGCGACGAAGCCGCGCGGCGCAATCTCGGGCCTCGGGCGGTCTCAGGGTCCCGGATCGTGCTGGGAGTCGAATTCGCCTAGGCGCTTGATCAGGGCGGCCGCGGACATGAGCGTCTGTTGTTCGCCGGGATCGAGCCTGGCCATGGCGGCCAGCAGCCATTTTTGCTTCGCGGCGCTGCGCTTCTGCCTCGCTTCGATGCCTTCTGCCGTCAGTGCGAACAGGACCTGCCGGCCGTCCGTCGGATGAGGGTGACGCTCGACCAGGCCCTCCCGCTCCAGCTCGGCGAGCGTGGCGCCCATGGATTGCGGTTTCACCGATTCCGCACGCGCGAGGTCCGCCGTCGTTGTCGGGCCCGCTCTCTCCAGCCGAGCCAGAGCCACGGTCTGCGACCAGGTCAACCCGTCCGGGTTCGATTCGGTGCGCAGCCGCCGCAAGAGCTGCCCGATCGCCAGCGAAAGCTCGGTGACCGCCTTTTCGAGGGATATGGACGGGCCAGAAAGAGCGTTCATACCCCTCCCTATAGAGATAAACAGGTAGACTTGCAAGTATGACTGTCGATTAATCGATGCGCCACTACGACCCAACGCATCTGAGTGGGTCACTCTCAAAGCGGGAGGGAGACGGGCTTCGCCTATGGGCAGCCACAGGCCCGAAAAGCTATCCCGTTGAAATAACTCGGAAGTTTTGAGGGAGTGGCGGACAGGGTGGGATTCGAACCCACGATACCCGTAAAGGTACTCCGCATTTCGAGTGCGGTGCCTTCAACCGCTCGACCACCTGTCCGGAGGGGCCGGAACATACTCATGAGCCCCCGCCCCCGCAAGCATCCGATGGAGACGTTATTTTCAGGTTTCCAGGCGTCCGCCCGCTAGCTGCCGGGCCAGACGTAAACCGCATCCGGGAGATGCTCTTCGTTGTTGGCGCCATCGGTCATCCGCACCAAGGCGCAGCCCAGACGCTCGTAGAAGCGCCGTCCGGCGACATTCTGCTGAAAGACCCAGAGCTGAAATCCTCTCGGATGCTCCGCGGCGACGTGCTGGAACAATTTGGTGCCCGTGCCCGTGCCGAAGCGCGAAGGATGGACATAGAGATGTTCAAGCCAGCCGCCGTCGATGACGGCCAATCCGACCACCTCGCCGTTGCGTTCCGCGACCCAGGTTTCTTCCTCTTCGACCAGCCTGCCGATGAAGACGCGGGTCTCTGCGTCGCTATGAAGGGCCGGCAGATAGGTCATGGTGGCGCGTGCGGCGATGAAGACGTCGGCTACACTCTCGGCGTCGGCGGCTGTGGCTTGGCGTATCGTTGTGGTCACGAGGTCGCAGTTCCCTTGTCTATGAGCCGCGTCTCCGGCGGTAACGCACGCATTGGACGCCGCTCCTCCCTCAAAGGTCAACCGCCCCGGCGACCGCAATTTTGGCGGGCATCCCGTCCGTCCGCCCG
>JAATGL010000025.1 GCA_015654705.1 Alphaproteobacteria bacterium | reverse complement strand
CGGGAACCGCAGCGCCATTAAGGCATTCTTAACGCTGTAGGCCGAGCCTGTGCGCGGCTTCATGGAGGGGACAATGGCGATCATGCAGCGTGCGCTCGAGCAAACCGGGCACGAGTCCCCCGATTCTTCCCTTATCGCAAATCCGGTCGCGCGGCTGGCCCTGCTGCATGCCGAAGCCGAGGAGACCGCGCGGCTGGCCAATCTGCTCGGCCGTTCGCTGCCCACCGCCGTCACATTGACCGTCATGGCCGGACTGACCCTGGCGCTCGGCGGCGCCGGCCTGGCGCAGGGCATCACCTGGATCATGTTCATCCTGTCGGCCGCAGGCGCCCTGACGCTGGCCTGGCGGCGCACCATCACCCGCCCGTTCGAGCGCGCGGCGCTTAAATCTTTTTCACAAGACTTGAACGCGATCCTGGTGTTCGCCGGATTCGCCTGGGGCGCCGGCGCCTTCCTGGTCTTGCCGGCTGACGCCAATGTCGGCCTGGTCGTGCTGTTCACGGCGGGCGCCGGGACGGCCATCGCCTTTGTGTTGCGCGAACGCGAAAGCGTTTTTCTGTTTCTTGCGCCCATCGCGGCGCTGGCGTCATTTGCCTGTGTCCTGCGGCCGCTGGCCGGCGGCGCGCTGGACGCGGCCTTCGTGCTGATCGCCTGCGCCGCGGTCATGGGCTCCGTCGCGTTCGCCGCCCATCGCGACGCGCGCCTGCGCGGCGTCACGGCGCTGGCCGAGCTGCCCTTCGCCTGAACGGGCTTCCGGCGAAGGGGCACGCGGCGTTAATATCGCCGTCCCAGTCTCGCCCGCCTCCAAGGGCGACCCGCCCTTTCAGCGCAAGCCCCCGCCCATGAACCTCGCCGCCCCCAACATTCCCGGCACGACCAGCGATGATGAGGCCGAAGCGGCCGAACGGCTGGCGCAGGCCGCCAGGACTGCCGATCCCGCGCTGCGCGGATTCTTCGAAGGCCTTTACCGCAACGCCGCGCCCGAGGACGTCAACCGCTACACGCCCGACGCGCTGGCCGCGCTGGCGGGATCGGTGTTCGCCCGCGTCAGCCGCCGCGCACCGGGCGAGACGCTTGTCGAGCTGTTTTCGCCGGCGGCGGAAACGAAAGCCTATGCGCTCAGTGAATCCGTGCTGGTCGCGGTCAATGACGACATGCCGTTCCTCTTCGACTCGCTGATCGGCGAGATCCACGCGCAGGGCGGGCGGCTGCGCGCCGTGTTCCACCCCATCCTGCGCCAGGGCACCACGGCGACCAGCGTCATCGTGGCGATCCTCGATCCCTTCATGGGCGAGGAGCGGCAGGCGGCATTGACCGACGGCGCCCGTGCCGTCTTCGCGCAGGTGCGCGAGGCGGTGCGCGACTGGCGCGCGATGGCCGACAGGCTCAAGGCCTCGATCGCGGATTTGAAGGCGCATCCGCCGCAGGGCGCCGGCGCCGAACTGGCCGAGAGCGTCGCCTTCCTCGAATGGCTGGGCGCCAATCATTTCACCTTCCTCGGCTGCCGCGACTACCGCCTGACCGAAGACGGCGGCGGGACGCTGGCGCCGGTGGACGGCAGCGGGCTGGGCGTGCTCGCCGATGAGGACGCGCGCGTGCTCAGCCGCGGCGCGCTGACGCCGCAGGTGCGCGCCTTCCTGATGCAGCCCGAACCCCTGATCATCACCAAATCGAACGAGCGTTCGCTGGTCCACCGCCGCGTCCAGATGGACTATGTCGGCGTGAAAACCTTCGACGAAAAAGGCGCGCTGAGCGGCGAGCGGCGCTTCGTCGGCCTGTTCACCTCCAGCGCCTACAGCCGCAGGCCCGGCGACATCCCGCTGTTGCGGCTGAAGGTCGACAACGTCAAGGCGCGCGCCGGGCTGACGCCCAACAGCCATGACGGCAAGGCCTTGGCGCACATCCTCGACACCTTTCCGCGCGACGAGCTGTTCCAGATTTCCGAGGACGAGCTGTTCAGCACCGTGCTGGGCATCCTGCGCCTGGGCGAGCGGCCGAAGGTGCGCATCTTCCTGCGCTTCGACCGCTTCGACCGTTTCGTCTCCGCCCTCGTCTACGTGCCGCGCGAGCGCTATGACAGCACGGCGCGCGAGAAGATCCGCGCCATCCTGGCGCGCGCCTTCGACGGCCGCATGACGGCCTCGACGCCGACGGTCGACGAATCGGCGCTGGCCCGCGTCCATTACATCGTCCGGCGCAATGACGGCCCGAGGCCGCCCGTCGACATGCACGCGCTGGAGGAGGAGATCCGCGCCGCCATCCGCACCTGGGACGACGGCTTCGCCGATGCGCTGGCGGCCAGATATGGCGAGGCGCGCGGCGCCGAGCTTCTGGACGCGCGCGCGGCGCAGTTCTCGCCCGGCTATCGCGGCGTCTTCGTGCCCGACGACGCGGTACGCGACCTGGCGGAACTGGAAGCCCTGGCCGGACGATCGGGCGGGCCGACGCTGCAGGCGCGCG
Organism: Alphaproteobacteria bacterium; assembly: GCA_015654705.1. Lineage (GTDB taxonomy): Bacteria > Pseudomonadota > Alphaproteobacteria > Micropepsales > Micropepsaceae > Rhizomicrobium. The sequence goes on along the minus strand of JAATGL010000025.1, from coordinate 883 downwards.
CCTATCGCAAGCCCGCCGATGCGCATGGCGCGCTGCGGCTGAAACTCTATCTGCTGGGCGAGGTGATGCCGCTGTCGGTATCGCTGCCGATCTTCGAGAATCTCGGCATGAAGGTGATCGCGGAGGATCCGTTCTCCGTCACCTTCACCACCGACGACGGCCGGACGCATGAAAGCGTGGTGCTCGATTTCCTGATGGAGCGCGCCGACGAAGGCGCCGCCGATCTCGACGACATCAAGGGCCCGCTGGAGGAAGCCTTCCATGCTGTGATCGCGGGCGAAGCGGAAAGCGACGGCTTCAACCGGCTGGTGATCGGCGCGGGACTTGCCTGGCGCGACGTGACGATCCTGCGCGCGGCGGTCAAATATCTGCGCCAGGCGGCGGTCGCCTTCAGCCAGGACTACATGGAGCAGGCGCTGACCCGCAATCCCGACATCGCGCGGCTGCTGGTCGAACTGTTCCACACGTTGAACGACCCGGCCGACGCTGACAAGCGCGAGGCCCGCGCGCGGCTGGTGCAGACGCGCATCGAGAAGGCGCTGGGCGACGTCCCCAGCCTGGACGACGACCGCATCATCCGCCGCCTGCGCAACGTGCTGGCCAACGTGCTGCGCACCAATTTCTATCAGCGGGACGGCGGCGGCGCGGCCAAGCCGGTGCTGGCTATCAAGCTCGACTCGCAGAAGCTCGACGAATTGCCGGCGCCGCGCCCGCTGGTCGAGATCTTCGTCTATTCGCCGCAGGTCGAAGGCGTGCATCTGCGCTTCGGCAAGGTGGCGCGCGGCGGCATCCGCTGGTCGGACCGGCGCGAGGATTTCCGCACCGAGGTGCTGGGCCTGGTCAAGGCGCAGCAGGTCAAGAACGCGGTCATCGTGCCGGTGGG
>JAATGL010000075.1 GCA_015654705.1 Alphaproteobacteria bacterium | reverse complement strand
CCTGGAGATCGACGAGCGCAACGCCTATGCGCTGGTCGAACCGGGCGTGACCTATTTCGACCTCTACCGCGCCATCCAGGACAGGGGGCTCAACCTCTGGATCGATTGTCCCGATCCGGGCTGGGGCAGCGTGATCGGCAACGCGCTCGACTATGGCGGCGGCTATACCCACTCCTGGTATCGCAATCATTTCGACGCCCATTGCGGGATGGAAGTGGTGCTGGCCGGCGGCGAGGTGATGCGCACCGGCATGGGCGCCCTGCCCGGCTCCAAGACCTGGCAGCAGAACAAGTACGGGTACGGACCGTTCGTGGACGGATTGTTCAAGCAGTCCAACCTCGGCGTGGTCACCAAGATGGGATTCTGGCTCTATCCCGCGCCGGAGGCCTACCTGTCGGGCGTGATCGGCGTGCCCAGGAAGGCCGACATCAACATGCTGGTCGACATCATCAACTATCTCGAGAACACGGTTTCCATGCAGGGGATGCCGGTCTTCGCCAGCCCGTTCCTGCCGCTCGGCGGCGCCCTGTCGCCGCCGCCGACGCCCGGCATGCCACCGTTCGACGCGAACGTGGCGGAGCAGGAAGCCTATGCGGCGGCCAAGAACCTGCCGTTCTGGACCGTCACCGTTTCCTATTACGGCGCAGCCGAAGTGGTGAAGGCCCAGTGGGAATTCACCAGGAGGAAAGCGTCCGTGATTCCCGGCGCCAGCTTCAGCGGCGGCGACGCGGTCGCCCTGCCCTTGATGGCTGAGCAGCAGAAGGGCGTCAACAAGGCGCTGTTCGGAATCCCGGCGCTCTCGATCTTCTCCATCGGCGCGCGCACCGAACATTCCGATCCGACCGAAGGACACATCACATGCTCGCCGATCATTCCCCGGACCGGCGAAGGCATCACCGCGGCCTATGAGCTGATCCAGAAGACGGCCAAGCAGCTGGAGCTTCCCGTCACCGTGCTGACGCCGCCCATCGGCTGCTGGGCGCGGACCTTCGTGATCCTGGTGATGATGGCCGTCACGCACGACCCCGTGCAGAACAAGCGCACGCGGGCGGCCTTCCGCGAGATGGTGAAGATCCTGGCGGCAAACGGCTATGGCGAATACCGCACGGCCCCCGCCTTTCAGGACAATGTGATGGCCACCTACAGCTACAACAATCACGCGCTGCTGCGCTTCCATGAAACGGTGAAGGACGCCGTCGATCCCAACGGCATCATTTCCGCCGGCCGCTACGGCGTGTGGCCAGGCATCTGCGGGAGAACAAGCCATGACGCACCGGATGCTGACCACGCTGCTGGTGGTGCTAGTAGGCACCCCGGCGATGGCGGATGGGACGCCTTCGCCGGAACGCGCCGTGCCCGGCGCCGGCTGGTCGGCCGTTCCGATCGCAGGCAGCGGCGGCGAGCAGGTCTACCGCCGCTATTGCTTCGCCTGCCACGGCGAAGGGGCGGACAAGCCGGGAACGGTGGCGCTGCAGGCGAAGTACAAGGGCGCCGTTCCCGCGCTGCTCGACCAGCGCAGCGACATGAGCGCGGATTTCGTGATCGCCACGGTGCGCCGCGGCGTCAGCGTGATGCCGTCCGCACGCAAGACCGAGATCGGCGATGCCGATCTGAAGGCCATTGCCGCCTACCTGACGCGCAAGAGGAATTAAGAGGCCGCCATGGACGATCTGGGCGATGTGATCGTGGTGGGCGCGGGGCCGGTCGGATTCCTCACCGCGCTGGGGCTGGCGCGCAGGGGCATCCGGGTCACGCTGCTGGAAGCGGAGGCCGGCATCAACAATGCGCCGCGCGCGGCGATCTATTTTCCGACGACGCTGGAAATCATCGACCGCCTGGGCCTGCTTGCCGATGCCGAAGCGATCGGGCTGCCCAGCACGCGCTTCTCGATGCGCTTTCCCGACACCGGCGAAGTCATCCTTTCGGACCTGCGCAACACCACGCCGCCGGGCAGCACATACGATCACAATCTGCATCTCGGCCAGCACATTCTGGCCGGCCTGGTGTCGCAACATCTGGGCCGATTGCCCAACGCGCAGGTCCTGTGGCGCCATCGGGTCGTCGGCGTTTCGCAGGACGGAAAGGGCGTGATCCTGGGCGTCGAAACGCCGGAGGGTCCGCGCGAACTGCATGCCGATTGGGTGATCGGCACCGACGGCGCACGCAGCGCGGTGCGGTCGTTGCTCGGCCTGCCGTTCGAAGGGCACACCTGGCCGGAGCGTTTCGTCGCCACCAATGTGGAATTCGATTTCGAGAAATACGGTTTCGAACTCGCCAACATGATTCCCGATCCGGTCCACTGGGCCGTGGTGGCGCGCCTCGGCCGCGAAAATCTGTGGCGCGTCACCTATGGCGAGGACTCGGAACTGGCGGAGGAGGACGTCTATGCGCGCATCCCCGAGCACTATGCCGCGATCTTTCCCGCGAAGGATCCCTATCGCATCGTCGCGGCTTCGCCCTATCGCGTGCAGGAGCGCTGTGCGCCGACCTTCCGCGTCGCGCGCGTCCTGCTGGCCGGCGACGCGGCGCATGCCTGCAATCCCTGCGGCGGACTGGGCCTCACCACCGGCGTCATCGACGCCGATGCGCTGATCGCGGTGATGTCGGCGGTCATCGAAGGCCGGGCCGACGAATCGGTGCTCGATTTCTATGCCGGGGAACGCAGGCGCGTCTTCCACGACGTGACATCGCCCCTCGCCACCAATTTCAAGCGCATGCTTTCCGAAAAGGATCCCGCGAAGCGCAAGGAAGACCGGGACGGCTTCCGCGCCAATGCGGCGCATCCCGACAATTCGCCCGCCGCCACCACCTTGAGCAAGCTGATCTTCGGCAATCCCATGCCGGTATGAGGAATTGAACCATGACAGGCTACAGCACCGAGGGTTTTGCACGCGACGAGCATATGGTCGACGGCGTGCGCAGCGTCGTCTACAGCGCGGGCAAGGGGCCGAGCGTGGTCTTTTTCCACGGCGGCGGCACCTTCCACGGCTTCGAATGGGCGCGCGACTGGCTGGACCGCTTTCACGTCATCCTGCCCTATCACCCCGGCTTCGGAGAAAGCGCCGACGATCCCGATATCGGTTCGGTCGCCGATTATGTGATGCACTACACCGCGCTGTTCGCGGCGCTCGGCCTGACGCGGTTCGGGCTGTCGGGCGCCTCGCTCGGCGGGCGGCTCGCGACCGAGTTTGCGCTGACGCACCGCGCGATGGTGAACCGGCTGGTGCTGGCGGCGCCGGCGGGGCTGCTGGCGCCGGAATGTCCGCCGCCGGATTGGGCGTCGATCCGGCCTGAGGACGTGCCCAAGCTCCTGGTCGCCGATCCGGCCGTCATCGCGCGCTGGTGGCCGGCCGATGCCGACGCAGCGTTCATGGCCGAGCGCGCCCGCGAACGCGTCTCCACCGGACGGGTGCTGGCCGACATGGAAGCGGCCGACCGCAAGATGCGCCGGCGCCTGCCGCGCCTCGGCGTGCCGACGCTTGTTCTATGGGGCGGCAAGGACCACATCCTGCTGCCCGGCCTGGCACGGCATTGGGGGCAAGCCATTCCCGGATCGACCGTGACGATGATCGACGAGGCCGGCCATCTGCTGCTCGACGAATCGCCGCGGGCGCGCAAGCTGGCGGCTGATTTCCTCGAGCGCGGATAAGGCGCCGCGCCGCATCATCCCAGATGGATGTCGGACTGTTGCGTCTCGTCGGCGCCGTCGTCGGCCTTCAGCCGGCTGAAGACGGCCGTCGACAGGATGGTGAAGGCCCCCAGCACGAGGAAGGCCTCGTGCAGGCCGCTGATCAGGGCGCCCGGATTGGCGCTCAGGCTTTGCGGGATGAAGAACACCGTCGTCAGGCCGGCGACCGCGACGCCGAAGCTCAGCGACAATTGCTGCATCGTGCTGGCGATGGAGCTGGCATTGCTCGCCGAGCGCGGCGGGACATCCGCATAGACCAGCGTGTTCATGCTCGTATAT
>JAATGL010000188.1 GCA_015654705.1 Alphaproteobacteria bacterium | reverse complement strand
GACACTGCGATGCGGCTGGGCGCCAACCATCCGATGGGGCCGCTGCAGCTCGCCGATTTCATCGGGCTAGACACCTGCCTCAGCGTGATGCAGGTGCTCTATGAGGGCTTAGCCGATTCCAAATACCGCCCCTGCCCGCTGCTGGTGAAATATGTCGAGGCCGGCTGGCTCGGCCAGAAAACCGGGCGCGGGTTCTACGACTATCGCGGCGACCACCCGGTGCCGACGCGCTAAAACGATGGAGCGCCGCGCTTCCGGCGCAGCGCTCGATGGTTGCAGCTAGTGCGGCGCGGTATCGCCCGGGCTCGCGGAATCGGTCGACGGCGTCGTGGTGCTGGTCGTCGAATGCGTCGTCGTGTGATGGCGGTGATGGTGGGTGGTCGAGCTGCTGGTCGTCGTGCTGCCGCCCGTCGTGGTGTCGGGTGTCGCATTGGTGGTCGTGCCGCTGCTATCCGTCGCGCCCGAACCGCTGCCGTTGCCCGGTCCCGACATCGTTCCGCTGCTGCTGCTGGAGTTGCCCGGGCCGCTCATCGAGGAGTCGGAACCGGCGCCGGTGGACGATGATTGCGCGTAAGCGGCGGCGCTCATGCCGATTAATGCGGCGCCGGCCGCCGCGAGAAGACGTTTGCGATACAACATTTTCAGATCTCCCTTTGGCACCGCGAAAGCGCGGGCCCTGTCGAGCCGATGTAACGAACGCCCGTTGCCGAATGTTCCATCACCCCGCCGCTTTCCTGCGCATCACCCGAGCGGCAATCGGACGCGCTTACTTCCGCGTGGCCACGGCGCGCTCCAACGCTTCCCGGATGAAGCGCTGATAGGGCATTTTCCGCGATATCGCGCGCTTTTTTACGGCGTCCAGCAAGGGCTGGGGCAGGCGCATATTCACGCGTGCCGTTTTCTTTTCGAATTCGAACCGCACCGGCTTGAACTGCGAAAAGTCCAGGCCGGACAGATCCTGATCGAGAAATTCCTCGGCCTGCCGGTCGCTTTTCAATTTAGGGACTTTTTTCATAAGCCTCGATCTCCTTTTTGTGCATGTACCGTGCGCTGATCGGTCGGATACGCCGCTGACCGTCCTTTTCGCGCAAGGTGAAGGCGACGAAGAGCGCCCGGCCTTCGTCCGTGCGCCCGATCGCGAGCAGCCTGTCTTCCCGCGTCGAATGCGCCGGATCCGGCGCCACGCGCGGGGCCGAACGGAAGAGCGCTTCGATCTCCTTTATGGAAACGCCATGCTTGGCGCATTTCGCGCGATTGCCCGCATCCCAGTCGAATGCGGCGGCCACCATTTCCATTCCGGAAATCTCGCGTCCGTACATACAAAAGTCAATACATGCAGGAAATGGTTCGGGCGTTTTAAGCCGGACTTACAGCAATTTTTCCTTGCATCGATTGTTTGGCGACACGCGGGCACTCAATGCACGCCTACGACGCCGTCTTCGCCGTCAGCGCCTCGAAATAGCGGATCGAGTCCGGTGCGGTCCAGTCGGCGGGGCCGACCGAGCGGGCGATCTCGCGGCCCTTGTCGTCGATCAGCACGCTGAGCGGCAGGCCGAAGGCGCCGAAGGCGCGCATCAGCGCCAGGTTGGAATCGACATAGACCGCCAGCCGCGCCGCGCCGTGGCCCTTGAGAAAGGCCGCCGCGTCCGCCGGCGAGCCGCGCGCCACATCGACCGCGACCACGCTAAGCCCGTGATGCGGCAGCGCCGCCTGCAGCTCGGCCAGAGCCGGAAGCTCCTTGACGCAGGGCGCGCACCAGGTGGCCCACAGGTTCAGCAGCACGTAATGCCCCTTGAACTCGGCCAGCGAATGGGACCGTCCGTCGATCCCGTTGAACGCGACCAGCGGCACCGCCTGCGGCTTCGCCGCCGGCACCAGCCGCGCCAGCGAATCCGGCGGCTTCAGCGCCGCGTGGACAGTCAATGTCGTCATCCCATATAGAACGGCGAGCAGCGCCACGGCGCCGAGCGCAACCGCAATGGTGAGGGGGCGAAATCGGGCCTGCGTCATGGGCATCCTATGGGTAGCAACACGATGTGGGGCGGCCGCTTCGAGGCGGGGCCTGCGTCCGTCATGGAGGAGATAACCCCCTCCATCGATTTCGACAAACGGCTGGCCGCCCAGGACATCGCCGGCTCGCGCGCCCATGCCGCGATGCTGGCCGATCAGGGGATCATCGGCAAGGCCGATTGCGCCGCGATCCTGGCCGGCCTCGACGCCGTCGAAAAAGAGATCGCGGCGGGCGATTTCGTCTTCCGGCGGGCGCTGGAGGACATCCATCTCAATATCGAGTCGCGGCTGGCGGAGATCGCGGGACCGGCGGCCGGGCGGCTGCACACCGCGCGCTCGCGCAACGACCAGGTGGCGACCGATTTCCGTCTCTGGGTGCGCGAGGCCTGCGGCCGCGCCGACGGGGGCCTTGCGGCGCTGCAGCACGCGCTGCTGGCGCAGGCCGAAGCCCATGCCGCCACCATCATGCCGGGCTTCACCCACATGCAGCCGGCCCAGCCCATCACCTTCGGCCATCACTGCCTGGCCTATGTGGAGATGCTGGCGCGCGATCGCGGGCGTTTCGCGGATGCGGCAAGGCGGATGAACGAATCGCCGCTGGGTGCGGCGGCGCTGGCGGGGACCTCGTTTCCCATCGACCGCGAGGCGACGGCGAAGGCGCTGGGTTTTTCGCATCCGATGCGCAATTCGCTCGACGCAGTGTCGGCGCGCGATTTCGCGCTGGAATATCTGGCGGCCGCGGTCATCGCCGCGACCAACCTGTCGCGGCTGGCGGGCGAACTGGTGCAATGGACGAGCCCCGCCTTCGGCTTCGTGCGCCTGTCGGACGCCTTCACCACCGGCTCCTCGATCATGCCGCAGAAGCGCAATCCCGACGCGGCCGAACTGGTGCGCGGCAAGACGGGCCGGGTGCTGGGCGATTTCGTGGCGCTGGCGACGGTCGTCAAGGGCCTGGCGCTGGCCTATGGCAGCGACCTGCAGGAAGACAAGGAGCGTGTCTTCGACGCCGCCGACACGCTGGAGCTTTGCCTGGCCGCGATGCAAGGCATGGTCGGCGACCTGACGGCGGATCCGGAGGCGATGCGCCGCGCCGCCGAGCCCGGCTATCCCACCGCCACCGACCTCGCCGACTGGATCGTCCGTGTGCTGAAGAAACCGTTTCGCGCGGCGCATCACATCGCCGGCGGCGCCGTCAGGCGCGCGGAGGAGCTGGGCCTGCGCCTCGACCAGTTGCCGCTGGCGGAACTCAAGGCGCTCGATCCCGCGATCACGGAAGATGTCTTCGCGGTCTTGACGCTGGACGCCTCGGTCCATTCGCGCACCAGCTTCGGCGGCACCGCGCCGTCCCGGGTGCGCGAGCAGGTCGCCTGGTGGCGGGAGAGGCTCGCATGACGGCGCGCCTTTTGACCGCGATTTTTCTGCTGCTTTCGCTTACGGCCTGCGGCGTGAAGAGCGACCTGGTCCTGCCCGACGGCAAGCCGACGCCCAAGGGCCAGCGCGATCCCTCCAAGCCGCCGCAGCCGGTCGGGGAATGACCGCTTTCGCCTATCGCTCGGGCGTGCTGCACGCCGAGGATGTCGATCTGGCCGCCCTGGCCGAGAGCGTCGGCACGCCGTTCTACTGCTATTCGAGCGCCGCACTGGAGCGGCATTACCGCGACTTCGCCGCCGCGTTGCCGACGGATTCGCTGATCGCCTTTTCGGTCAAGGCCAACGGCAATCTGGCGGTGCTGAAAACGCTGGGCGCTCTCGGCGCCGGCGCCGATGTGGTCTCGGGCGGCGAACTGAAGAAGGCGCTGGCGGCGGGGATACCGGCCGCACGCATCGTCTTCTCCGGGGTCGGCAAGACCAGGGCGGAGATGCAAATCGGCCTCGATGCCGGCATCCACCAGTTCAATGTCGAAAGCGAACCGGAACTCGAAGCGCTGAACGCGGTCGCGCTGGCTTCGGGCAAGCGCGCGCCGGTCACGCTGCGCGTCAATCCGGACGTCGATGCCAAGACCCATGCCAAGATCACCACCGGCACGGCGGAGAGCAAGTTCGGCATACCCTGGGACCGCTCGCGCGCCGCCTATGCGCTGGCGGCGCGGCTCGGCGGCATCGAAATTGTCGGCGTCGATGTCCATATCGGCAGCCAGATCACCACGCTGGCGCCGTTCGAGGCGGCCTTCTCGCGGGTTGCGGACCTGGTGAGGCGCTTGCGCGAGGACGGCCATGCCATCGGGCGGCTCGACCTGGGCGGCGGGCTCGGTGTCGCCTACCGTACCGACAACACGCCGCCGCCCGACGCGGCCGCCTATGGCGCCGTGGTCGCGCGTGTTACCAAGGATCTCGATGTCAGGCTGATCTTCGAGCCGGGCCGGCTGATCGCGGCCAATGCCGGCGTGCTGGTCAGCCGGGTCATCTATGTGAAACAGGGCGACACCAAAAAATTTTTGATCCTGGACGCCGGGATGAACGATCTGCTGCGCCCGGCGCTCTATGACGCCCATCACGAGATCGTGTGCGTGGCGGAACCGGCCGATACGGCGCCGCGCACGCGCTACGACGTGGTCGGGCCGATCTGCGAGACCGCCGATCTTTTCGCGCGCGACCGCGATCTGCCGGACCCGAAGGCGGGCGATCTTGTCGCGTTCCTGGGCGCGGGGGCCTATGGCGCGGTGATGTCCTCGGCCTACAATGCGCGCCCGCCGGCGCCCGAGGTCCTGGTCAAGGGCGGGCAGTGGAGTCTCGTGCGGCCGCGGATGACCGATGACGCGCTTATCGCCAGCGACAGAATTCCCCCCTGGCTCTGAGGCCGGGCGGCTCGACGCGTTCATCGCGGGAGAGCGCGCGATCCTGGCCTGGGAGCGGGTGTGGCCGGCGCTGTGGCCGGCCAGCGCTATTGTGGGCCTGTTCGCCGCCGCCGCCCTGTTCGGCCTGCCGGCGCTGCTGCCCTGGCCGCTGCATGCGCTGATCCTGGCCGCCGTGATCACCGCGACCGGGCTTTCGCTTTATTTCGCATGCGAGGGGCTGCGCTGGCCCGGTCGGGTCGAAGGGGCGCGGCGGCTCGAACGCGACAGCACGCTGGCGCATCGTCCGATCTCGGAAAGCGCGGACGCGCTGGCCGCCGGGCGCGGCGATCCCTGGGCGGAAGCGCTGTGGAACGCGCATCTGCGACGCCGCCTGGCCGATATCGGGCATCTGCGCCTGTCCTGGCCGCGCTCCGCCCTGCCGCAGCGCGATCCGCGGGCGCTGCGCTTCGTCGTGCTGCTGCTGGTGGCGATGGGTCTGCTGGTCGCGGGCGCCGACTGGAGCCGGCGCCTGCTGGCCGCCTTCGGGCCGGGCGCGGGCGACGGCGGCGCCATCGGTCTCGACGCCTGGATCGATCCGCCGCCCTATACCGGGGAGGCGCCGATCTATCTCACGCCGGGCGATACGCATCCGATCGCGGTGCCGACGGGCTCGCTGATCAATCTGCGGATCCACGGCGCCGGTCACGCGCCGTCGCTGTCGCTCGACAACGCGTCGTTCGAAGGTGGCCGCGGCGAATATGCCAGCACGGCGCGCCTCGACGCGGATACGCATCTGCGGGTGCGCGCGGGCGGGCGCACGATCGGCGACTGGGAACTGCGCGCGCTGGCCGACCAGAAACCCGTCATCGCCTTCGCTGCGCCGCCGGCGCGCACCGAGCACGACGCGCTGAAGCTGGCCTTCACCGCCGGCGACGATTACGGCGTGACGGCGGTCAAGGCGATCATCCGGCCGCATGGCCGCTACGGCAAGCCGCTGGTCGTCGATCTGGCGCTGGATGCGGCGTCGGCGAAGACGATTTCGCAGACCAGCTTCCGCGACCTGACTGCGCATCCTTACGCCGGCCTCGACGTCGATATCGTGCTGCAGGCCGTCGACGGCGCCGGCCAGTCGGGATTCAGCAGGGCAGCGCGCTTCACCCTGCCGGCGCGCGTCTTCACCAATCCGCTGGCGCGCGCGCTGATCGAGCAGCGCCAGGTGCTGGGCACCGGCGATGTGCGCCTGCGGCCGCGCGTCGCCAACATGCTGGAAGCGCTGTCGATCGCGCCGCAGCGTTTCTACCAGGGCCAGCTTGGCGTCTATCTGGCGCTGCGCGCCGCCTATTGGACGCTGAACAATGCCAGCCATGACGAGGACTATGCGCAGGTCCAGGACATGCTGTGGCAGATTGCGACCGGGCTCGAACGCGGCGGGCTGCTCAGCGCCGCCGAACAATTGCGCCGCCTGCAGCAGATGCTGAGCCAGGCCCTGGCGCAGGGCGCGCCACAGGAGGTGATCGATTCGCTGCTGCAGCGCTATCGCGAGGCCCTGCAGCACTACCTGCAGGCGCTGGCGCAGAACCCGCCCGATGCCGGCACGCCGCCCGCGCCCGGCGCCAAGGTGCTGAGCCAGCAGGATCTCGACACGCTGCTGAAGGCGATCGAGCAGATGGCGCAGAGCGGCGCGCGCGGCCAGGCGGCACAGATGCTGGCGCTGCTGCAGAGCCTGCTCGAAAACCTGCACATGACCAACGGCAGCGGCTCCGGCTCGGGAAGCTCGCCGGGCGACAAGGCGCTCAGCGACGCGATCCAGGGCCTGGGCGACCTAATGGGCAAGGAGCGCGCGCTGCTCGACAAGACCTTCCGCCAGCAGCAGGGCAAGGCCGATCCCAGGGATGGCGGGCCCAAGGGCTTGGCCGAGAGCCAGCGCCAGCTCCATGACCAGTTGAACAAGGTGCTGGGCGGCCTGGGCGCACAGAAGCAGGAGGCGCCGAAGGCGCTGGGCGAGGCCGGCAAGGCGATGGGCCAGGCGCAGGGCGCGCTGGGGGCGCAGGACATGCCCAATGCCGGCAGCGCCGAGAAGGACGCGCTCGACGCCATGCGCAAGGGCGCCTCCGATCTCGCCAAGACGCTGATGGGTCGCGGCGGCCAGGCCGGCCAGCAGGGCACCGATCCGCTCGGCCGCGCCCAAGGCCGCAACGGCGCCGATTTCGGCGCCAATGTGAAGGTGCCGCCGGTCTCCGACCTGCAGCGCGCGCGCGAAATCCTCAAGGAGCTGCGCAGACGCGCCGCCGAACGCGGCCGCCCGCAGCAGGAGCTCGACTATATCGACCGGCTGCTGAAGCAGTTTTGACGTCGATCGAGCCACCGACATTCGTCATGGCCGGGCTTGATCCGGCCATCCATGCGGCGTGGGTCTTGTTGCATCGGAAGGATTTTCTCGAGTCCGCGGGTACGCTGGATGGCCGCCCCAAGGGCGGCCGTGACGAACGGGAAGTGCTCAGCCCGCTTTGGCGATGTACGGCAATCCGCGGTTCTTTCCCGCGTCGTCCATGCCGTAGCCGATAATGAAATCATCGACGCCGCTGAAGCCGGCGAAATCGGCCTGGGTCATCGCGTCGGGGCGGCCCTTGTCGACCGCGACGGCGGTGATGATCGAAGCCGCGCCCGCCGCCATCAGGAGCTCCTGCGCCTTGAGGATGGTGCGGCCGACATCGAGCACGCCGTCGATCAGCAGGATGGTCTTGTCGCGCACATTCTCGCTGGGGCCGGCGAGCAGCGACACTGCGGCGCCGGCGCGTGCATTGCCGTAGCTGCGCAGCCAGAGGAATTCGGCTTCCAGATGCACGTCCTGCCGCGCCAGCGCGCGGATCAGGTCGGCGGCGAAGACGAATCCGCCGACCAGGATGGAGACCGCGATGTCGGGCTTCAGCGGCGCGATCTCTGCGGCCAGCGCCTCGACGCGCGCGGCGATCTCGGATTCGCCGAACAGGATGCGCGGCTGAGCGCTCACTCGCCGGCCTTGGCGAAGCGCAGTTCGAAATGGCGCGCGCCTTCCGGCGGGTTGGACAGCCGCGTCAGGAATTTCGCGCTCTGGCCGGAATGCAGCGTCGTGACGCCGGGCGCGAAGGTCCAGTGATAGAGTTCGTGGCGGTCGTCGTCGATCAGCGCCACGCGCAGCTGCGGCACCGGCAATTCGCGCGGGCTCGAATTGGTCAGGATGCCGCTGACCGAGAGCACCGACTGGCCGTCCTCGGTGCCGCGGTGATAGGCGACGTCCTGGATGTCGATGCCGCTGGCATTGGTCTTGAGGCCGACCGATGCATAGAGCGATGCCGATTGCGGCCACAGCGTCGCGATCTGGCGGCGCCAGGTCAGCGCCGCCCAGCCGATCAAGAGGATGATCGCGATCAGCCCCAGCCAGCCGGCGGCGACGCCGATGCGGTGCGGCCATTCCGACGCTTCCGGTTCGTTCATCGGCCGCCGCGCGATGACGGGATTGGGCATGAAGGCAGCGATCGGCGGCGTCTCCGGCATCAGCGCGGAGGCCGCCGGCGGCATCTCCACGACGGCGATGTCGTCGGCGATGTCGGGCTCGGGCGCCGGCGCCTCCTGATGCCAGACATGGGCGCATTTGGCGCAGCGCACGGTGCGGCCCGCCGGCTGAAACTTGGCCGCGTCGGTCTGATAGCGCGTCCCGCATTGCGGACAGGTGAGAATCATGGACCGAGCCGGCAATTCTGCGGCCCGAAAATGGCGCAAGCGCGCGGTCCAGGCAAGGCTCGTACTCCAAGGGGCGCACAGCTATGTTCGCCGCATGGTCCGCTTCGAAAATGTCGGCATGCGCTACGCGGCGGGGCCCGAGGTCCTGCGCGACGTGACCTTCGTGCTGGAGGCGGGCTCGTTCACCTTCCTGACCGGGCTGTCGGGCGCCGGCAAGACGACGCTGCTGAAACTGATCAACATGACCGAGCCGCCGTCGCGCGGGCTGGTCACGCTGTTCGGCCGCGACCTTTCGGTCACCAGGCGTTCGGACTTCCCGGCGCTGCGCCGGCGCATCGGCGTGGTGTTCCAGGATTTCCGCCTGCTCGACCATCTTTCCGCCTTCGACAATGTCGCCTTGCCGCTGCGCCTCGCCGGGCGGCGCGAGGGCGATTACGTGCAGGACGTGGAGGAATTGCTCTCCTGGGTCGGGCTGGGCGACCGCATGCGGGCGCGGCCGCCGACGCTGTCGGGCGGCGAGCAGCAGCGCATCGCCATCGCCCGCGCCGTGGTGGCTCGTCCCGACCTGCTGCTCGCCGACGAGCCGACCGGCAATGTCGATCCGGAGATCGGCGCGCGGCTGATCCGCCT
>JAATGL010000058.1 GCA_015654705.1 Alphaproteobacteria bacterium | reverse complement strand
TTCATCGGCGACAGCGCCGGTCCCAGGTCGCGCAGCCCCAGCACCCGGCAGGCGATGGCATAGGCCATGTCGCCGAAGGTCTCCCACAATTTCATGCCGTGATAGGACGGGCAGGGTTCCGACAGCGTCGGATATTTGCCGCTGCCCCAGTCGAACCTGCCGCTGTCGACGATCAGCCCGCCAATCGAATTGCCGTGGCCGCCGACGAATTTGGTCGCCGAATGCAGCACGATATCGGCGCCCCATTCGATCGGCTTGACCAGATAGGGCGAGGCCAACGTGTTGTCGACGATCAGCGGCACGCCGGCGGAATGGGCGACGCCCGCGATCGCCTCGATGTCGGTGACGATGCCGCCGGGATTGGCGATGCTCTCTATGAACACGGCCCTGGTCCTCGGCGTCAGCGCCGCCTTGAAGGTCTCCGGGTCGCGGCCATCGGCCCATTTCACGTGCCAGTCGAACTTGGCGAAGGAATGGTTGAACTGGTTGATCGAGCCGCCATAGAGCTGGCGCGCCGCCACGATCTCGTCGCCCGGGCTCATCAGCGTGTGCAGCGCCACGAGCTGGGCGGCGTGGCCCGAGGCGACGGCGAGCGCCGCGCGTCCGCCCTCCAGCGCCGCGATGCGTTCCTCCAGCACCGAATTCGTCGGATTCATGATCCGCGAATAGATGTTGCCGAAGACCTGGAGGTTGAAGAGGGCGGCGGCGTGTTCGGCGTCCTCGAACACGAAGGCCGTGGTCTGGTAGATCGGCGTGGCGCGCGCCCCGGTTGCCGGATCGGGCTGGGCGCCCGCGTGCACGCTCAGCGTATTGAAGCCGTAATCAGACATGTCCACTCTCCCATGTGCTTGCGCGCGAAGAGCGGACTTAAACAAAATTCACTACGCGCTACCAGTGGGTCTTCTGGGCCTGCTGCTGTTGCAGCTGCGCGCGCTTTTCCCGTTCTTTCTGGACGGCCAGATGATGGCCGATGGCGCAGCCTGCGATCGCGCCGAGCACAGCATGATGGTGCAGGAAATGGCCGGCGACACCCCCGATCACGGCGCCTTTCAGGCAGCCCCTGGCCTGCACGTCGGACGCGGCGGCGACGGTCAGGCAGGCGGCAATCAACGCGCCAGCAAGGACGGTCTTCATGGGCGGCTCCCGCAATTTCTCATCGTATCTGGGGGCGGGCGCGGTTCTTTTCAACTGCGCTTCAGGCTACCGCCCTTGCCGAACAGAAGCGGCTTGCGATTGTCGATGATATTGCGGCTCACGCCCAGCCAGCCGATCTCGCCGGACATCCGGCCGTACTCGATCTTGGGGCAGCGATTCATGACGACCGCGAGGCCCGCCTCGCGCGCCATCTGGGCCGCGTCCTCGCTGACCACGCCGAGCTGCATCCAGATCGTCTTGATGCCGAGACGGTCTTTTTCCGCGATCGCTTCCCGCACGATGCCGGGTGCTGCGTCGGAAGCCCGGAAGATATCCACCATGTCGACCGGCGCCGGAACCTCCTTCAGCGAGGCATAGACCGGCCGGCCCATGATCTCCTTGCCCGCCAGCCCGGGATTGACCGGATGGATCACGAAGCCCTTCGCCAGTAGATATTTCATCGCGAAATAGGACGGCCGCATCTCGTTGCCGCTGGCGCCGACCATCGCGATGACCTTAGTGGAACGCAGGATGGATTTGATGAAATCGTCGGTATAAGTGGGCATGCCTAACAGCCTGTCATGTCGGATCGCGTCTGCGGCGCGACGGGAATGCCGCGTGAGGCATTCACTCCGGCCATTTCGGATCGCGCTTCTCGACGAAGGCGCCGATGCCTTCGCTGGCCTCGGCGTGGAGCATGTTCTCGGTCATCACGCGGCTGGCGTAGTCGTAAGCCTCGCCCAAGCCCATTTCGAGCTGGCGGTAGAACGCTTCCTTGCCGATCTTCACGGTGGCGTGCGGCTTGGAGGCGATTAGCCGTGCCAACGCCATGGTTTCGGCCTCCAGCGTGTCCGCCGTCACCACCCGATTGACCAGCCCCATATGATAGGCCTGGTTTGCGGATACCATTTCGCCGGTCAGCAGCATCTCCATCGCATGCTTGCGCGAGACGTTGCGCGACAGCGCGACCATCGGCGTCGAGCAGAACAGGCCGATATTGACGCCGGGCGCGGCAAAGCGGGCATCGATCGACGCCACCGCCAGGTCGCAGCTTGCGACCAATTGGCAGCCCGCCGCCGTTGCGATCCCCTGCACCTGCGCGATCACGGGCCTGGGATGGCGCACGATGGTCTGCATCAGCTTCGAGCACTGGGCGAAGACCGCGGCGAACGCGGCCCTGCCGCCATCCGCCGCTAGGCGATGCGCCGTCATTTCCTTGAGATCATGACCGGCCGAGAACGCCGGCCCTTCCGCGCCCAGCACGATCACCCGCACGGATGCATCGCTTGCGGCGGCGTCGAGCGCGTCCTGCAGCGCCACCATCAGCCCTTCGCTCAGCGCATTGCGGGCGCCGGCGCGGTTGAGCGTCAGGCGCAGGATGCTGCCGTTGCGCGACGACAGGAGGAGTGGTTCGGCGGCCGGTGCGTTCATGGCGACCAACATAGGGTGTCTGACGCCGGATCGCTACTGGCGCAGTTCCTCGATCAGCGCCTGCGCGGCGGCGGGATTGCGATCCTTCGCGCCGGAAATGAAATAGAGGAAGACATCGGTCTTCGCCGGTTTCGCGGCCTTGGCAACGGTGGGCAGGTCCTTGGGTGCCTTTCCCTGCGCCCAGTCGCCGGCGCATGCGGCCCATTTCCTGATCGCCGCCGCGGTATAGCCGGTCGCCACCTTCGCGGCCGACGACTGCAGGCGCGCATAGACGAAATTCGCCGTCACGTCGGCGGCTTGCGGATATTCATCGTGATGGGCATAGACGATCGCGGCACCGTGCCTGCGCAGCAGTGCCAGGAAATCCGGCGTCAGGAAGCTCGCGTGGCGCACTTCGATGGCGTGGCGCAGCGTCAGGCCCTCGACCGTCTTCGGGAGCAGGGCGAGGAACGCCGCAAAATCGTCGGGCTCGAATTTCTTGTGCGGCGCGAATTGCCAGAGGATCGGTCCCAGCTTCGATTTCAGATGATGGACGCCGCTGTCGAAGAATTTCTCGATCGACGGCCCCGCCTCGGCCAGGAGGCGCCGGTTCACCGCGAAGCGCGGCGCCTTGAGGGAAAAGACGAAATCGTCCGGCGTTTCCTCGGCCCATTTCTTGAAGTTGTCGGGCTTCTGCGAGCCGTAGAACGTGCCGTTGATCTCGATGCTGGTGACGGCGCGGCTGGCGAACTGAAGCTCCTTCGCCTGTGCCAGGCCCTTGGGATAGAAATTGTCGCGCCACGGCGCGTAGGTCCATCCGCCGATGCCGACTCGGATTTCGCCCTGCTTGTCTTTTGTGGCCAAAATCGTCCTCCCGACGCGGTATCTAGATACCATGGCCCGGAACAGGGCCAATATACGGCATTTCCGGCGCTTTGTTCTTGACGAGGCGGCGTACCCCCGTTACATCGCGCGCCTGCCCGGCCCGCATGGCCGGCCACCGGAGAGATTGCCATGAAAACCTACTCGGCGAAGCCGACCGAGATCGAGAAGAAATGGATCGTGATCGATGCCGACGGCCTGGTCGTCGGCCGGCTCGCCTCCATCATCGCGCTGCGCCTGCGCGGCAAGCATAAGCCGACCTTCACGGCGCATATGGATTGCGGCGACAACGTCATCGTGATCAACGCGGACAAGGTGCTTTTGACCGGCGACAAGCTGAAGAAGAAAATCTACTACCACCACACCGGCTATATCGGCGGCGTCAAGGAACGCACCGCGGGGCAGATCCTGAAGGGCAAGTTTCCCGAGCGCGTGGTGGAGAAGGCGGTGGAGCGCATGCTGCCGCGCGGGCCGCTGGGCAAGCGCCAGCTTTCCAATCTGCGCGTCTATGCTGGCGCCGAGCATCCCCACGCGGCGCAGCAGCCGGAGGCCGTCGATATCGGCGTGCTGAACCCCAAGAACACCAACTATCAGCCGGCGCGCGCGGCGCGCAACGCTGAAAAGACGAAGGCGGCCTGACCATGGCGGACGACGTGAAGAGCTTCGGCGACCTGAAGACGACGCTGATCAAGGCCAAGGCGCCGACGCCCGCCGGCCAGCCCACAGACCCGGTCGCCAACAAGCGCGACTCCAAGGGCCGCGCCTATGCGACCGGCAAGCGCAAGAACGCCATCGCCCGCGTCTGGATCAAGCCGGGCATGGGCCGCATCACGGTCAACGACCGCGACGAGAAGGTCTATTTCGCGCGGCCGGTGCTGCGCATGATCCTGCGCCAGCCGCTGATCGCGGCCAACCGCGACGGCCAGTTCGACGTGATCGTCACCGTCAAGGGCGGCGGCCTGTCGGGGCAGGCGGGCGCGGTGCGCCATGGCATCAGCCGGGCGCTGGTCAATTACGAGCCGACCCTGCGCACGGCGCTGAAGCCGGGCGGCTTCCTGACCCGCGACGCCCGCGTCGTCGAGCGCAAGAAATACGGCCACCCCAAGGCCCGCCGCAGCTTCCAGTTCTCGAAACGCTGATCCGCGTTTTCGTATTTCAATTGAAAACGGCGGCGTGGTGAGAACCGGGCCGCCGTTTTTCGTTATGCGCAAGCCTGAGGGAGCACAGCCTCTACAGCACTGCTGCTAGGCCGCTTTCGGCAACCGGCGGGAAAAGCCGTGCGATGCGAGGTCTCCGAAAAAGGCTTCGCTGTCGCGTTCGACGGCGGCACGGCCGAGCGTGGAGGCCACCGCACCGCCCGGCACCAGTTTGACCGCGCCCATCAGGCAGAGTTTCTGGATGTCCTCGTTGGCGATTTTCCCGGCGGTCGGAACGGCCGATGAACACCAGGATCCGTCTTGTTCCTGAAACAGGAGAGAATGCGCAGCGCTTTGGATTGCAAAAGCGCAGCCGCTGGTCAGCGTGATTCCGCGATATTTCATGGTCCTATTTCCTTGTTTTCAAAGTTGCGCTCGGTATCTCAATTGCCAGTTCCGTGATGTCCCGGTTCGCCTGCGGCACGATGTTCAAAGGCTGCGGGACATCCATCGCACTGAGCGAGCCCAGATCGTGAAATGGTCGTATGTTGCGCAGCTCCGCTTGCGCCGGCTCGGCGGCTTTGTGATCGGCCTGCGCATCGAGATCGTCGGCCGCCTGGAGTATCTTGGCGCGATAATGGGTCGGCTGCATGTCGTCGGCGACGCGACGCAACCGCTGCGCCATCGCGCGCAGATCGAATACGGTGGGATGAACCTGAGAACCCATGTAAAGCGAACTCGCCGGGGTGGCGCGCGTTGCCGGTTCCGCTCCGAAATGGTCAACGCCGGATAAACGGCAAATCGACAATTGTATCGAACGGTGCACGCTTCGCACTATGACGGGAAGATCCGTATTCCGTCGCACCCGAGCGAACTGAGTACGCCGCCTGCCGTTACATCCGGCTGTGCTATTGAAAGCGGGTCATTTTTGTCAGTCGCGGCAAGACCGTGTCGCTATGGTCGATCGCGGGGCACTTTTGTTGCTATCGCAGATGAGTCGATGTCTTTCCGGATGATTGCAAGAATGTATGCTCTTTGAAAGGGACCATCTCATCTGCTATGGAGAA
This sequence comes from Alphaproteobacteria bacterium, assembly GCA_015654705.1. Classification (GTDB taxonomy): domain Bacteria; phylum Pseudomonadota; class Alphaproteobacteria; order Micropepsales; family Micropepsaceae; genus Rhizomicrobium. The sequence goes on along the minus strand of JAATGL010000058.1, from coordinate 5,312 downwards.
CGATAGGCAATCTCATTGGCCCGCCGTGGGTGAGCGTGCATGCGGATCGCCTATTCGTGGAGGAGGACCTTATGCATCGCATTTTATCCGGCGGCCTGCTGTCGGCCGTCGTTGCGTTCGGCTTGGCCTGGGGCGCAAGCGCCCAGCAAGTGGAACGTTCCGGCAATGTGTTTCACGTGGCGGTCTGCGGAAACGTTCCTGCAGGCCACGCCCGTTGCCATGCCCACATCGTGACCGATGCGGCAGGCAGGGCCATCGAGAACGACGGCCAGCGCGTGACCGGGTTTGGCCCGCCCGACCTGCGTGACGCCTACAAGGTCAAGTCCAAGGGCAAGGCGACGACGATCATCGCGCTGGTCGACGCGTTCGGTTACACCAACGCGGAATCCGATCTCGCCACCTATCGCTCGAATTTCGGTCTGCCGGCCTGCACGACCGCCAATGGCTGCTTCAAGAAGCTGAACCAGAACGGACAGCAGAGCGGCTATCCGGCGCAGGACATCGGCTGGGCGCAGGAATCCGCGCTCGACCTCGACATGGCGAGCGCCATGTGCCCGAAATGCCAGATCTGGCTGGTCGAGGCCAACGACAATTCGTACGGCAATCTGGGGACTGCGGAGAATACGGCCGCCAGCCTGGGCGCGCATGTCATCAGCAATTCCTATGGCGGCGGCGAGAGCGGAACGCAGAGCCTTGAAGGCCCCTACAATCACCCGGGCATCGCGATCACGGCCAGCACGGGCGATCACGGCTTCGCGGCAGGGCCGCAATTTCCGGCCACCTCGCCGCATGTGATCGCGGTTGGCGGCACGCATCTGGTCAAGGACAGCAGCCAGCGCGGCTGGACCGAAACGGCCTGGAGCGGCGCCGGCAGCGGCTGCAGCACCGTCTACGCCAAGCCGAAATGGCAGAAGGACACCGGCTGCTCCAAGCGCATGGAGGCCGATGTGTCCGCGGTCGCCGATCCGGCGACGGGCGTCGCGGTGTTCGGTCCGAACAGCGCCGGCGTGGGAACCTGGCTGCGGTTCGGCGGCACCAGCGTCTCGGCTCCGCTTATCGGCGGCATCTACGGCGCCAACGGCAAGAACGTGAAGAAGTACGCCAACAGCCTGTACAAGGATGTCGACGATCTGTTCGACGTGACCTCCGGCAGCAACGGCAGCTGCAGCACTTCGTACTTCTGCACCTCCGGCCCGGGCTATGACGGACCGACCGGATTGGGTACGCCCAACGGCACGAAGGCGTTCTAAGAACACATTCTGCGAACGGGACAAGCAGCGGTCCGGCGAAAGTCGGGCCGCTTTTTTTTGCGCGCGATATCGCGGCAGTTGGCGAGGCCGTGTGTCGGCCCCGATCGCTATAAAATCTGATCGATCTTTTTATTTGCGCCGATTGGCGGCGGCCCGGATTCCGCGGCGATGCAGGTTCGAGCGCGCTGGCGCAGGCTGGCGATCACCAGCAGGAAGACGAACCAGGCGCCGCTGTCGCTCTGAAGGAAATCGGATTCCGTAAAATTGTGCAGCACGACAAACACGAAAATCGCGAACAGTCCGGCCTTCGAGGTGCCGTCCGCGTCGAGCGGCCAGAAGCCCGACAGGGGCGCGGCAAGGAGCGCCAGCGCGGCGAGCAGGCAACCGACGACGCCCAGCTCGACGAGAAGCTGCAGATAGCCGTTGTGGCTGTCGCCGACGGCCCGCACCCAGGCGCTGCTCACATAATCCTTCAGGAACGAGGGGCCGCCGGTGCCGGCGACAGTACCGAAGCCGGCGCCGCGCAGCAGATGATTGCGGATGAAGGCAAGATCGGCCTGCCAGATTTCGGCGCGTCCGGTGAACTCCGCCGGATTTTCCAGCAGGCGGCCGAGCCAGTCCGCGTTGAACGCCACGAAGAACACGGCCAGCAGCAGCAACAGCAGGGCAAATCCGGACACGATCGCGCGATCGAGGCCGCGGCGCCAGGCAAGGCGATAGATCACGCCCGCAAGCGCCGCGATCGGAAGTGCGCCGAGCGAGGTCTTCGAGCGCGTCATGACGAGAAAGCCCAGCGCGGCGGCGATGACCAGGATGTTGATCCATTTGCGCTCGCGGATCCCCGAGAACAGGAACAGCAGGATGGTCAGCGCCGACACGACCCCGGCGACGTTTTTCTGGCCATAGAGTCCGCGCCAGTCGCCGATCAGTCCGGGATCCGCCTCGCCCGGCAGATGCACGGCCGCGTGGATCAGCGGGATGGAGATCCAGTTCACGACCAGGACGCAGACCAGCATGAGGCGCAACAGCCGGAAGGCGCGTTCATGGCCTATGGTCTCGACGCTGAAAAGCGTCGACAGCGCGACGATGGTCGCCAGCACGGCGCGACGAAAGACGACGTCGGGCTGGGTCGCCCAAAATGCGCTCGCCAGGCACCAGATCAGCAGCAAGGCCAGCAGCGGCGGCACCGCTTCGAACGCGGCAAGTCCCCGCGTGCCGAAGGCCGCCAGCAGGACGACCAAAAGCGCGAGGGAATAAAGGACCTGGCGCAGCGCGTCGCCGCCGGCCGATTGGACGGCGTTGCCGGAGGTCGCCAGCGCGGGCGGCGGATCGAAGGGATGAAGCGTCACGAACATCAGGAGCAGCAGCGCGACAAATCCCGCCATGGCCAGAAGCGGCAGGAGGTTCGGCCAGGGATCGTCCGGATCGGGTGACGCGCGCTCATCGCCGCCGGGCATCGCTGAGGAATTGCGCTGCGGCGTCAACGATTCCACCATCGCAAAGCATTAGCCGTCCGCAGAAATCCCGGCAAGCGAATTCACTTTGGATCGTTTGCGCGACACCGACCGACAGAGCATTGAATCATTTCGCCGGCCCGTGCCGATTGAACAATGCGCGGCGGGGTCTCCGCGCCTGGCAGTGCAGGATTGCCGATCAATTTTAGCGACCCGATCAATCCTTCGATATTCATGCGTGTTACGAATCTGTCAGTTCCGGCTTTTGTCTGCTAAGAAGATAGGGAAGGGGTCGTCTCGCGCGCTCGCGCAACAAGGGAGAGACTCATGCGTCGTGCTTTGTCCTGGGGGCTGCTGTCAGCCTTCGTTGTTCTTGCTTCCTCCGGCGCCAATGCCCAGGAGGTGAGGCGGTCTGGCAATGTTTTTCACAAGGCGGTTTGCGGGCCGGTCGCAGGACACGCGGCGCGCTGCCATGCGCGCGTCGTGACCGATGCGGCGGGCCGTCTCCTGTCGGAAAAGGCCGCGCCGGCGGCAGGCCCCTCGGGCTACAGCCCCGCCAATCTGCGCAACGCCTACAAGGTGACGGCCACGGGAAGCGCCACCACGGTGATCGCGATCGTCGATGCCTATGGATACACCAACGCCGAAGCCGACCTGGCGACCTATCGCGCGCAATTCGGCCTGCCGGCCTGCACCACGGCCAATGGCTGCTTCAGGAAGCTGAATCAGAGCGGGCAGCAGGGCAATTATCCGGCCCAGAACACCGGTTGGGCGCAGGAGAGCGCGCTCGATCTCGATATGGCCAGCGCGATGTGTCCCAACTGCAAGATCTATCTCATCGAGGCCACGTCCAGTTCCTTCTCGAACCTGGCCGCGGCGGAGAACACGGCCGCGGCGCAGGGCGCACATGCGATCAGCAACAGCTATGGCGGCGGCGAGTCGGGCTCGCAAGGCTATGAATCGGCCTACAACCATCCCGGCGTCGCCGTGACGGTCAGTTCGGGCGACGATGGCTACGGGGTGGAATTCCCGGCGTCATCGCCGCATGTGACCGCGGTCGGCGGCACCCATCTGGTCACGGCCAGCAACAGCCGCGGCTGGACCGAGACCGTGTGGTCCGACGCCGGCAGCGGCTGCAGCCGCGTCTACGCCAAGCCGTCCTGGCAGCACGACAGCGGCTGCACGCGCCGCACCGTGGCGGACGTTTCGGCGGTGGCGGATCCGGCGACGGGCGTGGCGGTATACGGACCGGTCAATTCCCGCAGCTCGGGCTGGCTCGTGTTCGGCGGAACCAGCGTTGCCGCGCCGCTGATCGCCGGCGTCTACGGCGCCAATGGCGGCGCGGTGAGCTATGGCAGCAATCCCTACGCCCAGACGTCGCTGCTGTTCGACGTCACCTCGGGCAGCAACGGCAGCTGCGGCGGTTCCTACCTCTGTACCGGCAAGGTCGGGTATGACGGGCCTTCGGGCCTCGGAACGCCGGACGGTACGGGCGCATTCTGAGCGCGGTTTGAAAAACGTTCGCTCCGGGCCGGAACAGCCCGGAGCGGGCCGCGCAACTCTCTTGAATATGTGTTTGTAGGATTTGTGTTTACGCGGCGATAACCATTTGCGCGGAGAGAAAGCGGGCACTGCAACCCGAGGCTGACGGCGGCGTTGTGCCGTGATGTCAAGGGACGCCAAATCCGCCGACGAATTGCTGGCAATCGCGGAAAAACTGCGCAGGTTCGCGCGCGAGGCGGACGACATTCGATATTTCGACCGCTTCCGCCGCGGCGCGGTCGATCTCGAACTGGAAGCCGTCGGATATGCCGCGTCGCCCGTGGTGGCCCTTGCCCTTCGCAACGAACGATCGAAGCGCGGCTTGCGCGACGCGCGTTCTTGATTCCGGTACAGGGGGAAATGCCATGACGAGCGCCGGTGACGATCTATCTGCGCATGGGGCGCATTTCGGCAAGACGTCGGTCTCGACGATCGGTCTTCCGGACATCGCCTGCGCGGAAACCAGGGCGCTGGTGCGGGCCTGGAAAAAATGGCGCGGCTGGCATGTCATGCCGCCCTACAGCGCCTGGGCCGACGCCGATCTCGGCCCGTATCTCGCCTATGCGAGTGTCGCGCGCATTGCCGAGGACGGCCGCGACTACGAATTCGAATTCATCGGCGACGCGCATGTGCGCGCTTACGGCGCCGATCATCGCGGCAAATATGTCAGCGACATCGTGCATCTCTCGCCGCGTTTCGGCCGGCAGTTGAAAGCGTCCTACGATCTGGTGCGCATCTCGGGCCGGCCGCATGCGTTTCAGGGCACGGTCGGCGCCGACTATCCGCGGGCGCGCTTTGTATGGTTCGAGACGGCCTATCTGCCGCTGGCCGGGCCGGACGGCGTCGGCTACGTGCTGAACGCCGCGGTTTACCGGCTGCGCGAGGACACGCTTTAGACGCCGCGCCTCATGCCACCTTGCGCAGCGCCCGCCGCGCCCGGCCCGGCTTGCCCGCCGGCAACGCTTTCTTTGCCGCGGCCGAGGCCAGCGATTTGTTGTCGAGGATGTCGGCGGCGGCGTCGCGCACTTCGCGCATCAGGAGCCGCACGACGCAGGCGCTTTCGTCG
>JAATGL010000137.1 GCA_015654705.1 Alphaproteobacteria bacterium | reverse complement strand
CGTGCCGGAAGAAAACCTGCTGCCCAACGTCAAGGGCCTCTCCGGACCGTTCGGCTGCCTCAACCGCGCGCGCTACGGCATCGCCTGGGGCGCGATGGGCGCGGCCGAGTTCTGCTGGCACGCCGCGCGGCAATATACGCTGGAGCGCAGGCAGTTCGGCCGCCCGCTGGCCGCCAACCAGCTGATCCAGAAGAAGCTCGCCGACATGCAGACGGAGATCGCGCTGGGCCTTCTGGGCGCGCTCCGGCTCGGCCGGCTGATGGACGAAGGCAAGGCCGCGCCGCCGGCGATCTCGCTGATGAAGCGCAACAATTGCGGCAAGGCGCTCGCCATCGCGCGGGAGGCGCGCGACATGCACGGCGGCAACGGCGTGTCCGACGAATACGGCGTCATCCGCCACATGCTGAACCTGGAGGCGGTCAACACCTATGAAGGCACGCATGACGTCCACGCCCTGATCCTGGGCCGCGCGCAGACCGGCATCCAGGCGTTCAGCTAGGGGCCATCTACTGCGCGCCGAAAGCCGCGATGCCGTTGGGCGTGCCCAGGCCGGTCGGGCCGTCATAGCCGACCCCGGCATTGCAGAGATAGAGATAGGGCGGCTTGCACGAGCCGTTGGCGCCCGAGGTGATGTCGAACAGCGCCGAGACATGCGCATAGGGATCGCTGCCGTAGGTCACCGCGCCGCCATTGGCGCCGTAGACGCCGCCGATCAGGGGGGCGGCGACGCTGGTGCCGCCGAAGATCAACCAGGTCGATGCGCCCTGGTTGTTCGGGCCATACACCGCGACGCCGGAGGCCGGATCGGCGACGGCGGCGACATCTGCATCGGTGCGCCTCTTGCAGCCGGGGTCGGTCTGCCAGGCCGGCTTGGCGAAGATCTTGCTGCAGCCGCTGCCGGCCGAGGTCCAAGCCGTCTCCGCCCAGCCGCGGGCGCTGCCGTCCTTGACGAGGCGCGTGCCGCCCACCGCGGTCACATGCGGCGACGTCGCCGGGAATTGCGGGCCTGCGGAATAGCTGTTGTCGCCGGTGCTGGCGGTGACGGCGACGCCGACATGATCGTAGGACGGCTCGAATTTCTTCACCGCTTTCGACTCCGGGCCGCCATAGCTGTTGCTGACGACATGGGCGCCCAGCTTCGCGGCCTCGTCGACGGCGGCCGCCAGGTTCTTGAACGAATTGTTTTTCGCCTCCACCAGATAGATCGTGCAGCCGGGACACATCGTGCTGGCCATGTCGAGATCGAGCGCCGATTCCTGCGCCCAGCCGATATCCTGCGGCGGATATTTCTTCTGCTGTCCTTTCTGGTTGAGCTTCTTGAAGCAGCCATTCGCCGTGGTGCAGGCCGGCAGCCCGAACTGGGCGCGATAGACCGCCAGATCGGCTTCGGCCCTGGTGTAGCCGAAAGCATCCACGATCGCGACGATGGTGGCCGGGCTTCCCAGGGCGGTGATCTTGTAGGCGTCGCGAAGATCGGCCGGCGCCAGGCCACCGATCGGCGGCTGCGGACTCGCAAGCGGGCGGCCGGCGCGGTCGGTGACGACATGGGCGTGGCAGCGCGCCGCCGGCCCGGCGACAAATCCGCATACCGCCTTGTGATAGACGCCGCCGGAACGCTCGACCTCCTGGGCATTGGCCGGAAAGGTCCCGAGAACGACAAGGGCCGCCAGCAGCCCGCCCGACAAGACACCGCGCATGAGACCCTCCCCTCAGCCGTGCATGAAGATGCGACGCATCCTGCGCGATGGTAGCAAAAGGGCGCCCGACCGAACAGGGCGGCAGGCAAAGAGTGTCGCTCGGAAGGGATCAGCCACCGACAAAATAAAACCCCGCCGATCGGCGGCGGGGTTTTACCTTTTTTCGGAAGCATGGCTCCCGTTGCCGCAATGGGCATAGATGCGAGCTTACGCCCGCTTCGATAGAGATTCGATTTTCGTTGGCGACCGGCCTTGTCGCCGACCGGTCGTGGCTCCGCGTTGCGCGCGGAGCCCCGGTTCTATGCCCGGCGGAGTTTCTTCCATGCGGAATCTCCCTTTGAGGTCGGTTGCACCGGTCGCGCTGGCTGCCGCGCGCGGTCTCCGGTCCTTGCCGGAGGACTCCGCTTGGCGACGGCGCCGCAGCGGCAAAAACCTTCCGCCCGGACCCGCCCGGAGTCAATGGCGGCGATGAAATCCGTGTACGGAACATGCCGCGCCCGCCGCAATGCACTTGCGCCGTGGCCGCCCGTCCCCACATCACGCCGTACCTGATCTGTTCCTTCCGCCGGCGATAGGGCAGAGTAGGAACAAAGGAGACGGGGCAAAGGCTGCATGCTCGCTCGGACGCAAGATCAGGATCAGGCGTCGCCGCTGCCGCCCAGCTTCGCGGCGTGGTTTGCCGCGCGCGGCTGGAGTCCCAGGCCGCACCAGCTTGCCCTGATCGAACATACGGCGCGGGGGAAGTCGGTGCTGCTGGTGGCGCCCACCGGCGGCGGCAAGACGCTGGCGGGATTCCTGCCCAGCCTGATCGATCTGGCGGGCCTGCCGGCGCGGCGCCCGCGCGAATTGCACACGCTCTATATCTCACCGCTCAAGGCGCTGGCGGTCGACGTTGCGCGCAATCTCGAAACGCCGATCGCCGAGAGGGGCCTGCCGGTGCGGGTGGAGACGCGCACCGGCTACACGCCGCCGTCGCGCCGCCAGCGCCAGAAGACCATGCCGCCGGACATCCTGCTGACCACGCCGGAACAGCTTGCGCTGCTGCTGGCCTCGCGCGAGGCGGTGCGGCTGTTCCAGAATCTGAAGGCGGTGGTGCTGGACGAACTGCACGCGCTCAACAATTCCAAGCGCGGCGATCTGCTCTCCCTCGGCCTGGCGCGGCTGAAGACGCTGGCGCCCGGCCACCGCAGCGTCGGCCTTTCCGCCACCGTCGCCGATCCGAAGCCGCTGCAGGATTTCCTGGGACGCGATACCGAACTGGTGCGCGGCGTGCCGGGCGCCAGGCCGCAGATTTCGATCCTCGCCTCGGACGCCTATGTGCCGTGGTCGGGGCATCTGGCGCGCCACGCCATGGCCGACGTGATGGACGCCATCAAGCGCGCCCGGACGACGCTGGTCTTCGTCAACACACGCAGCCAGGCGGAGCGCACCTTCCAGGATCTGTGGCGGCTCAACGAGGACAATCTGGCGATCGCGCTGCATCACGGTTCGCTGGCGCCGGCGCAGCGCCGCAAGGTTGAAGGCGCGATGACGCGGGGCAACCTGCGCGCCGTGGTCTGCACCTCCACCCTCGATCTCGGCATCGACTGGGGCGCGGTGGACCAGGTCGTCTGCATCGGCGCGCCCAAGGGCGCGGCGCGGCTGGTGCAGCGCATCGGCCGCGCCAACCATCGCCTCGACGAGCCCAGCCGCGCGCTGCTGGTGCCGGCCAACCGCTTCGAGGTGCTGGAATGCGAGGCGGCGCGCGAGGCGGTGATGGCCGGCGAACTCGACGGCGAGCGGCCGCGCCTCGGCGGGCTCGACGTGCTGGCGCAGCATGTGCTGGGCATGGCCTGCGGCGCGCCTTTCGATGCCGACCGTCTGTTCGCAGAGGTGGTGTCGGCAGCGCCCTATCGCCACCTGACGCGCGCCGATTTCGACCGTGTGCTCGATTTCGTCGCCACCGGCGGCTACGCGCTGAAGCGCTACGACCGCTATGCGCGGCTGCGCCGGACGCCGGAAGGCTTATGGCGGGTCTCCCATCCGCGCGTGGCGCAGCAATACCGCCTCAATGTCGGCGTCATCGTCGAAGACCCGATGCTGGACATCCGCCTCCAGTCCAAAGGCCGGCCGACCGGCGCGGGCGGCCGCGTGCTGGGCCAGCTCGAGGAATATTTCGTCGAGCAATTGGCGGCCGGCTACACCTTCGTGTTTTCCGGCCAGGTGCTGCGCTTCGAGGGCATCCGCGAGGACGCGGCCTATGTCACGCGCACCGAGGATGAGCGCGCGCAGGTGCCGTCCTACAATGGCGGCAAGTTCCCGCTCTCCACCTTCCTGGCGCAGCGCGTGCGCGAGATGGTGTCGCGGCCCGAACGCTGGACGGTGCTGCCCGACCCGGTCAACGAATGGCTGCGCATCCAGGAATGGCGCTCGCTGATCCCGCAGCCGGGCCAGTTGCTGGTCGAGACCTTTCCGCGCGGCGGCCGGCATTACCTCGTCTGCTATCCCTTCGAGGGACGGCTGGCGCACCAGACGCTCGGCATGCTGCTGACGCGCCGCCTCGAACGGCTGAAGATGCGGCCGATGGGGTTCTCCGCCAACGAATACGCGCTGGCCGTCTGGGGCCTGCGCGACATGGGCGGGCTCGACATGGCAGGGCTGTTCGACCAGGACATGCTGGGCGACGATCTCGACGCCTGGCTTGCCGAATCCAATCTCTACAAGCGCACCTTCCGCAATTGCGCGATCATTGCCGGGCTGATCGAGCGGCGCTCGCCCGGCAAGGAGAAGACCGGGCGGCAGGTCACCTTCTCCTCCGACCTGATCTACGACGTGCTGCGCGAGCACGAGCCCGACCACATCCTGCTGCGCGCGACCTATGAGGATGCGGCGACCGGCCTGCTGGACATCGCGCGCCTGGCCGAGATGCTGGCGCGCGTGAAGAGCCGCATCGTGACCAGGCGGCTGGACCGCGTCTCGCCGCTGGCCGTGCCGGCGCTGCTGGAGATCAGCAAGGAGATGGTGGCCGGCGAGGCCAATGAGGACATCCTGCGCGAGGCCGAGGAATCGCTGGTCGCGGACGCGATGCGGATATAAGCGGGGAAGAGAATGCAGATGACCATGTCCGGCGACATCCAGATCGAGGTGAACGGCGAGCGCCTGGTGCTCGACGCGTCGGGCGCCGTGTGGTGGCCGGAGGAAGCCACGCTGGTCTTCGCCGACATCCATTTCGAGAAGGGCTCGGCCTATGCGCGGCGCGGCGCCTTCCTGCCGCCCTACGACACGCGCGCGACGCTGACGCGCCTGGCGGCGGTGATCGCGCGGCGCCTGCCGAAGCGGATCGTGGCGCTGGGCGACACGTTTCACGATTCGCAGGCCGCCGACCGACTGGACGACGAGGAGCGCGCCATGCTGCGCGCGCTGGGCCGCGCGGCACACTGGATCTGGATCGCCGGCAATCACGACCCCGTGCCGCCCGCCTGGCTCGGCGGCACGGTCACGCCGGAGATCGCGCTGGGCGGCCTCACCTTCCGCCATGAGCCGGAGGCGGTGCCGCAGCCGGGCGAGATCGCCGGCCACCTGCATCCCTGCACGACGGTCACCCGGCGCGGCCGCAGCCTCAGGCGGCGCTGCTTCGTGTCGGACGGGATGCGCATGGTGCTGCCGGCATTCGGCGCCTATGCCGGCGGCCTCGACCTCTGGGACGCGGCGATCGGTTCGCTGTTCGCCGCCGATTTCGGCGCCTATGTGCTGGGCCAGCGGCGCGTCTATGCGGTGGCGGGCCGCGGCATCCCTCATTCCATGCGGCGGAAGGCCAGCGACGACAGCCAGCCCAGCAGCACCGCCATCAGCACGGTCGACACGCCGTAGCCCAGGGGATCGAACTGGGCAAAGTCGAACAGCCGCCGCTCCAGTCCGGTCTGGTCGATCGACAGTTCGGAGGTGCGCGCGTCGACCACCGCGCCGTCCCGCAGCAGATAGATCTCGGCGACATATTTTCCGCGCGGCGCGGCGGCCGGCAGCGTCACCCGCACGCGGAACAGCGTGCCGCTCAGGAACTGCACGCCGCTGGCCGTCTCCGTATAGAGACCGGCATGAAGCTGGTGCCGGATCAGAGCCTTGCGGAACGGTTCGGGATCGCCGGTCGCGGTGACCGCGCGCGGCTGCACGGCCGCCAGCCCCAGGCCGTAGCGGCGCAGCGTCGGGGTGGACGCGATCTGGCCGAGCGGCCGCGCGCTGGCGACGAAGTAATAGGCCGGCATGGCATGCAGGATGGCGCGGTCGCTGTTGATCCAGATCCCGGCGACGCGGCTCTTGCGGCGCACCCGCATGTCGTCCTCAGGTCCGCGCACGACGACCACGATGTCGGGCCGGGCGTCATCCCCCGGCCGCTCCAGCGCGCCGAATACCACGATGCTGGTGCCGTTGTAGCTGGAGGTGATCTCGATCGAATCCTGCGACAGGCCGGCGACCAGGTTTTCGCCGGCGCTCGCCGGCAAGGCCAGGCCGGCGACAAGGACAGTAAGCACCGCCAGCCGCCTCATGTGCCGCCCACCATCACGCTGTAGAGATCGTGCGGCCGCGCCACCAGTCCGAACAGCAGCCGCACCGCCACCGCCAGCACCAACAGCGCCAGCAGCAGCCGCAACTGTTCGCCGCGCAGCCGCGAGGCGACGCGCACGCCGAACTGCGCCCCCACCACGCCGCCGACGATCAAAAGCAGCGCCAGCATCGCGTCGACCGCATGGTTGTCGACCGCCTGCAGCACCGTGGTCAGCGCGTTGACGAAGATGATCTGCACCAGCGAGGTGCCCATCACCACATTGGTCGGCATGCGCAGCAGATAGATCATCGCCGGCACGATGACGAAGCCGCCGCCGACGCCCAGGATCGAGGACAGCACGCCGACCGCGACGCCGACGCCGAGCGGCGGGATCACGCTGATGTAGAGTCCCGAGGCGCGGAACCGCGTCTTGAACGGCAGGCCGTGGATCCATAGATGCTGGCCGGATCTGCGCGCCGGCGCGGCCGCACCGCGGCGCGCCGCCAGCAGCGTACGCACGCTCTCGTTCAGCATCAGCCCGCCGATCGTGCCCAGCAGGATCACGTAGGAAATCGAGACCATCAGATCCATCTGGCCGGCGCGGCTCAGCACGCCGAACAGCCAGACGCCCATGATCGATCCCGCGATCCCGCCCAGCGTCATGATCGCGGCCATCTTCAGGTCGATGGCGCGCTTGCGCCACTGCGCGATGGCGCCCGACATGGAGGAGGCGGTGATGTGGCTGGCCGTCGTCGCCACCGCGATGGGCGACGGGATGCCGGCGAAAATCAGCAGCGGCGTCAGCAGAAACCCGCCGCCGACGCCGAGCAGGCCGGAAAGGAATCCGATCGCGCCGCCCAGTCCCACGATGACCAGCCAGTGGACCGACATCTCGGCGATGGGCAGGTAGATTTCCATCGGTCGCGCGGCTGGTGAGCGGGAATTGCAATCTGCGCGCGGCGAATCCCACGGTCAACCGCGGGGCCGTTAACCTCTCCTTAACTCTACGCTTCCCCGCCGCGCGGCACGGCTCTAGGCTTGCCCCCTTTCTCAGGGGTGGCGCGATGCCGAGGACCGTGGCGCAGCTGACCGGGATGATCGTGACCGCGATCATCGTGTTCGGGACCGACCTGGACGTTTACTATGCGATGCCGCTGGGCGTTTTCGCCGGCGCCATGGCCACGGTGTTCGTCGCCGCCGCCGAGCTGCGCCAGGCGGCGTTGCCTCAGGCCGCTTCGGGCGGGATCGAGCCCAGCGCCTCTTCCAGTTCCTGAAAGCTCGGCTGCGCCTCGGACGGCACGCTGCCGCGGCCGATCTCGACCGAGACCTGCGCCGCATTGCCGTGCAGATGGGCGACCAGCACGTCGCGGATCACGTGGTAGAACAGCGCCTCCTCGTCGATCACCGCCTTCAGCCGCGTCGCCATCGGCCCGACGATGCCGTAGGCCAGGAACACGCCCATGAAGGTGCCGACCAGCGCCGAGCCGATCATG
>JAATGL010000045.1 GCA_015654705.1 Alphaproteobacteria bacterium | reverse complement strand
GCGCATTACTGAGGATTCGCGTTCCACCGAATACCGGCTGTTCGGCCAGGTGACGGGCGCCCTGATCGACGTGCAGAAGGGCGGCCAGAACGGCGGCCCGCTGGTCGAGGCGATCGACTGGAACAAGAAATTGTGGCGCACCCTGGCGGCCGATTGCATGGACGAACGCAATCAATTGCCGCAGGAGGTGCGCGCCAAGATCGTGTCGCTGTCGCTGTGGATCGCCAAATATTCGCGCCGCGTGACGCGCGAGGGGGCGCCGCTCGATCCGCTGATCGAGGTCAACCGCACGATCATGCAGGGGCTGAAAGGCGCCGCCTGAGCGCAATCTCTTCGACTTAAAAAGCCGGCTTCCCGCGAAGCCGGTTCTTGTTTTTTGCGGCAGCGCCCCTCTTCGATCTCGTCACCTTGGTGAGGCACCGGCCCTCCTGCCGGGTTGACAAAGCCGCAAGGGTTCCAGATATGTAGGTGCCTACATAAAGGTCGGGCACATGGATGTTTTCCGTTTGGATCGCCGCGGCGTTTTGCTCGGCGGCCTGGCTGCCGGGATTGGCACCGCGGCAGGCGCCGTGCCTTCGATGTCCCGGACCGATTCCTTCATAGGGGCCCAGCTTCGCTCCGCCGATATTCCCGGCGCGGCGGTCGGCCTGGCGCGGGCGGGGCGGGTGATCTTTGCGCGCGGCTACGGCTATGCGGACCTGGCGGGCCGCCGGCCGGTCACGCCCGCCACGCTGTTCCACCTCGCGTCGATCACCAAGACGGTGATTGCCACGGCGGTGATGATGCTGGTCGAGGAGGGACGGCTGGCGCTCGACGAGCCGGTCGGCCGCTACCTCGACTTTCCGGTCGTGAACCCCGCCCATCCCAACGTTCCGATCCGCGTGCGGCACCTGTTGATGCACACCTCCAGCATCTCGGATGAAACGTATCAGACGATCGAGTTTCGCATCCGGGGCGCGGATTCGGCGCTGCCGCTTCGCCGGTTCCTGACAGACCTGCTGGTGCCGGGCGGCCGCCACTATTCGGCCAAGAGCTTCTCGGCCGCCATGCCGGGCGCCGCCTGGGATTATGTCAACACCGGCTTCGCGCTGCTGGGCTATCTCGCCGGCCGGGCCGCGGGTGAGGACCTGCGGTCCTACATCGATCGGAGGATCTTCAAGCCGCTGGCGATGCGGCGCACCGCCTGGTGGCTTGCGCAGGTGCCTTCCGGGTCGGCGGCGACGCCCTATGACGATGTGAACGGCCGCCTGGTGCCGATCATGCCGGTGGGTTTTCCCGACTGGCCGGCCGGCATGCTTCGCGCCTCGATCGCGGACTTCACCCGCTTCATTGCCATGTCGGCCAACCGGGGAGACGCCGGCGGGGTCCGGCTGCTCCGGCCCGACAGCGTCGAGCAGATGCTGGCGATGAAGATGCCGCCCGGTCTTCCGACCTGGCTCACGGGACAGGGGCTGGCCTGGCAGGACTCCCTTCTGGCGGGCGCGCATCGCCCCAATCACTGGGGCGGCGATCCCGGTGTCTTCACCGTCGCGTATCTGGATCCCGCTTCGCAAAGCGGCGTCGCGATCTTCACCAATGCGGGCGCGACCACCGGACGCAAGAAGGCGGTCCAGGCGATCGCCGCCGGATTGCTCGCCGGGGACCGGACGTGACACCGGACCGACGATGGCCGCGGCACGCAAGCGCGCCGGGCTTGCCGGCGATAACATTTGTTTCCGGGCGGAACTGCCGACCGGCACTTTCTGCCCGCGCCCGGCTATGGACGCTCCATAAAATATCCAAATAAAATCAATCAGATAAAAGGCTAAGACATGGTTTCGCTCTGGCACGGGGGTTGCGAAACACGCTGTCGGGGCATCGTGCCCGAAGGCGGGCACAACGCCGTCAAAACGACCAGAACGGAATTGGAGACCACGTCATGCTCAGCGTGAACACCAACACCGGCGCGATGGTCGCGCTGCAGTACCTCAACCAGACGCAGGGCCAGCTCGCGACGACCCAGAGCGCCATCAACACCGGCATGAAGGTCGCCTCCGCCAAGGACGACGGCGCGACCTACGCGATGGCGCAGAACATGCGCGGCGACATCGCCGGCTACAGCGCGGTGACGGACAGCATCGACCGCGGCATGTCGACGATCGACGTCGCCATGTCGGCCGGCCAGTCGATCTCCGATCTGCTGATCGAGATGAAGACCAAGGCGCTCGCCGCCGCCGACACCTCGCTCGACACCACGAGCCGGCAGGCGATGAACCAGGATTTCGTGGCGCTGCGCGACCAGATCACCGCCATCGTCAAGAACGCCGTGTTCAACGGCTATAACCTCGTCGACGGCTCGACCCAGCAGATCTCGGCGCTGGCCTCGTCCGACGGCACGCGCCGCATCACGACGGCGGCGGAGAACCTCAGCCTCTCCGGCTCCATCGTGACGGTTTCGACGGCGGCGTCGATCTCGACCCAGGCGGCCGCCTCGACGATGGTGGTGGCGCTGCAGAACTCGCTGACCAATGTCGATTCGGCGCTGGCCAAGCTGTCGGCCGGATCGAAGAAATTCTCGATCCAGCTGGGCTTCACCCAGAAGCTGTCCGATTCGCTGACCACCGGCGTCGGCAATCTGGTGGATGCCGACATGGCGACGGAAAGCGCGCTGCTGCAATCCTTGCAGGTCAAGCAGCAGCTCGGCGTGCAGGCCCTGTCGATCGCCAACCAGGCGCCGCAATACATGCTCTCGCTCTTCAAGTAACGACGGTCCGCCGGACAGGAGCGGCGCCGTTTCCCCGGCGCCGCTCTTTTGTTTCAAATACGAGGCAAATTTTGCCGGTCCGCCCGGCAGGATTTGCCCGTCTCCGGCAAAAACTGCCGCGGCCGGTCCGCGCCGTGCAATTCCGCCCCGGTGCGGATTTTCCGGGCCCCTCCAAAATCGAAGGTTAGGCAGAGGTAAACGCGGCGCGGCACGGCGCTTGCCAGACGAGCCTGCGGAGCAAAACGCTCCTCGAGCAAAAGGCTCGTCACAACGGAGGCAAGAATGCTTAGCGTCAACACCAACACCGGCGCCATGGTTGCGCTGCAATACCTCAACAACACCCAGGCCCAGCTGGCGCAGACCCAGAGCGCGATCAACTCGGGCGAAACCGTCTCGAACGCCAAGGACAATGGCGCGGTTTACGCGATCGCGCAGAACATGCGCGGCAGCGTCGCCGGCTATACGGCGGTCACCGACAGCCTCAACCGCGGCATGTCCGCGGTCGATGTCGCCATGTCGGCCGGTCAGTCGATCTCGGACCTTCTCGTCGAGATGAAGACCAAGGCGCTGGCTGCCTCCGATGCGTCGCTCGATACGGCCAGCCGTTCGGCGATGAACCAGGACTTCGTGGCCCTGCGCGACCAGATCACGACCATCGTCAAGAACGCCGTGTTCAACGGCAACAACCTGGTCGACGGTTCGACGACGCAGATCACGGCGCTGGCCTCGTCCGACGGCACGCGTCGCATCACGGTGGCGGCGGAGGATATGAGCCTGTCCGGTTCGATCGTGACCTTCTCGACCGGCGCGTCCATCTCGACGCAGGCGTCCGCATCGACCATGGTGGCGGCGATCCAGACCTCGCTCACCAATGTCGACTCGGCGCTGGCCAAACTGTCGTCCGGC
>JAATGL010000001.1 GCA_015654705.1 Alphaproteobacteria bacterium | reverse complement strand
CAGCTCCCAAAGCAGATGCGCTACCAGGCTGCGCCACGCCCCGGGACCGAGTGCCGGACGGTAGCCCGTCCCTTACAACGTCGAGGCCCTGCCTTCAACGGGCGTTGTGGAAGATCGCGGCATGCACCTGGTCGCCCGGTTCGAAGCCCAACGCCTTGGCGCGGCCGGCATTGATCTCCAACACCGCGCGAATCGGTTCGCTGGAGGGTATTGACGCCTCCGAAAAAGGGACTGCGTTTGCGGCGATGGACGAGATGGTGCCGTCCGAACGAATGAAAATGATGTCGAGCGGCAGGATCGTGTTCTTCATCCAGAACGACGTCATCACGGTTTGATGAAAGTCGAAGAGCATGCCGGCATCCGCGGCCATCTTCTTGCGGAACATCAGGCCCTTTTCCTGCGATGCCTGATCGCCGGCGATCTCCACCTTGAAATCGGCGTGCCCTTTCGGCGTGTCGATCGAGAGCACCGCGGTCGGCAGTGCGGAAGACCCCACCGCCAGGCCAATGAGCAGAATGAAAGAAAGCAGGATGGCAGACGCCGCGCGCATGGACATACCTCTCGTTCGCGCAAGAGTGCCGCAAGGCGCGTCCGGGTGCAAAGGCGGCGTGTCTATTCGCCGAGGATCGTGATTTCCGCCGCGAGTTCGCCCTTCGGTCCGTCTCCCGTGCGGACACGAACACGCTGTCCCTGCGTCAATTCGCGAATGCCGCAGCGCCTGAGCGTCTCCATGTGGACAAAGATGTCGGGCGTATCCATCCCGCGCGAGACGAAGCCATAGCCCTTGCCGCGATTGAACCACTTGACGGTCGCCTCGAATGGAGCCCCGGTGGGCTCGGCCGTGGCGCGCACCGATCGCTGGGCCGAAACGGCGGACGGCGTGGCTGTGCTGTTGTCCAGCGAGATCAGTCTCCTGGCCTGCAAGCCGCGCGGCCCCTGCACCGCTTCGCAGACCACGCGCGCGCCCTCATAAGCCGCCTTGAAACCCGACTGGCGCACGCAGGTTTGATGCAGGAGCACATCCCCTTGCATCCCACTTGCCGGTTTGATGAAACCATATCCCTTGGTCAGGTCGAACCATTTAACCTGACCGATGACCTCCTGTGCGGCTTCCCCTATGCCGGGCGAAGCCAGTACGCTCGTTTCCATCCCTCTGCCCCACACCCGATGGTAAATATAAGGTTAACACAGTTCATATGCAGCAGAAAGCCAAACCGTCACGCAGTCGTCGCACAAACGCAACCCCGCGTAGCGAAAGATTTTAAGCGACTGAAAATATTCAACTTCTGAATTGATCGCAGGAGAAAGAACGATGGATTTCACCGGTCGCTATGTCATTCCCGCCCCCGCGGAAGCGGTCTGGGCGGCTTTGAACGATCCGGAAATTCTAAAAAGCTGCATTCCCGGATGCGAAACTATCGAGAAGACCAGTCCGACGGAATTCATAGCGGTGGCCACTTTGAAGATCGGCCCGGTGAAAGCGAAATTTCGCGGCAAGGTCAGCCTGACGGATCTCGATCCGCCGCACAGTTGCCGGCTCGCCGGCGAGGGCCAGGGCGGCGTGGCGGGTTTCGCCAAAGGCGATGCCGAAGTGATCCTCGAACCCGAAGGGGACGGTACGGTGCTGACCTATACCGCCAAAGCCTCCGTTGGCGGCAAGCTGGCGCAGATCGGCCAGCGCTTGATCGACGGCGCGGCGAGGCAGATCGCGGACGATTTCTTCGGCCGTTTCGCCGCGGCGCTGACCGCCGCCAGATCGGTGCCCGAGCTTTTGCCCGATCCCGAAATCGAGCACGGACCCACGCCCTATACGCTTCTCGCGAACAGCGCCCCGGAGCAACGCGATGGACTGGCGCCCGAGATATGGGTGCTGGGCCTGATCGGCGTCGTCGTGATCCTGCTGCTGATTTTCGGAGCAATTCTCTAGGACACGAAATGTGCAGGCAGACGCGCTCTTGACGCGCCGATCCCGGGCACCGAAACTTTTGCTTTCATGCCAAAGGTGAGCCCATGGCTGCTGTTTCCCTGACGGTGAATGCAAAGCCCGTTTCGCTGGAAACCGAAGACCGCACGCTGCTCGTTTATTTTCTGCGCGAGCAGCTTGGCCTGACCGGCACGCATATCGGCTGCGATACCGGCCAATGCGGCGCCTGTGTGGTGCATGTAGACGGCCGCGCCGTAAAATCCTGCACAATGTTCGCGGTGCAGGCCGCCGGCAGCGACGTCGTCACGATCGAAGGTCTGGCCAGGGACGGCAAGCTGCATCCCGTGCAGGAAGCCTTCCGCGAGAACCATGGTCTGCAGTGCGGGTTCTGCACCCCGGGCATGATCATGACCGCCGTCGACATGATCCGCCGTATCCCGGTGCTCGATCGCGCCACCATCCGCGCCGAACTCGAAGGCAATATCTGCCGCTGCACCGGCTATCACAATATCGTCTCTTCGATCGAGGACGCGGCCAGGCGCATGGATGCCGAATCGAAGGGGGTGGCGGCATGATCCCCTATCCGTTCACCTATCACCGCGCCGGATCGCTTGCCGAGGCCGAGACGATATTGAAGGCATCACCCGAGGCGAAATTGCTCGCGGGCGGGCAGACCCTGATCGCGGCGATGAAAATGCGCCTCGCCCAGCCGTCCGACCTGATCGACATATCGGGGCTGAAGGAGTTGTCCTTCATCCGCGCGGCGGGCGATGCGATCGTGATCGGGGCCGGCACCAGACATTTCGAGGTGGCGATTTCGGCCGAGGTGAACCGCCTGATCCCCGCCCTCGCCCATCTAGCCGAAAGTATCGGCGATCCCGCCGTGCGCCATATGGGAATGCTGGGCGGCTCGCTCGCCAACAATGATCCCGCGGCGGATTATCCGGCGGCGGTCCTGGGGCTCGATGCCACGATCAGGACCCAACGGCGCAGCATCGCGGCCGACGATTTTTTCACCGGTATGTTCTCCACCGCCTTGGACGAAGGCGAGATCGTCACCGAAGTTTCGTTTCCCGTCTCCGCGCGCGCCGCTTACGCCAAATTCCCCAACCCCGCCTCGCGCTATGCCATGGCCGGCGTGTTCGTGGCGAAGACGAAATCGGGCGTGCGCGTGGCGGTCACCGGCGCCGGTCCTTGCGTTTTCCGCGTGCCGGAGATGGAAGCCGCCCTGGCCGCGGATTTTACGCCGCATGCGATCGCGGGCATCGAGATCAATGCGGCGGATCTCAATTCCGACATCCACGGCTCGGCCGAATATCGCGCCAATCTCGTCGGCGTGATGGCCAGGCGCGCGGTGGCCGCCGCGCAATGAACAGCGCCGGAGACGACGTTCTCGAAACCGCCGCGCTATGGGTCGGCGAAGGGCGCAAGGTCGCGCTCGGCACGGTGGTGAAGACGTGGGGCTCGTCGCCGCGTCCCACCGGCAGCCAGCTTGCGGTGCGCGACGACGGCGCCTTCGTGGGCTCGGTCTCTGGTGGCTGCGTCGAAGGCGCGGTGATCGAGGAAGCCCAGGCTGCGATGGCGGACGGCAAGACGCGCAAACTCGAATTCGGCGTCAGCGACGAGCAGGCCTGGGCGGTGGGCCTCGCCTGCGGCGGCCGCATCGAAATCTTCGTCGAGCCGATCGTCTGACGTTATGCGAGCGGAAATCCTTCGATCGTTGAACCAGGCGCGGCGCGCGGGACGCGCCATCGTGCGCGCGACGGATCTGGCGACCGGCGAAGAGCGGCTGATCGATCCGGCGACGGATGATTCGCCATTGGGCGTGGCGGGGGCCAATGCCGCACATGCCGATCAGAGCGGTTCCGTCGAGGTCGACGGACGCGCCTGGTTCCTCTCCGTTTACAATCCGCCGCTCGACCTCGCCATCGTCGGTGCCGTGCATATCGCCCAACCTCTGGCGCGCATGGCAACGCTGGTGGGCTACGGTGTGCGCGTGATCGATCCCCGCCTCTCGTTCGCGACGCCGGAGCGCTTTCCGGATGTAACGCTGTCGCATGCGTGGCCGGACGAAGCACTGGCCGGAGTCCCCCTTGGAGCGCGCAGCGCGTTGGTGGCGCTGACCCACGATCCGAAAGTGGACGATCCCGCGCTGGCCGCAGCACTGCGCTCGGATTGCTTCTATGTCGGCGCGCTGGGATCGAAAAAGAGCCATGCCGGACGTCTGGCGCGGCTCCGCCAGGCAGGTTTCGACGACAGCGACCTCGCGCGCATCCACGGTCCGGTGGGTCTTGCCATTGGCGCCCGCAGTCCCGGCGAGATCGCGATCTCGATCCTGGCGGAGATGACGCGCTGGCTGCGCCTGGGCGGCGACGGCGCCTAATCCGGCGCCTGACCGCCACCCTGCGCTCCACGCCACGCTCCATGCAGACCGTGGAAGCGCGCCCTGAGTTCGTCGCGCGTGATGACGCCATCCCCGTTTGCATCGAGATGGGCAAACATCGCCTCTTCCGGCGCCGAGAATTCGGCCAGGGTAAGCTTGCCGTCGCCATTGGCGTCGAGGCGCTTGAAGATCGCCGCGCTCATCTTGCTCGTGCGGCGCGCCATTTCGGCGGCCAGCGCTTCCTCGGTGATCCCGTGGCCGCCGCCCGAAAGTGCCGCGAAGCGCTTGGCGATGGCGGAATCGAATTCGGCGCGCGTGACCTTGCCGTCCTTGTTGAGATCGTTTTCGGCGCAGAAATGGCGCGCGACCATCCCGTGCCCATGGTGCATCCAGCCGGCGCGATGCGCATCCTGCGACGGGGCCTTGTCCGCGACATGGCAGGGGATCGTCCCGGTGCCGGCGCGATCCATCATCGCGAAACGGCTGTGCTCGACGGCAGTAAACTCCTGCAAGGAGATCTTGCCGTCGCCGTTCCAGTCGAGGCGGGCGAACATCTCGGGCGCGTGCCCGGCCATTCCGGAACGATGCGCCAGGGCGAACTCCGCGGGCGTGATCGCGCGGGCGCCGCCGGAAAGCTGGGCAAAGCGCGACGCCAGCGCCGCCTCGAGGGCCGCGTGGGTGACTTTTCCATCCCTGGCCATAAGAGCCATCAAACCCATGGGGCCGCCATTTCGCGCCGACGCGGGAGGTTCCTGGGCAAATCCCAGCCCACCACCCACGAAAATAGCCGCCACCCCGAGCAACAAAATGACCTTGGTCCTCGTCGTCATCGATCGCTTCTCCCAGTCCAAATCCGTCCGAAGGTTAAGCAAGCCGATTGTCTGAAATATCCCGGCCGCCGGCGGCTTCTTCGCAAGATGTAGCTCATGCCCGGTTCGCCGGATGTCTGCGGCTGCCGCGAGAAGACAATTCGTCCGGCGTGACCGTGCCGTCGTGGTTCTTGTCCATCCGCGCGAACAGCTTCTGGTCCGAGGCGGCGAACTCGGCGATGGACAATTTTCCGTCCCTGTTCTTGTCCAGCCGCTTGAACATCCGCGCGCTCAGCTCGCGGTAACGCGCGAGGGCGTCGGCGGTGAATTGTGTCTCCGTCATGGCCTTTGCGCCGCCGGTCAGCATGGCGAAATGCTTGGCTGTGGCGCTGTCGAACTCCGCGCGCGTAACTTTGCCGTCGCGGTTGAGATCATTGTCGGCGCAGAACCGGGCGCGGCCGAAACCGCTCCGGCCTTTGCTCCGGCCACCGGGCTGAAACGAAGCGCGTTGGACCGGCGCGCAGGATTCCGCGCCGGTGCCGTCGCGGTCCAGGGTCTCGAAACGGACGCGCTGCGGTCCCGCATATTCGTCCAGCGTCAGTTTGCCGTCGCCGTTCCAGTCGAGGCGGCGAAACATCTCCGCCGTGTGCTGCTGGAATTGCGGCGCGTGCATGGCGGTGAACTGATCCTGCGTCATGGCGCCCGCACCGTGGGTCGCGGCGGCGAAGTGTGCGCCGTCCACCCTGTTCAACTCGTCATGCGGGACTTTTCCGTCGTGGTTGAGATCGAAGGCGGCAAGAAATCGCCCTGTCGTTCGGCCATGCGCCCGCATCAGGCCTTGCATCGGGCCGTCGGGCGGCGATGGCCCTTCCATCTGCGCGAGGGCGAGACCGCTGCCACCGGCCAAAACCAATGCACTCAAACCAAGAATCATCTTGATCCGGATATGCATTTTCTCCTCCTGTCAAACAATCCGGTAGAACGAACACGGAATACTCCCTATAATTGTTATAGAACAAAACATGATCGTCGCAAAGTCAATAGCCTTTTGGAATCGACACACTTTGCGGCAATTGGGTTTGCAGGCGCCCCTCCGGGACTTCAAACTGTTCCATGAGCAGAGGCCCATGACCAAGGACGAGACCAAGCCGCATATCCTGATTGTCGAGGACGCGCGCGACATCCGCGAACCGCTGGCGCGCTATCTGCGCGAGCATTTTTATCGCGCCACGACCGCGGCAGATTCGGCGGCGGCCCGCAAGGTGATGAAGGGCGCCGCGATCGACCTTGTCGTGCTCGACATCATGATGCCGGGCGAAGACGGGCTCAGCCTGTGCCGCTCGATCCGGGAGACGACGCAGATTCCGGTCATCCTGCTCACCGCGCGCGGCGAGGAGGTCGACCGCATCATCGGGCTGGAGATGGGCGCCGACGATTACATCGCCAAGCCGTTCTCGCCGCGCGAGCTGATCGCGCGCATCGCCGCGGTCCTGCGCCGCACCCAGGCCCTGCCGCCGCGCCAGAAGCCGCCGGAAGCGGCGCGCATCCGCTTCGGCGACTGGACGCTCGACACCGGCCAGCGCGAGCTGATCGGCGCCGAGGGCGTGGCGATGCCGCTGTCGAGCGGCGAGTTCCGGCTCCTGACGGCGCTGCTGGAGCGGCCGAAAATTTCGCTGACCCGCAACCAGCTTCTCGACCTGACCAAGGGGCGCGACGCCGAACTGTTCGACCGCAGCATCGACAATCATGTCAGCCGCCTGCGCAAGAAGATCGAACCGGATCCCAAGAATCCGCGATACATCAAAACCGTCTGGGGCGGCGGATATATCTTCGCGGTGGAGCCGGAAGCGCAATGAGAGTGTGGCCGCGCACATTGGGCATGCAATTGGTCGCGGTGACGGCCGCGGCGGTGCTTCTGTCGAATCTGGCCGTGGCGATCTGGTTCGAGCTCGGCAGCGAGCGTGTCAACGAAAGCGCGCTGATGGACCGCATCCTGGACCGCACCACCTCCACCGCCACGCTGCTGGCCGCCATTCCGGCACGGGCGCGCGATGCCGCGACCAAGACCATGAGCACGGGGGTGTGGAACTTCGCCATTCGCACGGGCAAGGGCACGGGTGCTGCACAGCCGATGGACGAGGAGGAGTCGAGGCTCGCCGCGCGGCTGCGGGCTTCGCTGCCGCCGGACGAGGCCGGATTTCCCGTGTCGGTCAGCATCCGCGACATGCAGCCGCCCGACGACGGCCGGCGCGGTCACAGGCCGCGGGGCCCCGCGGTGCAATTCGTCGTGCCGGTCGTGCGCGACACGCAGCTTGTGGCCACGTTCTACCGTCCGCCGACAACCGCCTGGCCGGCGGAGGTTCTGGCCGCCGCCCTCGTGGCGATCATCGTGGCGTCGTCGGCTGCGGCCTATTTCGCCCAGCGCGTGACGCGCCCGCTGTCGGCCCTGGCGCGGGCGGCGTCCGTGGTGGCGGCCGGCGGCCAGGCGCCACGGCTGCGCGAAAGCGGCCCGCACGATGTCCGCAACGCCGCCATCGCCTTCAACGCCATGACGGATCAGGTCACCCGCACGCTGGAGAGCCAGCGCCAGTTGCTGTCGGCGGTCGGCCACGATCTGCGCACGCCGATCACGGCGATGCGCATCAGCCTGGAATTCGTCGAGGACGCGGAGCTGCGGGAGCGGTTGCAGAACAGCCTCGACGAATTGCAGGAACTGACCGAGGCGGTGTTGTCGGCGGCGCGCGGCACCGGCGGAGAAATCAAGCGCAATGTCGATCTCTCCGCCTTGCTGGAAAGCATCTGCGCCGATCTGGACGATCTGGGCGAGCCGGTGAGCTGGAAGGCGCATGAGCCGGCGCCGCTCGCCTGCCGGCCCAACGAGATCCGCCGCGCCGTGCGCAATCTGGTGGAAAACGCGGTCGCCTATGGCCGCAGCGCCAGCGTCGAGCTGGCGCAGGCGGACGGCGCCTACGAAATCCGGGTCGAGGACGAAGGCCCGGGCATTCCCGACGGCGACCAGGGCCGCGTCTTCGAACCCTTCGTGCGGCTGGAAAGCTCGCGCAACGCCGAGACCGGCGGCACCGGCCTGGGGCTGACGCTGGTCAAGGCCATCGCCCAGGGCCATGGCGGCGGCGTGACGCTGGAGAACCGCAGCGAAGGGGGCCTGCGCGCCCGCCTCAGTTTGCCGCGAGAGGCCGTGGCCGCGTAAACGGCCGAACCGATTTCGAAACTTCAGGCGGCTGTTTGAAGCTCTACTATACCGGCCCGAACGTGAACGTCACCACGACGGCGGACGACGTCATCGACGCGCGCATGCGTGCGGCCATCGTGCCGATTGCCGATCTGATCCTCGGCTACTTTCGGGCGGACAGCTTCGCTGCCCTTGTGGGATTGACCGGACTGAACCCGCCCTATCCACCTGTGGCGCCCGGACAACGCGCCTTCGGACGCTACCGTATTACGCATTTCCAGACCGAGACCGACGTGCGGGCGGCACTTGTCGGTATGGGAAATCCCTTCGGCGGACCGGCGCACTGGCCTCATTATATGGTGCGCTCGATGATAAGCTGCCGATCCGTATTCTACGGCTATGACGGGCAGGCGTTCCTTTGCCTTCGCACAGAAGATGCGCCGCAGATCTCGCCCGACCCCGAACTCATCTGGGTCGAGGAGCGGACGGAACTCCTCACCACAAGCGACTATCTGGATGGCGCCGCAGCGGCAACGGATTAGCAAGCGGAATCCCGTGGTGGCAACCCCGGTCCTGACGAATGGTTTTATGTTCGCGCGCAAATTCCTCTAAACTCGCCGCATGGAATTCGACACCGTTGCCGTGACAACCGCGCTGGGCGCCATCCTGGCGCATGGCGTGCGCGCCGGCGACAAGCGCTTCCGGAAAGGCCGCGTCCTGTCGCAGGCCGATCTTTCGGACATCGCGCAGGCCGGCATCGGCAGCGTCGCGGTGGCGCGGCTCCAAAGCGCCGACGTCGGCGAGGATGAAGCGGCAACGCGCATCGCCGCCCTGTGCGGCGGCGCCCATGTCCGCACCGGCGCGGCATTCACCGGGCGCGCCAATCTCTATGCCCAAAGCCATGGCCTCGCCGAAATCGATGCGTCGGCCGTGGCGGCGCTGAACGCGCTCGACGAAGCGATCACCATCGCCACCGTCGCGCCTTTCGCCCGCGTCGGCAAAGGCCAGATGCTGGCGACCGTTAAGATCATCCCCTTCGCCGCGCCGCGCGCCGCGGTGGAGGCCGCGGAGCGCCTGCTTGCGGCGCCGCTGGTGCGCCTCCATCCCTTCGCGCCGCATCGGGTGGCGCTGATCTCGACCTTCCTGCCGGACACCAAACCGTCGCTGCTCGACAAGAACCGCAGCGCCCTGGAAGACCGGCTGTCGGGCCTCGGCTCGGCCCTCATCTTCGAGCGGCGCGTT
>JAATGL010000087.1 GCA_015654705.1 Alphaproteobacteria bacterium | reverse complement strand
TAGCTTTCGCCGAACACATATTTGGGCGAGTTCCAGCGTCCGTAGCGGGAGAGGAAATTGTTGATGAACTCGGCGAAGGCGTGGCCGTCCTCGTCGATGCCGTAGAACGCCTTCTCCTTGTCCTTTCCGGCGATGCGGCTGAAGCCGGCACCCGGCGCGTCGATGAAGACCAGGTCGCTGACGTCGAGCAGGCTGGCGTCGTTGTCGACCACCGAATAGGGCGCCGCCGGCGTATGGGAATTGTCGGAGGTGACGACACGCCTTGGCCCGAACGCGCCCATGTGCAGCCACACGGTCGCCGATCCCGGCCCGCCATTGAACAGGAAGGTGATGGGCCGCGTGTTGGCGCTCGCGCCCTTCTTGAAATAGGCGACATAGAACATGGAGGCTTCGGCAGGCGGGTTCTTGGCCGCCTCGGCCTGCGCCTCCTTGTCGTCCTTGTCGGGCACCGGCATCGCCACGTCGTCCCAGTCCTTGGCGTGGACGACCAGTGTTCCCGCGACCGCGGTGTAATTCACATGACCGCCGCCGGCGCTCACCGAGCCGTCCGTGCTGACGGCTTCGGGCTTGAAATACTTGTCCGTGACCAGCGGCTTCTCGGCGGCCGGCTTGTCGGCTGGTTCGGCCGCGAAGACGAAAGCGCCGATCAGCGCCGTGCCCAGGCCGAGCGTCAGAAGAAATGTGCGAATCCTGTCGGCGGTCATGCTCATGTCCCATCCCCTGTTTTGCGCATTTTAGAAGCGATGGCGCGAAGAAGTGCAACAGACGAAAGGGCCGCCGGCGCCGTTCGCGGCCGGCGGCCCCTCGTTCAGAGCGACTTCGACAGGCCGAAGAAGAATCCGCGCCGCGGGCCGAATTGCGGCGCGCCGACGCCAATCCCCGAGCCGTCGCGGATCTCGTATTTCTCGTCGAACAGGTTGATCACGTCGAAGCGGGCGGTCAGGCCGTCCAGGCCGCCGATGCCGAAGGTGCGGCTGACGCCGGCATTGACCTGCGTATAGCCGGGCACGCTGTCGCCGTTCGGCGTGGCGCCGTCCTTGCGCAGGCCGGAGCCGTAGATCAAATCGGCGCTGAAGCGCGTGTCCATCCACACATAGGACGCGCCCGCCGACAGCGAGACGATCTGCTGGTGGTCGAGCGGGATGTAATGCGTCGCGATGTAGGACAGGTCGCCCGGATCGAACTGAAACTGGCTCGACACGATGTCCCGTCCGTCGGCCCGTTCATAGGCGGCGTTGACGTAGCTCGAGAAGTTCTCGAAACCGTAGGTGCCGGTGAATTCGAGGCCGTATTGCCGCCCGGTCAGGTAGTTGAACGGGGTCAGGATGATCGGCGCGCCGAACTGGCCTTCATCGATCATGTTGTGCGAGGCCTTGTAGAAGCCGTCGAGGCCCAGCGCCAGGTCCTTGCTCAGATCCTGGTTGACGCCCACGTCGTAGTAATCGGCGCGCTCGGCCTTGGGCGTGTCGTCGGTGTGATCGGCGGCGGCGGTGGTGCCGTCGAACAGCGCGATGTCGGTGGTCGCCACCAGTTCGATCGGCGGCGGCGAGAAGTAGCGCGAATAGCCGGCATGGACCGTGGTGGTGTCGGTCGGCGTCCACACCGCGTTGACGCGCGGGCTGATCTGGTTCTCGGCGTCGAAGGCCTGGAACTGGTCGAAGCGCAGGCCGTAATTGAGCGTCAGCTCGGGAAAGATCTTCCACTCGTCCTGCACATAGAGGCCGTAGCTCCATGCGTGCTTGGTGCCATTGTCGAGGATGGTCAGCGGCGTGTCGGAGGTCTGGCAGATATTGGCCGGATCGGCGCAGAGCGGGTTGGGATTGGGATTGCCGGCCGCGCCCGGCGCCACCGGCAGCACCGCCGACGACGTGTTGCTGACCAGATCGTCGGCCTGGTAGACGGCGCCGAAGCGGATGGTGTGGCTCTCGCCCGCATGCCAGGCGCCTTCCGCCTGCAGGCCGTAGGCCTCGTCGCGCTTGTAGGCGGTCTGCGCGATGCCGTTGTAGAGCAGGTCGCCGGTGTCGCCGCCCGGCGTGTAGAACAGGCTGGAATAGCGGCCGAAGGCGTTGATCTGGAAATCGAACGCGCCCTGCGAGCGCAGATAGCTCAGGATGGCGTAATGGGTGATCTCGCGCTGGCGCTCGTCCAGGCCGTTGCTGAGGAACGAGGTCCGACCGTTGGCCTGCAGCACATAGTCCGAGGTCGCCGGGTCCTGCGGCCCCAGTCCCACGATGCCGTCGAGGCCGCCGGGCTGAAGCCCCCGCGAATTGGGAATCTCGAACATGTCGTTGGAGGTGCCGAGAATGGCGGTGACGCTGCTGTTCTGGTCCAGGATGTCCTGCAGGAAGGCGAAGCCGTGCCATTGCTTGGTGCGGTCGTGCAGCGGATCGATGCTGCCGTCGGGCGATTCCACGCCCAGCGTGTCGGTCGTGTAGTCGCCCGAGACGAAATAGTTGAAGCCGCCCACGGAGCCGCCGTAATCGGCACTGGGCGTGATCTGGCTGTGGCTGCCGCCATAGACGCCGATCTGGCCGCCCGGCTCGAACAATCCGGTCTTGGTCTGCACGTCGATGATGCCGGCGGTGCGGTCGCCATATTCGGCCGGCAGCGCGCCGGTGATCAGCTTGACGGAATCGGCCAGCCTGGGGTCGAGCGTCTGGCCGAACACCGAAATTCCCTCCGGGATGATGATGCCGTTCAGCCGGTATTGCAGGCCGTTGTGCTCGCCGCGAATATGCAGCTGGCCGAAGGAATCCTGCGCCACGCCGGGCGCCTGCAGGATGACCTGGTTGAGCTGCACGTTCTCGCCGCCGGGCTCCGCGTCGATGTCCTTGGAGGTGATGGTGTAGGTCGAGGCGCCGATCTGGGTCTGGATGCCGTTGCGCGCCTGGGCCAGGCGCTGCGCCGTGACGACGACGGTTTCCACCGGCTGCGACGAGCCGTCATCGACCTGCGCGCAGGCGGGCGAAACAAGGCTGAGGGCCGCGGCCGTCGCGGCCGTGGTCAGCAGGAAAAATCTGTACATTACCGAACTCCATGCATTCGAATGAGGCACGGGGCTTCAAGCGCCGTGCTGTGATGAACGGGCCCGATCGCGCGGACATCCGCGCGGTCTCAGCCGTTCAAATGCGTATCGATGGAGTCAGGCTGTGGGCGGTGCGCGGCTGCGCCAGCCATGCGACGCGGCCTCGACGGACACGGCGACATCGGTGACGATCGCGATGATCGAGACCGCAAGCGACGGCAGCAGCAGCGCGGCCGCGGCCGGGGTGATGAACTGCCCGCTGTGCAGGATTTCCTGGCAGATCGGACAATTGGCCGGATCCTCATTGGCGGGGAACCGGTCCGGCTGCTGCTTGTGAGCGGCGGCCGCCTTGCCGGCGCCGACGGCGAAATCGGGCGCCAGATGGATATGCGTCTGGGTAACGTAGCCTTGCAGGGCGAGCGCCAGGAACGCCACGAAGGTGACGAGAAGGCGCGCCGCCGAAACCGGCGGACGCAAGCTCCCTGTCTTCGACGATGCGTTGCGCGAACGCGTCACGGCGGCCTGTTCTCGATGCTAGACGGCCGAATCTACGCTCATTTGCTTCGCAGGTGCAACACCGCGCGCTGACGACGGCGTGATCAGCCCGCGAAGCGTTCGACGATGGTGCGGAAGGCGGGGTCGCGGCGGCGGGAGAGGGCGCGCAGGATGTTGGCGCGGGTGGGCGGCGGCGCATCGGCCGCGGCGCGCCCGAACCAGCGGACGGCGCCGGCCGTGCAGCCTTCGGCCGCCAGGATGGTGGCGTAGTTATAGGCGCCACGGAAATAGCCGCCTTGCGCCGATCTGCGATACCAGGCGCGCGCGGCGGCGCGGTCGCGCATCACGCCCCAGCCTTCCTCGTAGCAGCGCGCGACGAGGTTCATGGCGCGCACATGGCCCTGGTCGGCGGCGCGGCGATACCAGGCGAAGGCTTCGCGGACGTCGCGCGCCACGCCGGTTCCGTCGAGCAGCAGATGGCCCAGATTGTACTGCGCCCAGTCGAGGCCCGCTTCGGCCGCCGAACGGTAATGCTCGGCCGCGCGCCTCATGTCGCGCGCCGTGCCCCAGCCGTTTTCATGGCAGCGGCCCAGCATGTTCTGCGCCTCGCGATCGCCCGAAGCCGCGGCGTAGAGGAAACAGGCGAACGCGGCGCGCTCGTCCTTCGCCACGCCCTGGCCTTCGAGCAGCATGCGGCCGAGCCGCAGCTGCGCTTCGGCGATGCCGCAGGCGGCGGCAGCCTCGACCCAGGGCGCCGCATCGCCGGGATCGCCCGAGAACAGGGCGGCCAGCTGCGCCGGGCTCATCATCGTCAGCGCCGCCACCCGCCATGTGTCGGCAGGCGAGAGCGGCGCGTTCATACCTCGCCCCATTTGCGCACGAGGTTGTGATAGACGGCGGTCAGCCTGGCGATCGCGGGATGATCGGCCTGTCCGAGTTCGACGATGGCGCGGTCGAGATCGAACAGCATCTGGCGCTCACCGTCGTCCTTCACCATGCTCTGGATCCAGAAGAAGGCGGCGGTGCGGGCGCCGCGCGTCACCGCCGAGACCCGGTGCAGATGCGTGGCGGGATAGAGGATCATGTGGCCGGCGCGCAGCTTTATGCTGCGCAGGCCGGAAGGCTCCTCGATCAGCAATTCGCCGCCGTCATAGTCCTGCGGCGCGGTGAGAAACAGGGTGGCCGACAGATCGGTGCGGATGCGGCGCGCCGAACCGGGAACCGGGCGGATCGCGTTGTCGACATGGGCGCCGAACTCCATCCCGCTTTCGTATCTGTTGAACAGCGGCGGGAAGACGTGGCGCGGCAGGGCGGCCGTCATGAACAGCGCGTTGCGCTCCAGCGCGCGCAGCACAATCTCGCCCAGTTCGCGCGCCTCGGCGCTGTCCTCGGCGAGCTGCAGATTGTGCTTCACGCGCGCCGACTGATGCCCCGCGGTGACGCGGCCGTCGCCCCAATGCGCCGTGGCGAGGCGGCTCTGGGCAAGCGCCAGCTCCGTCTCGCTCAGCACATCGGGGATGGCGATCAGCATGGTCTACAGGGACGCGTTCACGGTCAGCAGCACGGTGCGCCCCGCCGCGGGCACCGTATGGTTCTCGCCCGGCCGCGTGAAGTAGGAGTTCACGAAATAATACTTGTCCGCCAGATTGTAGCCGTTGAGCTGCAGGCTGAACATGTCGGTGAGCCGGTAGCCGATCATGCCGTCGAACGACACATAGGACGGCACATGCGCCACGACGATGCTTCCGGGCACCGTGGCGTTGTCGGTTCCGGCGCTGACGCGGCCCAGATAGTTGATGCCGCCGCCGATCCGGAAGCGGTCGGTGAAATCGTAGACCGTCCAGAGATTGGCCTGGTTGTGCGACGTGTTGGGGATCGGGCCGTGGATGCCGGCGCCCGCCAGCCCGATCGCCGTCGGGTCGAGATAGGTGTAGCCCGCGATGACCTCCCAGTTTTCCGTGATGCGGCCCTGCGCGTTGATCTCGAAGCCGTTGACGCGCTCCGTGCCGGCCAGCGTCTGCAGGCTCGGATTGGTGGGATCGCTGATGCGCGCGTTGGTCATCTCGGTGTTGAAGACGGCGGCGGTCAGCGCCAGCATCCCGTCCAGCACCTGCGCTTTGCCGCCGAACTCGAAGGTGCGGTCCTTTTCCGGCGCCAGGCCCTGGTTGCTGGCGGCCAGCGAAAGCGTTTCGGCCGACGGGTTGAACGACGTCCCGTAGGAGAAATAGAGGCTGGTGTCGGGGGTCGGCTTGTAGACGAGGGCGGCGCGCGGGCTGACGATGTTGTCGACATGGGAGAAGTGCGACGGCGCGCCGATCGGCTGGTCGTAATGCGCCGTGAAATGATCGAAGCGCAGCGCGGCGGTCAGCGTCCATTGCGGATTGATGGTCACCGTGTCGTTGGCGAAGATGCCCAGCGTCTTGGTGCTGGTGACCGGCGTCTGGCGCACGGAGGTCTGGGTTCCCGGAAAGGCTTCATTGGGATCGGGATCGAGCAGCGGCGTCGGCACGATCGCGGTGTCCTGGTTGACGAAGCGTGTCAGGCTGGCGATTTCGGAATCCGCCTCCACGCCGGTGACCAGGATGTGGTCGATGCCGATCGTGTCGAATTTCGCGGTCAGGTCGGCCTCGTCCATCAGGGTCGAGATGACGCCCTTGGAACTCGGCCGGTCGCGCAGCACCCAGACGTCATCGGTCGGCGTGCCCTTGACGGGATAGAGCGGATTGAAGGTCGTCACCGGGACCTGGCTCGCCGGCGGCAATGCGGAGCACAGCGGCGCGCCCGCGTAATAATAGGGCGCGGTCGGGTCGGTGAAGCAGTTGGCGCTGCCATAGATGGCCGCGGTCTGGCGCGAATCGAACCAGTAGGACCCGTAGCGCGCCGTGTCGCTGACCGAGAACGTGTCGTTGAAGGTGTGGTCGAAACGGCCGGTGACGACGGCGACATCGGCCTTGAAGCGGTCGTCGGACGGCAGGCCGTAGAAGCTGTCGCGCGCCACCGGCGCCGGCTTGTCGAACAGGAACGGGATGCCGTAATCGGGGATGTTGTCTTCCTGCTGATGCAGGTATTTCAGCGTGAACACGGTGTCGGTGCCGAGGCCGTAGGCGAAGGACGGCGCCGCGACCCAGCGCTGGTTGCGCGCGAACGGGCGGTCTTCCACATTGTTGCGCTGGCCCATCAGGTCGAAGCGCATCGCGCTGGTGTCGCCGAGCACGTAGTTCACGTCGGCGGTGCCGCGGATCTCGGCATTGGTGCCGCCGGTCACGGAGAAATCGTCGATCGCGTAAAGTTGCGGCGCCCTGGTCACCTGGTTGATGACGCCGCCGGTCGAGCCGCGGCCGAACAGGGTCGAGGCCGGACCCTTGTAGACTTCCAGCGCGTCGATATCGAACGTGTCGCGGTCATAGAGGCCGGTGTCGCGCAGGCCGTCCATGAAATAGTCGTCGCCGGCGGAGAAGCCGCGCAGATTCACCAGATCGCCATGGGTGCCGCCTTCGCCCGCGTTCAGCGTGATGCCCGGCACGTTCTTCAGCGCATCCTGCAGATTGTTGACGCCCTGCTGGCGGATGACTTCGGCCGGCACGACGTTGATCGATTGCGGCGTGTCGAGAATCTTTTCCGGCAGCACGTCGAGCGTGGCGCGACGGGAGGTGACGACGACGGTCTCGACGCCGTTGTCCTTCGACGCATCGCTGCTGGCCACGGTCTGGCCGAACGCCCCCGAAATCGCAGCCGCCGACGCGACCCCCAGACTCGCCGCACCCAACGCCTGTTGCATACCACTCGTTTTCACCGTGATCCCTCGCTCGCAAGTTGATAATGGTTCTTAATCGCCGGGACCATTGCAATCGCGATTACGCTTGTCAATGAGAATTAGTCGCAAAATAACCGTCACAATTGAGCGCGGCGAAAGAGTCGCGATGAGACGCAAAATGCTTTTTTGAATCGCGCGGCGCTTGACCGTACATGCTTCGAAGTGCCGCGTGCCGCCACACATCTCCGCATGACGAGAAAGTCTCTCACGTCACGCTGACGCGCGAAGCAAGCTGTCCTGCGTCTCGGAACAGAGAGACAAATCAATTCGAATCTACGAGATCGAACCTGTCGCGTTCGGTCTGGTCTGGAGCTGCGCGAAGTTCTCGATGCCCATCTGCTCGATGAGGCGGAACTGGGTCTGCAGGAAGTCGATATGCTCTTCCTCGCTCTCCAGGATTTTGACGAACAATTCGCGCGAGACGTAATCGCCGACCGTCTCGCAGCGCGCGATGGCGGCGTGAAGGTCGGGCAGGGAATCCTGTTCCAGCTTGAGATCGCAGCCCAGGACCTCTTTCAGATTCTCGCCGATCATCAGCTTGCCGAGGTCCTGCAGGTTGGGCAGGCCGCCGAGGAAAAGGATGCGCCGGATCAGCCGGTCGGCATGCTTCATCTCGTCGACGGATTCCTCGTATTCCTTTTTGGCGAGCTCGGAGAGCCCCCAATCGGCCAGCATGCGCGAATGCAGGAAATACTGGTTGATCGCGGTGAGTTCGTTTTTCAGGACGGTGTTGAGAAAGCGGATGATCTCCGCGT
Source organism: Alphaproteobacteria bacterium (assembly GCA_015654705.1). Taxonomy (GTDB): domain Bacteria; phylum Pseudomonadota; class Alphaproteobacteria; order Micropepsales; family Micropepsaceae; genus Rhizomicrobium. The sequence goes on along the minus strand of JAATGL010000087.1, from coordinate 1,386 downwards.
CGCCGCGAAGCGATGCGGTCGGCGCCGGGCCTAGGCCGCTCTGTCCATCCGCGCGGGGTTCCGCTCCGCGTCCAGCATTTCGGCGATCGTTTCCTGGCATCGGCCGCAATTCCTCTCGACACCGCAGCCGGAATAGACCGCGTCCGGCGTCTCGGCGCCAGCCTCAATCGCGTTTCGGATGCGGGCCTCGTTCAGCCGGTTGCAGACGCAGACGATCATAACGGGACAATCCAACGATGCCCCTGATATATGGGAACGTTGCGACTGATTGTCAATCGCGCAACCGGGGCAATGATCTGGCCCCGGAGCAAAGGCAGGGAAATCCGGGCATTTCTTCTATTGACGCTCCAAACCGAGCCGCCTATATAGCCGCACCTTTCAGGTACAGGCCGTCGGGTGAACCCGCCCGAAACGCTGTCGGAAAGCCAGTTATAGCGTCGAATCGCGCGACTTGGAGCCGGTGCTTCAAGTCCTCCGCGCTGGACCGAGGCGGGCCTCTTGCCCGCTTCGGAAATTTTGTTTCGGCTCCGGTGAGCCAAAGAGCCCGCGCGGCCTGGCCGCGCAAACGATGGAAGAGCGAATGCCGACGATCAACCAGTTGATCCGCAAGCCGCGGGGCGAAAAGCCCAAGCGCAACAAGGTTCCGGCGCTGCCGGGCTGCCCGCAGAAGCGCGCCGTCTGCACCCGCGTCTACACGACGACGCCCAAGAAGCCGAACTCGGCGCTGCGCAAGGTCGCCAAGGTGCGCCTGACCAACGGCTACGAGGCGCTGACCTATATTCCCGGCGAAGGCCACAACCTTCAGGAACATTCGGTCGTGCTGATCCGCGGCGGCCGCGTGAAGGACCTTCCGGGCGTGCGCTATCACATCATCCGCGGCGTGCTCGACACGCAGGGCGTCAAGGACCGCAAGCAGCGCCGGTCCCTCTACGGCGCCAAGCGTCCGAAATAAGGAGAGCATCAGATGTCCCGCCGCCGCCGCGCCGAACGCCGCGAAATCGTCCCGGACGCCAAATATGGCGATCTAGTCCTCGCCAAATTCATGAACAGCCTGATGTATGACGGCAAGAAATCCGCCGCCGAAGGCATCATCTACGGCGCCTTCGACACCATCCAGGCCAAGACAAAGACCGATCCGATCCAGGTCTTCCACGAGGCGCTGAAGAACGTCAGCCCGGCGCTGGAAGTGCGCTCGCGGCGCGTCGGCGGCGCCACCTATCAGGTGCCGGTCGAAGTGCGCACCGACCGCTCGCGCGCGCTGGCCATCCGCTGGATCATCATCGCGGCGCGCGGCCGCGGCGAGCCCACCATGATGGCGCGCCTGTCGGGCGAACTGATGGACGCCGCCAACAACCGCGGCAGCGCCGTCAAGAAGCGTGAAGACAC
>JAATGL010000149.1 GCA_015654705.1 Alphaproteobacteria bacterium | reverse complement strand
AGCGCATGCGCGAACTTCACGCCCATATGGCCGAGGCCGCCCAGCCCGATCACGCCGACGTTCTGGCCGGGACCGACCTTCCAATGGCGCAGCGGCGACCACGTGGTGATGCCGGCGCATAGCAGGGGCGCTACCGCCTTGAGGTCCATGCTGGCCGGGATCTTCACGACGAAGCGCTCCTCGACCACGATCTGCTCGGAATAGCCGCCGAAGGTGAGCTGCTCGCTGCCGCGCTCCTTGCCGTTATAGGTCACGGTCGGGCCGCCATTCTCGCAATATTGTTCGAGGTCGTCGTTGCAGGCCGAGCAATGGCGGCAGGAATCGACGATGCAGCCGACGCCGGCGTAATCGCCGACCTTCAGCTTTTCGACATGCTTGCCGACGGCGACGACGCGGCCGACGATCTCGTGCCCCGGCACCATGGGATAGAGCGAGCCGCCCCAATCGTCGCGCGCCTGGTGCAGGTCGGAGTGGCAGATACCGGCATAGAGGATTTCGATCTGCACGTCATGGGCGCCCGGATCGCGCCGCTGGAAGCTGAATGGAACGAGTGGGGAATGCGGATCGTGCGCCGCGTAGCCGCGAACCTGGATCATGGATTGCCTCGGTTTTGATTAGCCTGATTGCAAAATAACCGCCGGTGTGCGCTGCAACAACGTTGAATTTTGGGACGAGTTATTGAATATAACTCAAGAATGACCGTCCAGCCCAGCCTCTCGCACCTCGCCGTTTTCGCCGCCGTGGCACGGACCACCAGCTTTCAGCGGGCCGGCGCCGAAACCGGTATGTCGACCTCCGCCGTGAGCCACGCGATCCGCGGCCTGGAGGAGCGCTTGGGCGTCAGCCTGTTCAACCGCACCACCCGCAGTGTCGCGCTGACCGAAGCCGGGCAGCGCCTGCTCGAACGGCTCACTCCGGCGCTGCGCGATGTCGGCGACGCCCTGGAAGAGATGAACAGCTTCCGCAATACGCCGACCGGCACGCTGCGCATCAATGCCTCGCGTGTCGCGGCGCATCTGCTGCTGGCCCCCCTCATCCCGCAGTTCCTCACAGCCTATCCCGACATGCATCTGGAGATCGTCAACGATGACGGCCTGGTCGACATTGTGGGACGCGGCTTCGATGCCGGCATCCGCTTCGAGGAACAGGTGCCGGAGGACATGGTGGCCGTGCATATCGGCACGCCCCTGCGCCTGGTCGTGGTCGGCACGCCGGATTATTTCGCGCGGCATCCCGCGCCGACGCATCCCGATGACCTCCTGGCGCATGACTGCATCCGCTATCGCTTTGCCAGCGGCCGCCTTTATCGCTGGGAATTCGAGAAGGGCAACGCCAAGATCGAGATGGCCGTGAAGGGCCGCGTCGCGCTCGGCGACCAGGACCTGATGGTGCGCGTGGCCCTGAGCGGCCATTGCCTGGCCTTCGTTTTCGAGGAAGTGGTGAAAGACGCCATCGCCGATGGACGCCTTGTCCGCGTGCTGGACGATTGGTGCCCGCGGTTTCCCGGTTTCACATTGTATTATCCGCGGCAGAGGCGCGTGTCGTCCGCTCTGCGCGCCTTCATCGACATGGCCAAGGCAACACGGGCGACGTGAACCTCCACTCCGCAGAGTTGAGAGAACGGGTCAATAAAATGGCGACAGCCGCAAAAACCATTCGGGCACGACAGCACGCAACCCTGGCCGGCGGCTAGGCAAGTGCCCGCTCGCGCCGCGGCCGGACCTGCACCTGGACAATGCCGTCTTCGTCGGCGGCGATGCTGCAGTCCACGCGCCAGACGCGCGCGACGCGACCCTCCGTCAGCACGTCCCGCGGCACGCCCGCCGCCTCGACACGGCCGTCGGCGAGCACGACCATGCGATCGGCATAGGCTGCGGCCAGGTTGAGATCGTGCAACACGGCGAGAACCGCCGCCCCCTGCCGCGCGATGTCGCGGGCCTTGGCGAGGATCGCGTGCTGGTGAAACAGATCGAGGCTCGCCGTCGGCTCATCGAGCAGCAGGACGCGGGCGCGATCCTCGGACAGCGGCGACCATATCTGCGCCAGGACGCGAGCATAGTGCGTGCGATGCATCTCGCCGCCGGACAATGTCTTGCAATCGCGACCCGCGAGAAACGATGTTTCCGTGGCATGCATGGCGCCGCCGATGGCGTCGCGATCCTGCCCCGGCGTCGCCCGCTTGCGGTGGGGGTAGCGGCCCAGCTCGACGACGTCGCGCGCGCGAAAGGCGAAGGCGAGTTCGGGGGCCTGCGGCAGAACGGCGCGCTGCAGCGCACGCTCTTCCTGGCTCCAGGCTGCAAGCGGTCTTCCGTTCAACATCACCTCGCCTGATCGGGGAATAAGATCGCCGGCGAGGGTTTTCAACAGCGTGGATTTGCCGGCACCGTTGGGGCCCACGACCGCCGTCAATTCGCCCGGCGCGACATCGATGTCGATGGCGTCCAGGATCGCCCTTCCGCCGGCGACGACGGTGAGGTTGCGGCCCTGGAGACCGGCGGTCATAGCGACGCCTCGCCCATTCGCCGACGCAGCAGCCAGATGAAGAACGGCGCACCCAGCGCGCTCGTGACCACGCCGACGGGAAGCTCGGCCGGTGCCACGGCGATGCGTGCAAAAAGATCGGCGAGCACGACCAGCAGCGCGCCCATCAGCGCGGACGCCGGCAGCACGAAGCGATGCGACGCGCCGCCCAACAGGCGCACCAGATGCGGCGCCGCCAATCCGACAAACCCGATGATGCCGGTCAGCGCGACACTGGCGCCGACGCCGAGCGCCGTCAGAACCACGGTCAGGCGCCGCACCGATTCCACGCGAAGCCCGAGATGGCCGGCCGCGCCTTCCCCCAGCGCGAGGAGATCGTAGCCGCGCATGAGAAAGGCGAATCCCGATCCTGCCGCCGCCATCAGGAGAAGCACCGGCCAGATCTGGTCCCAGGTCGCGCCGCCGAGCCCGCCGAGGAGCCAGAACGTCAGGGCGCGAAGCTGCGTGTCGGTCCCCAGATAGGTGAGGTAGCCGACGATGGCGGTCGTCAGCGCGTTCACGGCAAGACCGGCGAGCAGCAGGGTGGCGATGTCGGTGCGTGTTCGCGAGCGTGCGATGGCGTAGACGCCGGCGGTCGCCGCGACGCCGGCGGCAAACGCCGCCAGCGGCATGGCGAAAGCGGTGTGCGTCCATGCCGGCGCCGAAGCCCCGAGCACGATCCAGCCGACCGCGCCGCAGGCCGCGCCGCCGGAAACCCCGACCAGTCCGGGATCGGCGAGCGGATTGCGAAACAGGGCCTGCAGGGCCGCGCCCGAAACTCCAAGCGTCGCGCCGACACCGATCCCCAGCACGACGCGCGGCAGGCGGATGCTGAAGAGCGCGCCGTCCTCCAGCGCGGTGACGGGAATGTGCAGGTCGATTCCGCATCGTGCGGCGAGCGCCGCGATCACATGCCAGATCGGGATGTCGAGGGCGCCGATCGCACCCGCCGCGAGGCAGGCGATCGCAAGCGCAATGCCCAATCCCGTGAGGATCAATTGCCGCCGCAATTGCAGCGGATCGCTGAGCGGATCAAAGGTGTCCGTCGCGACGGCCATCGATCAGCGCGCCGCCGTCGTATCGTCGCGGTGCAAGGCCTGTCCCAGCAGCAGCAGCGCCTGCGGCGTGCGCGGCCCGAAGCCCAGCAGCAGGAGCGCGTCCATCGGCACGATGCGGCCGTCCCTGCCGGCCGGCGTCATTGCGATCTCGGGGCGGGCGCGCAGCGCCGCCATGCCGCCCAGCATACGCAAGGCATGATCGGCGATCACGATGACATCGGGCTTGAGCGCAATGGCGGCCTCCGGCGTCAGCGCCTTGTAGCCGTCGAAATCCGCGATATTGTCCGCGCCCGCCAGCGTCAGCATGGCATCGGCAGCGGAGCCGTGCCCGGCCGCCATCGCGCCGCCGGGGCCCTGCGCCATCAGGAAGATCGCGCGCGGCCGGTCCTTGAAGCGCGCGACCGCGGCTTGCGCCGATGCCAACGCGGCGCGGTATTCGGCTTCGAGCGCCGAGCCGCGCTCGCGCAGATTTAGCGCCGCGGCGACGGCCGCGATCTTAGCGGGGACGGCATCGGCGGAGTGGGCGTTCGGGATATGGACCATGCGAACGCCGGACGTGCCGAGCTGCGTCACCGCGGCCGGCGGACCCGCGTCTTCGGAGGCGAGGACCAGATCGGGCTTGCAGGCCAGCACGCCTTCAGCGGCCAGCGTGCGCAGATAGCCCACCTGGGGGAGTTTCGTCGCCGCCGCCGGATAGAGCGACGTCTGGTCGTCGCAGACGATTTCGCCGCCGGCGCCCAGCGCATAGACGATCTCGGTGACGTCGCCGCCGAGCGTGACGATGCGCGGCGATGCCGCCTGCGCGGCGGTCGCCAGGAAGAAAGCCACGACGAATACGGGCGCGCTTCTCACGCGAGCGTACCCAGAACGGCGCGCCAGGCTTCGAGCTCCGGCTTGCCGGGCTTTCGCGCACCGAACAATTGCGCGAAGCAGAACCCATCCTTGTCGAACAGTTCGAGCGACGTCACGTCGCCGTCGCGCGTCGGCTTGCGCACGATCCACGCGCCGGCGATCGCATCCTCGCGCAGATGCAGGTTGAAGGTGGGGTCGAGCACATTGAACCACGGCCCCATGCGCTTGAGATTGGTCACCGTGCCGGAATGGATCTGGATGCAGCCGGGATTGCCCACGAAGACCATGATGGGTGTCGCGGTATCGCGCGCGGCTTCGAGCGCGCGTGCCAGGCCGTCGGTGCCGACCGGCCGCGCGAATTCAGACCCCGCCAGACGCAAAGCCTGGAGGCGGCCGACCTCGAGACCGCGCAGCATGCCGAAGAACTCGTGCGTGTCTTCCAGCGCCGACCATTCGCGCCGCAGCCGTTCCACGTCGATTTCGGTGTCGGCACGATCTCCCTTGGGCGCGTCAACGTCTCGAATTTCGAGCACCGGCGACTGGTCGTCGGCACGCCAGGCTTCGATCAGGGCATCGAACGCCGCGATGTCGGTTGCGGGCTTCTGGTAGATCTTGTGGACGGCCGTGCCGTCGGCATCGAAGACCTGGATGGAGCGGCGCGGACCGTCTTCTATCTCGTCGATGACGGCGAAGCTGTGATGCCAGCGCGAGGGGAAGAGGCGCAGGTCGATCAGCTCGCCCAGCACGAGGCCGTGCGCGGGATTGATAGTCACGTCGAGATAGGGACCGATCTTCTCGTGCACGCAATGCTCGTTGCGCGTCAGCGCCATGACGGGCCCGAGCGCGGGGATGGCTTCGATGATGCGGGCGCCGTCGGTCCTCAGACGCGTGGCGCCGCTGGCCACGAGACTGGCAATGAGTTCTCCCTCGCTGACGCCGAGACGCTGTGCCGCATCGCGCGAGCGCAGCTTGCCGCCGCCATGATCCTTCAGCGCCGCCCAGGCTTCCCGCAGGGCGGGCCCCGAGAGCCGGCCTGCGGATAGGTCTTTCAGTGCTGCCTCGCTCATTCGTCCCTCGCATCGGTTGGTAATTGCGATTGACTCGCAATTTCAGACATGCTCTTACGAAGATGCACTTGAGAGTCATTCTCAGTCAAGGGGCTGCATAAGAAGGGGTTTTCGAATGAGCATTTTTCGCCGTATGGCGCTGGCTTCGGTTTGCCTGATCGTACCGGTCACAGGAGCGATGGCCGATGATTCCGGCCTGGAAACCGTAACGGTGACCGGCACGCGAAATCCCACGTCGGCCCAAACCTATCCCGGCATGGTGGACGTGCTCGACCTGAACGACATCCAATCGCAGATCCCCTCCACGATCTCCGATCTCGTGGTCGACATGCCCAACGTGCAGTTCGTCGGCGGCCCGCGCCGCACCGGACAGAGCGTGGACATCCGCGGTCTCGGCGGCGAAGACGTCCTCATCCTGATCGACGGCGTCCGGCAGAGCTGGACCTCGGGCCATGACGGGCGGTTCTTTCTCGATCCGGGGCTGCTGGCCGGCGTCGAGGTCGTGCGCGGGCCGAACTCGGCGCTGTACGGATCGGGTGCGCTGGGCGGCGTGATGGCGTTCCGCACGGCGGACGCTTCGGATTTCCTTAGTCCCGGCGAGACGGCCGGCCTGCGCGCCGCGTTCGGCTATCAGGATGTCGACGACGAATTCCTGCGGACCGTCACCGGCTTCACCCATGTGGGAAATTTCGATTTCATCGGCAATATCGGCCAGCGAAGCTCCGGCGACATCAAGCTCGGCTCCGACGTCTCGCTTCCGGCCGACGACGACATCATCACCGGCTTCGCCAAGGCCGGTTACGATTTCGGCGACGGGCTCACCGTCAAAGCGTCGTACCAGGGATTCCGGGACAGAGCCGTCGAACCGGATGACGGACAGGGACTGAGCACCGGCGCACCGGTCGACAAGACGGTGACGTTCCAGCAATTCTCCGGCGAGATCGACTGGAAGCCGCGCGCCGCCGGGCTCATCGACCTCCACCTGACGCCCTATCATCTGGAGGGGCTGGTCGAGGAGGTCGATCCGGCGACGCTGGAACGCACCTCGCGCGACATCAAGACCGACGGTTTCAGCCTCGACAACCGCACGCCGTTTTCCTTCGCCGATGTCAGCGGTCTCTTCACGTTCGGCGGCGAATGGTATCAGGACGACCAGGCCGGCCGCGACAGTTTCGGCAGCGGCGGCGTGCGCTCCGGCGTGCCCAACGGCCGGGATTCGTTCTGGGGCGCCTTCGCGCAGATCGAGGCGAATGTCGATCGTCCGCTCGGCGCGCCGGGCAAGCTCTCGCTGATCCCGGCGATCCGCTACGATTCCTACGACGCGTCCTCGACCGGCAATCCCGACACCAGCAAGACCTCTGTGTCGCCGAAATTCGCCGCGACCTACCAACCGCTCGACTGGCTGTTCGTCTTCGGCAATGTCGGCGAGGCGTTCCGTGCGCCGGGCATCAACGAACTCTATCTCACCGGCATCCATTTCTCGGTGCCGCATCCGATCCTGCCCGGCATCTCGGTCGCCAACACGTTCCTGCCGAATCCAGATCTGAAGCCGGAAACGTCCCACTATTGGGAATCCGGCGCGGGCGTCACGTTTGCCGATCTGGCGACGCCCGACGATTCCCTGCGCGCCAAGGCCTCCTATTGGAGCCAGAGCGTGGACGATTTCATCGATCTCAGCGTCTTCCTGCCGCCGAACTTCTACAGCGACGGCTGCTTCACGCCGCCGACCTTCCTCGTCGATTGCAATCTCGGCTACACGACCTCGGTGAATGTGAACGCCGAACTGCACGGCACCGAACTGGAGGCCGTCTACGATTCCGATCGCATCCGGCTGAAGGCCGATTACGGCACGATCACCGGCTCCGAACGCGGCACGTCCTATGCCCTGAATTCCCTAATGCCCGATATCTTCGGCTTCGTCGCGACCCTGAAGGTGCCCGAAGTCGATGCCGCTCTGAACGCGCGCGTCACGGCGGCCGGCTCTTTCCACCGCAGCTACGATCCCATCAGCAACGATCCTCCGACGGACGACCGGCGCGGCTACACGCTGCTCGATCTCTACGCCACCTGGGCGCCCGGCAAGGATATCCTGAATGGGCGCCTCAACGGGCTGCGCATCGACGCCGGCGTGGATAATGTGACGGACGTGGGCTACGCCCCCTACGAGCAAGGCGTCGGCGCACCCGGACGCAACGCCAAGGTGCTCGCGAGCTATACCTACACTTGGTAATCGAAACGGCGGAAACAGTCGGCGTGCGATTCAGCCAACCGTCCAATACGGCGACGGTTGGACGTGCCTCCGTTTCCGCCGGCCGGTTATTCGGCGGCGCTGTCGAGCTGCGCCGCCTTCCTGTGCGGCAGCACCCAGTCCTCGCGAACGAAGTGGCAGGTGTATCCGGCAGGATATTTGACGAGATAATCCTGATGTTCCGGCTCGGCTTCCCAGAAGGCACCGGCCGGCCTGATCTCCGTCACCACCTTGCCGGGCCACAGACCGGAGGCCTCGACATCGGCAATCGTATCCTGCGCGATCCGCTTCTGCTCTTCGTTGGTGAAGAAAATGGCGGAACGATAGCTGCGGCCGCGATCATTGCCCTGCCGGTCGATCGTCGTGGGATCGTGAATCTGGAAAAAGAACTCCAGGAGCTTGCGATAGGTTATCTTCGCCGGATCGAAGACGATCTCGACCGCCTCGGCATGGTCGCCATGATTGCGGTATGTCGCATTGGGCGTATCGCCGCCGCTGTACCCCACCCGGGTGGAGATCACGCCGGGATATTTGCGCAGCAGATCCTGCACGCCCCAAAAACAGCCGCCGGCGAGGATCGCGCGTTCCCGTGAGTCGCTCATTTTGACCTCCAGTTCTCGACCGCGAACGCCTTACGGTATTCGCCATAGCCTTCCTT
>JAATGL010000012.1 GCA_015654705.1 Alphaproteobacteria bacterium | reverse complement strand
CGCGCGCCCATGCGCGCCATGCGCGCGTAATTCTGCGCCGCCGCGCCCGGATCGACCATGGCGGCAAGGCCGCTCGCATAGGGCGCGATGACGACATTGTCGCTCAGGCCCCGCTTGTAGCCGAGATCGGGGATGCCGAAACTCGAATATTGGTAGGTCTGCTCGATGTTGCGCGCATTGAAGGCGGATTCGGACACGCCCCAGGGAATGCCCAGCGTGTTGCCGTAATTCTCCTGCCGCCACACCACCAGCTTGTTGGTCTGTTCCAGCAGGCTGCCGGACGGCGCGCGCATCACCAGCGAGGGCATCAGATATTCGAACATCGAGCCCGACCACGAGATTAGCGCCGAGCCGCCATTGATTGGCGTGAGCGTGCGGCCCAGCCGGAACCAGCTCTTGGCAGGCAGATCGCCCTTGGCGATGGCGAAGAAGCTGGCCAGCCGTGCCTCAGATGCCAGCAGATCGTAGAAGCTGGGATCGAGGCTGCCGTCGCTGCCGCGAAAGCCGATGGAGAGAAGCTGGCGGTCCGGGTCGTAGAGGAAGCCGAATTCCATCGCCATCGCCATCGCTTTGGCGCGGTCGGCCAGCGCCGCAAGGCGCTGATGCACAAGCTGCGCCGCGCCGACGGATTTTTGCAGCGCCTCCTCAAGCGAGTCGGGAGCGGACTGCGCCTGCTTGCGGTGCCGCGCCAGTATCTGCAGGACCTCTTCACCATGCTCGGCCGATTTCTCCAGGGTCGGAACGGTGTCGATCAGCAGCGCCGTTGCCGCGTCAGGGATCGATCCGGCGGCCAGCAGATCGGCCCAAGGCATCAGCAGGTCGAGATCGCGGCGATGCGTCACGACGCCGGCCTTCAGCGCCTCCGCCCGCATCCGGAACTCGTCTTCGGCGGCGTGATCCAGCGCCAGCCGCAGTAGCGATTCGGCATGCTGCTGCAGAGCCGCCAGGCGCTGTGCAATGGCCGAAGCGCTCTTGGGCAGGTCCCCCAGTGCCGCCGCAAAGGTTTCGATGGCGTCGCGCAGTTCATTTTCCGCCGTGCCGCGCGCCTGTGGATCGCCGGCATCGATGCGAACGGACTCGCGCAGCAGCGCCAAATTGTCCTCGATACCGTCATGCCAGCGCGGGGTGATGACCGGGGCCGCGGCGATCTCCAGACAGGCATTGCCCAGCGCGATCAGGTGGCCGGCGAGATTGCCGCTGTCCACCGACGAAATGTATTTCGGCTCCAGCGCACGCAGATCGCCCGTGTCGTACCAATTGTAGAAATGGCCGCGGAAGCGTTCCAGCTTCTCCATCGTCGCCAGCGTCGCTTCCAGCCGCTCCGCCATGTCGAGCGTCCCGATCCAGCCGAAATCACGCGCGGACACCACCGAGAGCAGATAGAGCCCCATATTGGTCGGCGAGGTGCGCCGTGCGACCACCGGCTTTGGGTCTTCCTGGAAATTGTCGGGCGGCAGCATGTTGTCTTGCGCCGTGACGAATTTCTCGAAGAAGCTCCAGGTGCGCCGTGCAATGACCCGCAGGGCCAGCACCTCGTCCTGCGGAATCGACAGATGGCCATCGGATTCGGGCGGCATGCTGGCCCAGCGCGCGGCCAGCGGCGACAATACCCAGAGCACCGCGAAGGGCGCGGCGATCGGCCAGGTGCGATGGCCGGCCAGCGCGATCAACACTGCGACGAAGGCGGCAAAGGCGGCGCTCGCCCCGATCTGGGTCGCCAGCGCGCGGCTGTCGAAGCTCGATTCCCGGCCAATCTGAGCGGCGGTCACCCATTCGAGCAGGCGGCGGCGATGGACGAACAGGCGCGCCAGCGTGCGCACCACGGCATCGACCATCAGCCAGGCCTGGTGCGCCAGGAAGGTGATCAGGAAGATGCTCTGCATCAGGCCGAGCGCGAGGTCGCGTCCCATGGCGCAGAAATGGTTGCGCAGCGAAATGCCGGCCCGTGGCGGCACGAAGTCCGCAAACGCCGGCAGCAGGGGCGGCAGCGCGATGGTTAGAAGGATATAGGCGGTCCAGATCCAGGCGGCACGCGCCGGCAGAAGCCAGGCGACCAGCATGGCCAGAAGCGCCGCCGGCGCCGACAGCGAGCGCCTGAGATTGTCGAGCAGCTTCCAGCGCCCGATCAGCGGGATCGCGGTCTTGCGCACCTGATCGTGCATCGTGCCGCCGAAGCCGAAAATCCAAGGCAGCAATTGCCAGTCGCCGCGCACCCAGCGGTGCTGGCGCGCCGACGCCACGTCGTAGCGCGACGGAAATTCCTCGACCACCTCGATATCGGAGACCAGGCCGGCGCGCGAGAAAATCCCTTCCAGAAGATCGTGGCTGAGGACGGTGCTTTCCGGAATCTGCCCGTGCAGCGACGCTTCGAAGACATCGACGTCATAGATGCCCTTGCCGCAATAGGAGCCTTCCTCGAAGAGATCCTGATAGACGTCGGATACCGCCAGCGCATAGGGATCGAGCCCATTGGGGCCGGAAAAGACGCGCTGGAACAGCGATCCCTCGCTGCCGATCGGCAGGGAGGGCGTCACGCGCGGCTGCAAGATGGCATGGCCACGGACGACCAGCCCGCTTTGCGCGTCGAAGCGGGGGCGGTTAAGCGGATGCGCCATCTTTCCCACCAGGCGCGTCGCCGTGCCGATCGGCATGCGGGTGTCGGCGTCCAGCGTGATGACGTAGCGGATGCCGCCGGGCAGCACCGGCGTATGGCCGTCCACCGCCATGAACGTGGTATCGGTAGCGCCGCGCAGCAGGCGGTTGAGTTCGTGCAGCTTGCCGCGCTTGCGCTCCCAGCCGATCCATTTTTCCTCGCCCGCGTTCCACACCCGCCGGCGGTGCAGCAGAACGAAGCGCGGCGCGTTGCCCGCAGGGCCGTAGCGTTCGTTGAGGCGGGCGATGCCCGCGGCCGCTTCCTCCAGCAAAGGCCCGTCGTCAGGTGCGTGCTCCTTGTCAAAATCGCGCCAGTCCGAGAGCAGAGCGAAGGAAAAATTGCGGTCCGGATTGGAGAGATAGTGGACTTCAAGCCGCTCGATCTGCTCGCGAATGTCGGCAATGCCGGTGAGCATCGTGGGCACCACGACGATGCTGCGCAGATCGTTGGGCACGCCGTCGCGCAGTTCCAGCGCGGGCAGCCGCGTCGCACCGACCTGGCTGGTGATCAGGCGATTGACGAGCGCCACCGCGACGTCGCTCGCCGGGATGACGCCGACAAGCGCCAGCACGAAGAGCAGCCAGCCGCCGATGCCGACATGGGCCGCGGCCAGCAAGGCGGCCGCCAGCACGATCGCGGTGACGGCGGCGATCATGCCGATATAGCTGATCACGCCCAGCCGGGAATGGAGACGGAAAAGCTGCGTCCTGAGCGGCACGCGGCAGCTGAGCTCCTTTTCGAAGGCGTAGCGGCCCCGGGCAATCAGGTAATAGCCGGGATCGCGTTCGCGCGGCGTCGGCTGATCCTTGGCGGCCGGGGCCGGCGTCCGGTTGGCGGCGGCCAGCGCGCGCTTGGCGACCTCGATCTCGTCGAGTCCGGTGCAGCGCGCCAATTGCTCGATCGCGCGGCGATAGAGGTCGCGCGTGGGAAAATCCATCGCCGCGAAATCGCTGCCACCGCGCAGCACGGCGTCGACCGGGCTGACGCTTTCGAAGAACTCCGCCCAGTTGACCATCGAGACCAGGCGCATACTGGTGATCACGTTGCGCACGGTTACGTTCATCGCGCTCTGGCGCTGGACCTCCTCGCGCACGATCTGGTCGGTGGTGGTGCCTTCGGTGGCCAGACGGTCGTTCAGCCAGCGCAGCGCCGGCGTGGCGCTGGGATCGCGGTCGCGCAGCCGCTGGGCGAGATGGACGGCGAAAGCGGTCGACCACGGCGCGGAGTCAAGATCGCGCAGGACCGCCGAAGGGGATTCCGCGTCGTTCTTGCCGGCGCCCAGGATCCGGTCGGCGATTGCGTCGGCCAGCTGGCTGGCATCCAGCCGCGCCACGATTGCCTCGGCAAGCCGGCGGAGATTTTCCACCAGCGTGATGCGCAGGGTGATCGCCAGCGCCCACAATTCGCCGATGGTCAGCGGCTGCACTCGCTGATAGGCCTCGACGAAGCGCGTCAGCTTCTCGATGTCGAAGGCGCTGTCGGAATGCGCCACGACTGCCCAGGCGATGCCGAACACGCGGGGAAATCCCTGCAGCGGCCCGTCCACCAGCTTCGGCAGCAGGCGGTAGAAACCCGGCGGAAGATCGTCCTTGATCTCGAGGATCTGCTCGTTGACGACGTGGAAATTGTCGAGCAGCCATTCCGCCGCCGGCGTGATCGGCTGCGACGCCTGCGTCGCACGCACGATGGCGCGATAGGTTTCGGTCAGGACAGTGGTGTTGTCGTAAAGCCTGGGCGCGATGGGACGCCCGGCCCGGCGCTTCGGATCGACATGCTGGGCGGCGGCGAGGCTCGCGGCATGCTGCTCCAGGCGCTCGACGCTGAAAAGCTCGGCGCGAATCGGCGCCTCGGGCAGCGGCGCAGGGGCTTTGCGAAAGATACGCAAGCGTGAAAAGTTCAAGGTGTACCGCCCCGCCTGATTGGAAATCCGATGATCGCTATTATGACAGGACGAATGCCCGCGAAGCCATTGGGATAACGCATCAAATAGTGGGAAGTTCCGGTTGAGGGCCCCTAGTCCGTACACCGCAAAGAGAATAGACTGCGTGCGAACGACGCGGGGTGGGGGCGCATCTCCGTGGGCGTTTGCGAGCTACGAAACATCTCATCAAAAAGGAACGTCCATGAAAACACTGATCGCTTCGGTTTTCGCGCTGGGTCTCCTCAGCGCTGCTACGACCACCACCGCGGAAGCCCAGGTCGGCGTCGGCGTTCATGTCGGCGGCGTCGGCGCCGGCGTGCATGTCGGTGTCGTCGGCCATCGCCATCGCCATTGCGGCGGCTGGGGCTGGCGTCATCACACGCGGTTTTGCCGTCGCTGGTATTGGCGCTAGAGAATGCGGCTGAGGGCCGGGCACCGTTCGCCCGGCCCGTTTGCCTGACGACAACCGATGGCGGACGGCGCCTGCGCCGTTCGCCGCATCGAAACAGGGAATTCACCATGGCGGCGGAAAAGATCGAAGCGGGGTTCGACGTGTTCCTGCATGATGGCGAAAAGGCCTTCGGCGCGGTGCGCGAGGTTTCGCCCCATGGCCGGGCCGAAATCGTGATCTATGTGGAAAACGCCGGCGATTTCGTCGTGCCCCTAAGCGCCGTGCAGGACGTCCACGCCGAGAAGGTGATCCTGAACGGCACCAAAATCGACGGCGCTCTCAGGCAGGCGATCAGCCATGCCCATTCCGGCGAAGACCCAAGAATCTGACGCTGCGCGTTGGCGTTGATGAACGAACTTTAATCGGCAGCCACTATTTCGAACCCCCGCCTGCATCGCGCCCCTGTCCACGCAATTGCGCATGCCATCTCACAGAGATGTGAGCCCTATATCTCTTTTTAAGGTGCCTTGAATCGCAATCTATGGGCGGCTCGTCGCGTGTCCTGCGTTTGGGGGAACGAGGGAGCCGTTCATCGGCCGCGGTTTGCCGTCGCTTCCGGTGCCGATCGAGGAGAAGTCATGCGCGCGCTTACCCAGGCAGGACTGAAAAGCCCGGCCGCCATCGCGGTCGGCGTCGCCGTCACCATCCTGTTCGGGATGTTCGCGCTCTACAGCCTGCCGATCCAACTGTTTCCCGACATCGACCGGCCGCAGATCGGCGTCGAAACCGATTGGCGCGCCGAGACGCCGCGCGAGGTCGAATCCCAGCTCGTCGAGCCAGAAGAGGAAGTGCTGCAGGGCATCCCCGGCCTGCAGGAGATGGACGGCTTCGCCAACAGCGGCGGCGGCTATATCCAGCTCACCTTCGGACTCGGCACCGACATGAAAAGCACGCTGGTCGACGTGATCGGCCGGCTCAACCGCCTGCCGCCGCTTCCCGCCGACGCACAGAAGCCCTTCGTGCAGCTGGCCAGCACGCAGGATGCCAATTCGCTGCTGCTCTACGTCTTCATGCAGAAGCTGCCGGGCAACACGCGCGACGTGAATTCCTATGTGCAGTACCTGAAGGACGACGTGATCCCCCGGCTGGAGGCGATTCCCGGCGTCGGCTCGGCGCAGATCAACTCCAATGGCGGGACCGAAGAGATCGACATCGTCTTCGATCCGATGCGCGCCGCCCAGCTCGGCGTGCAGATCCCCAAGATGGCGCAGCAGATCAGCGGCGCCGAGGACGTTTCCGGCGGCACCATCGATGTGGGGCGGCGGCAATACGGGCTGGAATTCCGCGGCCGCTATTCCGTCGCGGCGTTGAAGAATCTGGTCCTGGAATGGCGCGACGGCAAGCCGGTGCATCTGGGCGACATCGCCGATGTCCATATCGGCCGCAGCAAGGCGCAGGGCTTCGCCTATCAGAATGGCAATCCGGCGCTTGGCCTGCAGGTCTTCCGCGCCTCGGGCGCCAATGTTCTCTCCACGGTCAACGCCGTGAAGGCCGAATTGCTGAAGATCAACGCAGGCACGGCCAAGGAACAGGGCGTCGTGCTGGCCTATTCCTTCGATCCATCGCATTTCATCAACCAGGCGATGGGCATGGTCACATCCGACCTGATCCTGGGCATCCTGCTGGCGGTCGGCGTCCTGTGGTTCTTCATGCGCGAATGGCGCGGCACGCTGATCATCTCCTCGGCGATCCCGATCTGCCTGGCCGCGGTGCTGGTGCTTCTCAACATGGCGGGGCGCACCCTGAACGTGGTCTCGCTGGCGGGCCTAGCCTTCGCCACCGGCATCGTGCTTGACGCCGCCATCGTCGCGTTCGAGAACATCCTGCGGCTGCGCGAGCGCGGCATGCCAGCGGAAGAAGCGGCGCTCACCGGCACCGACCAGGTGTGGGGGGCGCTGCTGGCTTCCACCGCCACCAATGTCGCGATCTTCCTGCCGGTCATCTTCCTGAAGGATGTCGAAGGCCAGCTCTTCGCCGATCTGTCGCTGACCATCGCGTTCGCAGTGTTCGTCTCGCTGATCGTCGCGGTCACCGTCGTGCCGGTGACGTCGATGCTGTTCCTCAAGACGCAGCCCAAGGTGGCCGATCTCGCAGTCGTCTGGCGGCGCATCACCGACGTGGTGATGAACCTGACCGACACGCCGCGCAAGCGGCAGTTCTGGATCGGCGGCCTGATCGCAGGCTCGCTGCTCGGCACCTGGCTGCTGCTGCCGAGCCTGCAATACCTGCCGCAGGTCAAGCGCGCCGCCATCGACGGCTTCATCCAGCTTCCGGCCAGCGCCACCGTCGACGTGGTTGACAAGACCGTGGCGCGACCGATCATCGCGCGGCTCGCGCCTTACCTGACCGGCCAGAAGCAGCCCAAGCTGCTGAACTATTATGTGAAGATGGACGGTCCCGGCTTCATGGACATGGCGGTGCGGGTGCCCAATGACGAGGATTTCCCCAAGCTCGAAAAGATAGTGCGCAGCGAGATCATCCGCGACCTGCCCGACGCCCAGGCCTTCGCCCAGATGGGCAGCCTGTTCGGTGGCTTCGACGCGGGCGGCGGCGTCTCCATCAACATCCAGTCCAACGACGCCGACGCGATGCGCGCCGCCGCCCGCAAGGGCATGGCGCTGCTCACCGCGAAATTCCCCGAAGGCGTGGTCAACACCAATCCGACGCTCGATTTCGACCAGCCTCAGCTGAAGCTGATCCCCGACGACCGTTCCATCGCCGAGGTGGGCTGGACGCGCAGTGATGTCGGCACCGTGCTGCAGTCGCTGGGCGAGGGCGCCTATGTCGGCCAGCGCTATGACGGCGAGCGCCAGCTCTACCTGATCCTCAAATCGCAGCCGCTGACCTCGCCCGACGCTATCGACGCCGCGCCGCTGGCGACGCCGGGGGGCGGCGTCGTCTCCTTCGGCCATCTGGTGACGATGCAGAAGACGCTGGCGCCCAGCGGTGTCTATCGCCTCGACCGCCGCCGTACTTTTGCATTGAACCTGCAGCCGCCGCGCGGCATGGCGCTGCAGGATGTGATGGCGATCGTCAAGAAGGACATCGAGCCGCAGATCCGCAGATTGCTGCCGGCCGACGGCAGTGTCACCTATGGCGCCGCCGCCGATCATCTCGACAACGCGCTGTGGAGCATGGGCCAGAACTTCGCGCTGGCGGTGCTGCTGCTGTTCCTCATCATGGCGGCTTTGTTCAAATCGGTCGGGGACGCCGCCATCGCCACCATCGCCCTGCCGCTGGGCACGGTCGGCGGCATGGCGGCGCTGCGCCTGCTGGGCCTCTTCGTCTTCCAGCCGCTCGACCTGCTGACGATGATCGGCTTCATCATCGTGCTGGGGCTGGTGGTCAACAACACGATCCTGCTGGTGGCGCGCACCCGGCAGGCCGAGGCCGAGGGCATGACGCGTATCGATGCGGTGCGCTCCAGCCTCGAGACACGATTACGCCCCATTTTCTCCAGTACACTGACGGCGATCTTCGGGATGCTGCCGCTGGTGCTCGTTCCGGGTCCGGGGGCGGAAATCTACCGCGGACTGGGCGCCGTTATCGTCGGAGGAATATTGGTGAGCCATGTTTTCACGCTGGTGCTGATGCCCGCGATGCTGCGGCTGGGCGAACAGCCTGCGGGACTGCGGCAGGCACCGCTGACGCCACTGACGAGGGAAGCCGCGTGACCATGAAAAACAGCCTTCCGCGGGCGCGTGCCGCGACATCGGCGGCGCTGTTCCTGACCGCCCTCGCGTTGGGGGCGCCGGCGCTGGCGCAGCGCACGCAGGAGCTGCCGTCCGTCGGCGTCACTTGGGCCCGCATGGTGAAGATGGCGCCCAAGATCGCGCTGCCCGGAACCGTGATGTCGCGCAACGATTCGCAACTGGCCTCCGAAGTGGAGGGTCGCGTCGCCTGGGTGGCGGAGGTGGGCACGGTCGTGAAGGCCAACGATGTCGTGGCGCGCATCGACAACAATCTCGCCGGGCTTCAACTCTCCTCGGACAAGGCCAACACGGCGCGCCTGACGGCGCAGCTGCGTTTCGACCGTGACCAGGCGGCGCGGATGGACAATCTGTTCAACCAGAACGCCATCGCCAAGAGCACGCGCGATCAGGCGAAATCGACCAAGGACATGGACGCCGCCGCGCTGGCCCAGGCCGAGGCCGCGCTGAAGCGGAGCCAATACCAGTTCGCCCGCAGCGACATCCGCGCGCCGTTTCCCGGGCGCGTCGTGGCGCGGCTGATCAATGCCGGCGAATACGCGACTGCCGGCAAGCCGGTGGTGCGCCTCGTCGATGTCGGCTCCCTGGAGATTAGCGTGCAGAGCCCCATCGACGCGGCGCGCTACATCGCGGAGAAGATGCCGCTGACCGTGGAGATCGAGGGCAGGCCCGTCACTGCCACGGTGCGCGCCATCGTTCCCGTCGGCGACATCGCCAGCCGCACGATCGAGGTGCGACTGGCGTTGCCGGCCGGCGCCGGACTGGTGGGTGATGCCGCCAAGGTGTTCATCCCGTCCGCCCAGCCCCATAACGTGCTGGCCGTGCCGCGCGACGCGCTGGTGCTGCGCGAGGACAACACTTATGTTTTCAAGATCGACGGCAAGAACCAGGCGCAACGCGTGGCCGTCGAGACCGGTTCGGAAGAAGGGCCGCTGGTGGAAATCAAAGGCCTGATCGCGCCCGGCGAACGCGTGATCGTGCGCGGCGCGGAACGACTGGAAGCGGGCCAGAAAGTGCGCGCGATTCAGGCGTCGTAATTCCGGGAAACGTATTACCGTGTCGCGAATGTTTTGCTGAAATTTGGGGGAACGAAATGAGGAACCTGTCCGCATTGAACGTCGTCTGCGTCGCCGTCCTGGCTGCGTCTCTCGCCCATGCTGACGGCACGACGAAACCGCAATATGGCGCCTGGGGCTACGACATCGCGGGCGCGGATCTCAAGACCAGGCCCGGCGACGATTTCTTCCGCTATGCCAACGGCACCTGGCTGGACAAGACAAAAATCCCCGCCGACAAATCCGCCTATTCATTGCGCTTGGCCATGACCGACCGGACCGAGGCGCGGCTGCACGACATCATGGAAGCCGAGGCCGCGAAAGCGCCGCATCGGCCGGCCGATCTCGAAGGCAAGGTCGGCGCGTTCTACAAGGCGTTCATGGACGAGGCGCATGTCGAAGCGCTCGGCGCCGCGCCGCTCGATCCCGACCTCACGGCGGTGCGCGCGGCGGCGTCGCGCGATGCGCTGGCGGCGCTGATGGGCCGCAGCAATGCGGACTTCGAAGACACGTTGTTCAACGTCTTCATCGACGCCGATCTGAAGGATCCGAAGCACTATGCCGTCTATGTCAGCCAGGGCGGTTTGGGTCTGCCGGATCGCGACTATTACCTGAAGCCGGAATTCGCGGCGCCGAAAGCCAAATACCAGGCCTATGTCGCCCGGCTGCTCCATCTGCTGAACTGGCCGCAGGCCGACCTGTGCGCCACGGATATCGTCGCGTTCGAGACGAAGCTGGCCGAGGCGAGCTGGACCAAGGCCGAGCAGCGCGATCCCGTCGCGACCTACAATCCGATGACTCCGGCCGAATTGCGCGCGCTGGCGCCCGGCTTTGCATGGAACGGCTTTTTCGCCGATGCCGGTCTCGCGAAGGTTTCGCGTGTGATCGTGGCGGAGAAAAGCGCGTTCCCCAAACTCGCCGCGATCTTCGCGCAGACGCCGGTTGAGACCCTCAAGGCCTGGCAGGCCTTCCATATCGCCGACAATGCGGCGCCCTATCTCTCCAGGCCGTTCGCGGACGCTTATTTCGAGATGCGCGACAAGACGCTGTCCGGACAGCAGCAGCAGAAGCTGCGCTGGAAGCGCGCCGTGTTCGCGGTCGGCGGCGGCGATTTCGGCGTCGGCGACCGCTTCGGCACTTTCGGCACGATGGGCTGGGCCGCGGGCCAACTTTTCACCGCCAGATATTTCCCACCGCAAGCCAAGGCCAAGATCGAGGCACTGGTGGTCAATCTGAAAGCGGCCTATCGCGCGCGTCTCGAAAAGCTGGACTGGATGAGCGCGGCAACGAAAGTCGAGGCGCTGAAGAAGCTCGACACCTACAACATCAAGGTCGGCTATCCCGATCATCCGCGCGACTATTCCACTCTCGCGATCGCCGACGACGATTTGGTCGGCGACGTACGGCGCGCTGGCGCGGCTGACTGGGCGTTCTATACCGGACGGCTGTTCGGCCCGGTCGACCGCAGCGACTGGAACATGACGCCGCAGACCAACGACGCCTATAACGGCTCCCTGCGTGACATCGTCTTCCCAGCCGGGATTCTGCAGGCGCCGATGTTCGACGCCAATGCCGATCCCGCCGTCAATTACGGTGCGATCGGCGGCGTCATCGGTCACGAGATGACGCACGGCTTCGACGACGAGGGCCGCAAGGTCGATGCTGAAGGCGCGCTGCGCGACTGGTGGACCAGGGAAGACGCGGTCAAATTCGAGGCGCGCGCCAAGGCGCTGGGCGCGCAATATTCGAAATTCGAGCCGATCCCCGGCGTGCATGTGAACGGTGCGCTGACGATGGGCGAGAACATCGCCGATCTGGGCGGGCTCACCCTGGCGCTCCATGCCTATCATGCCTCGCTAGGCGGCAAGCCGGCGCCGGTGATCGACGGGCTCAGCGGTGACCAGCGCGTGCTGCTCGGCTGGGCGCAGGCCTGGCGCGGCAAGGTGACGGACGATTACGTGCGCAAGCAGGTGGTCAGCGATCCGCACAGCCCGCGCCAGTTCCGCGTGGACGGCGTGGTGCGCAATCTCGACGCCTGGTACGCCGCGTTCGCGGTGAAGCCGGGCGACAGGCTTTACGTGCCACCGCAGGGGCGCGTGCACATCTGGTAGGCTTCAGGACGCCGCCGTGGTTTCCGTCTTGAGGTGCTTGACGAGGTCGCTGATCGTCTGGGTCAGCGTGAGCACCTCGTTCTCGCGAAGCTGGTCGATCTTCTGGTGCAGCAGTTCGATCTCCAGCTCCGCCTTGATGTTGATCTGGTAGTCGTTCTCGGCCTGTTTGCGGTCGATGTCCTGCTGCCGGTTCTGGCTCATCATGATGAAGGGCGCGGCGTAGGCGGCCTGGAACGACAGTGCCAGATTGAGCAGGATGAAGGGATAGGGATCCCAGCGCTGCACATAGGCGGTGACGTTCAGCACGATCCAAAAGAACAGGATCGTCGTCTGGATGATGATGAATTTCCAGGAGCCCATGGTGGCCGCGACCTGGTCCGCGACCCGCTGGCCGACCCTGAGTTCCGATGTCCGGTCCGCGCCATCGCCCGCACGCGGGCCCCGGCGTAGGCTGCGCAATTCGTTGAGCAGACGTTCCTCGGCCTCCTGCAACTCGTGCTTCACCGTTTGAATCGCCGCCATGTTTCTTCCCGCTCCGCCAGAATCGCGCCCGATTGTATTCCATGCACGGCGGAAGCGGGCCGCCGATTGCGCCGCTGCGGCGGCAACGCCTATCCTGCCGGCGGAGGGCAGGGCGATCATGGGCAGAGCGTTGAGCAGGGCCAGCCTGTGGCTGGGCGCGATTCTCGTGCTCGGTCTGGCGATCGGATATCTGACACCCTACGGCCCTTTCGCGGTCAACGCGCTGCCGGTCAGCGCCGGCGTCTCGGCCCAGCTTGCCTGCGGCGGCGTCTTCGTTTCCGGCCGCGCGCTGGACGATGTCGAGCGCGAGGACATCTTCCGCCTGTCGCCGCTGACGAAATGGAACAGCTTCACGCTCGACAGGACGAACCGATCCGTTTCCGTCACCGCCGCGGGCCTCGTCACGCGCACCTCCGTCTATCGCCCGGGGATCGGCTGCACGCTGCTGGTAGAGTCCGATGCACGGGCGCTGCGCCGACAAGCAGAGGGTATTCCCGTCCCTTCGACCGCACCGCGCTCCGCGCTGTGGCCGCTGGGCGATGCCGTCGATCTCATCAATCTTCCCGCAGGCGTGGATCGCGCCGCGCTGGGCCGTGCGGTTGAGGAATCCTTCAGCGACGAGACGCCGGACAGGGACATCGACACGCGCGCCGTCATCGTCGTCTATGGCGGGCGCATCGTGGCGGAACGCTATGCGCCGGGCTTCGGCAAGGACGCGCGCCTGCTGGGCTGGTCGGCCAGCAAGAGCGTGATCGCGACCCTGGTCGGCACGCTGATCGCCGGCGGCAGGCTTTCGCTCGACGCGCCGCCGCCGGTGCCGGAGTGGAAAGGCGCGGGCGATCCGCGCGCCAAAATCACGTTGCGCCAATTGCTCAACATGTCGAGCGGGCTCACGTT
This sequence comes from Alphaproteobacteria bacterium, assembly GCA_015654705.1. GTDB lineage: Bacteria > Pseudomonadota > Alphaproteobacteria > Micropepsales > Micropepsaceae > Rhizomicrobium. Next base: position 34,787 of record JAATGL010000012.1, on the reverse strand, counting down.
CAACGAACCCTACGATCCCGGCTCGGACAGCACCGCCATGCTGTTCGAGAGTCACGACATGGGCGCTTATGCGGCTTCGAAGAAACTCGCGCAACCGCCCGGCACGGTGTGGTCGTATTCGTCGGGCACGGCCAATATCCTCTCCCGCGTCGTCTTCCAGCAAGCGGGGGGAACGCTGGCGGCCTATGAAGCCTATGCGCGCAAGGCGCTGTTCGATCCGGCGGGAATGACCAGCGCCGTCTTCGAGCCGGACGAGACCGGCAATTTCGTCGGCAGCTCCTATCTGTATGCGACGGCGCGGGACTGGGCGCGGCTCGGCCTGCTTTATCTTGATGGCGGCGTCATCAACGGCCGCCGCATCGTGCCGCGGAGCTTCGTGGATTTCGTGCGCGCCCCCGCCCCGGCCGATCCGAGCCGGGAATATGGTGCGCATTTCTGGCGGAACGGGTTGGCCGGGCCCGGATCGACGCAGCGCGAGTTTCCGCACTTGCCGGCGGATTTCTATGCCGCGGAGGGCCACAATGATGAGCATGTCGCGGTCTTCCCGTCGCGCGACGCGGTGATCGTGCGGCTGGGTTGGACGACGGGTGCGGCCTCTTTCGACCGCGACAAGCATTTTGCCGCGATCCTGGCGGCCCTGCCGCACTGACTATGCCGCGAGCCTGAGGTTGCCGCGCCAGAGTGCCATCAGCGCGCTTTCGACATCGCGCGGCGCGGCGATGCGGCAGAGCGCGGATTTGGCGGCGCGGCGCTGCTGCGGATCGGCAGGCCAGGGCGCGTTCTCGACATACCAGCCCAGATGCTTGCGGAACACGCGGACGCCCAGCGGATCGCCATAAAAGCGCAGCGTGTCGCGGAAATGATCGAGCGCGATGTGAAGGCGTTCCATCGCGTCCGGCTCGTCGATCTCGGTGCCGGCCGCCAGCGCGCGGTCGATGGCCGGCGCGATCCAGGGGCGGCCGTAGGCGCCGCGGCCGATCATGATGGCGTCGGCGCCGGACTGCGCCAGCGCCGCGCGCGCCGTGCATGCGTCTACGATGTCACCATTGACGATGACCGGCAGACTGGTGGCCGCTTTGACCTCTGCCACCGCGCGCCAGTCGGCGGCGCCTTTGTAGAATTGTTGCCGCGTGCGCCCATGCACCGTTATCGCCTGGACGCCCGCACGTTCAGCCAGCGCAGCAAGCTCGGGCGCGTTGCGGCTGGCGTCGTCCCAGCCCAGCCGCATCTTCAGCGTGACCGGCCGCGTCGTTGCATCGACGGCGGCATCGATCAGGCGTCGCGCAAGATCGAGATCGCGCATCAGCGCGGAGCCCGACAGCGCGCCGGTCACTTCCTTGGCCGGGCAGCCCATATTGAAATCGATGATGTCCGCCCCGGCGGCCTCGGCCAGCGCGGCGCCTTTGGCGATCCACTGCGCCTCGCGCCCGACGAGTTGGATCACCATCAGCGGCAGGCCGTCGCCTATGGCGGCGCGCCGCATGACGTCGGGCCGTCCGCGCACCAGCATGTCGCAGGCCACCATCTCGGTCGCGACATAGGCCGCGCCAAGCTTGGAGGCGGTGCGGCGAAACGGCAGGTCGGAGACGCCCGTCATCGGCGCCGTCAGCACACGGCCGGCGATGGAGACATCTGCGATTTTGAACGGCGTCGGCATCACGCGGTTCCGGCCCCTTCGATTTCCGCCCGCAGCATTTCGAGCTCGATCCAGCGGTCCTCGAAAGCGCTCAAATTCTTTTGCGCCTCGGCCAGCTTAGCGCTCGTGGCGGCAAAATTGGCGGGATCGCGCGCGTAGAGGCCGCCATCGGCCAGCGCCGTCTGCAGCGCGGCGATCTCGGCTTCCGTCTTTGCGATCTTTCCGGGCAATTCGTCCAGCGCATGTTTGTCCTTGAAGCTTAGCCGGCGCTTCGCAGATGCAGGCTTGCTGGCGGGACCATCGTTGTTCCGCGGTTGTTTGATAACCGTCTTTGCCGACACGCCCTGGCCGCGCTGGGCGACCATGTCGCTGTAGCCGCCGGCATATTCGACAAACCGCCCGTCGCCCTCCGCCATCAGGGTCGAGGTCACGGTGCGGTCCAGGAAATCGCGGTCATGGCTGACGAGCAGGACAGTGCCCGGATAATCCGCGATCATCTCCTGCAGCAAGTCGAGGGTTTCCAAATCGAGGTCGTTGGTCGGCTCGTCCAGCACCAGAAGGTTGGACGGCGTCGCCAACGCCTTGGCCAGCAGCAGCCGCGCCCGTTCGCCGCCCGACAGCACGCGCACCGGCGAGCGTGCCTGCTCCGGCGTGAAAAGAAAATCCTTCATGTAGCTGGTGACGTGGCGCGCCCGCCCGTCCACCACGACGGTGTTGCCGTGCCCGCCGGTCAGGACATCGCCGAGCGTGCTGTCGGGAAGCAGCTTGGCGCGGTCCTGGTCCAGCCCGGCAATGAGGACATTGGCGCCCAGCTTGACTTCACCGCTGTCGGGCGGAAGGCGTCCGGTCAGCAATTGGACCAGCGTCGTCTTGCCGGAGCCGTTGGCACCGACCACACCGATGCGGTTGCCGCGCAGGACGCGGATCGAGAAATCGCGCACCACGGCCTTGTCGCCGAAGGATTTGCTGGCACGCCGGGCCTTGATGACGAGGGTGCCGGAGTGGTCGGCATCGCCAGCCTCGATCCGGACGTCGCCGGCGACGCGGCGCTGCTCGCTGCGTTCGCGCCGGAGCTGGGCGAGGCCGGCAAGGCGCCCCTGGTTGCGCTTGCGTCGGCCGCTGACGCCGTGGCGCACCCAGTCGAGCTCCATCGCGATCTTGCGGTCGAGCTTGTGGCGCTCGATCTCCTCCTGCTCCAAGACGCCGTCACGCCACTCCTCGAATTGCGCGAAGCCCTGCTGCAGCTTGCGCGTCCGTCCGCGGTCGAGCCACAGCGTCGTGCGCGACAGCCGCGCCAGGAAACGCCGGTCATGGCTGATGAGCACCAGGGCGGAGCGCATCGACGCCAGAACGGCTTCAAGCCATTCGATCGCCGGCAGGTCGAGATGGTTGGTCGGCTCGTCGAGCAGCAGCACGTCGGGCGATGGCGCCAGCACGCGCACCAGCGCCGCGCGTCGCGCCTCGCCGCCGGAGACCTGACCGACCGTCTCCTCGCCGGTCAGTCCGGCCTGGCGCAGAAGATCGGTGGCGCGGTGCGCATCGTCGCCCGGGCTCAGCCCGGCGCGGGCGAATTCGCCCAGCGTGGCGAAGCCGGTGAAATCCGGCTCCTGCGGCAGGTAGCGGATGGTGGCGCCGGGCTGGAAGAAGCGCTCGCCGCCATCGGGCTCGACCAGCCCGGCCGCGATCTTCAGCAGGGTCGATTTTCCCGACCCATTGCGCCCGACCAGGCAGAGCCGCTCGCCAGCCTCCACCGACAATTCGGCGCCGTCCAGCAGCGCGGTGCTGCCATAGGTCAGAAGGATATCCTGAAGGGTCAGAAGCGGCGCCATGCGGCAGGCCATAGCATTGCCGGCGCCGGCCCGCTTGGACTTATATCGCCGCAGGGCGCAGAATTCGTCCGCCGCCGCTCTTATATAGAGAGAATGTCACAGATCGCAGCTGCCGGGACTGTGCAAGCCGTCGACCTGTTTGCCTTCGACAACAGCTATGCGCGCCTGCCGGACCGGTTTTTCGCGCGGCTGCCGCCGACACCCGTGGCCGCGCCGCGGCTTGTCCGGCTGAACGAAAGGCTTGCCTGGGACCTTGGACTCGATCCGCAGAGGCTGGCGAGCGCCGAAGGCGTTGCGATTCTGGCCGGCAACTGCGTGGCAGGGGGCAGCGAGCCGCTTGCCGCCGCCTATGCCGGTCACCAGTTCGGCAATTTCGTGCCCCAGCTGGGCGACGGGCGGGCCATTCTGCTGGGCGAGATTATCGACCGCAGCGGCGTGCGCCGCGACATCCAGCTGAAGGGCGCGGGCCCGACGCCCTATTCACGGCGCGGCGATGGGCGCGCGGCGCTGGGGCCGGTGCTGCGCGAATACATCGTCAGCGAGGCGATGGCGGCGCTCGGCATTCCCACCACCCGCGCGCTGGCCGCCGTGACGACCGGCGAGGCCGTGTGGCGCGAGACGCCGCTGCCCGGCGCGGTGCTGACCCGCGTCGCTTCCAGCCATATCCGGGTCGGCACCTTCCAGTTCTTCGCCGCGCGGGGTGATGTGGACGGCGTGCGCCAACTCGCCGATTACGTCATCGCGCGGCATTATCCGCAGGCGGCGCAGGCCGCCAACCGCTATCGCGCGCTGCTCGATCTGGTGATCGCGCGCCAAGCCGGGCTCGTCGCGCAATGGCTCTGCGTCGGCTTTATCCATGGCGTGATGAACACGGACAACATGACGATATCGGGCGAGACCATCGACTACGGCCCCTGCGCCTTCATGGACGCCTATCATCCGGGAACCGTCTACAGTTCCATCGACAGCCAGGGCCGCTATGCCTATGGCAACCAGCCGCGCATCGCCCAATGGAACCTCGCGCGTCTGGCGGAGACGCTGCTTCCGCTGCTGGACCACGACCAGGAGGCCGCGATCCGGCAGGCGCAGGAGGCATTGGACGCGTTCGCGGGCGGTTTCGAAAAAGCCTATGCGGCGGGGCTTGGGCGCAAGCTCGGCCTGCTCGATGCCCGGCCGGACGATCTGTCATTGGCGCAAGATCTGCTGGAGCGCATGGCGCGCAACAGCGCCGATTTCACCCTGACCTTTCGGCGGTTATGCGATGCGGTTGTCGATGAGCAAAGCGATGCCAATCTGCGCGCGCTGTTCGCCGAGCCGGGCGCCTATGACGAATGGGCGGTGCGCTGGCGGCAGCGGCTTGCGCAGGAGGACGCCACTCCCGATGCGCGCCGGGATGCGATACGCGAGGCCAATCCGGCCTTCATCCCGCGCAACCATCTGGTGGAGGAGGCGATCGCCGCCGCCGTCGGCGCCGCGGATTTCGCGCCGTTCGAAACGCTCCTGACCGTTCTGGCGAAACCTTACGAGGACCAGCCGGAGTTCGGCCGCTACGCCGAGCCGCCGCGCCCCGACCAGGTGGTACATCAGACCTTTTGCGGAACTTGAACGGCGTCAGGGCGCCGGCATCCTGGCATGCAGCGTGTGTTTGCCGATCGTGCCGGACAGCGTCGCCACGGCATCGTGGTCGCGGTCGTTCCAGGTGGCGGACAGGCTTGCGCCGCCGCCGCGCGCGTCGGTGAAGGTGAGGTCGGCGCGGATGGCACCGTTGTCCTGGTCCCAGACCGCGGTACCAGACACGGCCAGGTCTTTCGTCCAGCGAACGCCGGTCAGCGTATAGCGGGCGACGAGGTCGGGCTGTGTGTAGCTCCAGGTGCCGCCGCGCAGGCCCACGCCCTGGCCGCTGTAATTGATGTTCCAGCGCGCCAGCGCGTCGCCCGCCGTCTGCACCGCCGCCGAGGCGATGGCCAGTTCGTGCGTCGTCGCCGTGTTGCCGTCGGCCGGCAGGGCCGGGATCGCATCCGCCGCATGCGCCACGAAAAGCGGCACCAGGCGCACCGGGTTGATCGTCGCCGCGCAGCTTGTATCGCCCACATCCAGCGTCGCCACGAAGCGGCGCACGATCTCCTGTGCGCAATCGTCGACATCGTCGATGGCGTCGACATGGAAGCTGTTGGCCACGACGACCTGCCGAGCGTTCGGATATTGCGCCGTCACGATGGCGCCTTCCGCTGCCGTGGTCAGCATGTCGAGTTCACCGTTGAGCACCAGCGTCGGCGCCGCGGTGAACTTGGCATTGTCGGGAATCGGTGCGCCCGGCGCGTAGGGCGGATGCCGGATCGGCCAGTCGAGACAGAGATTGAGCACGCTGATGTCGAGCGGCACGGTCTGGAATTCCGCGATGCTCAGTGGGTCGTAGACGCCCGGATCGCTGGCGCGCTCGGCCGCCAGCGCCGCCTCGCGCTGGCGATGGCGCAGGTCGGGCGGCGAATTCATGTCGTAGATCTGCTGGTAGTCCATGCAGCTGACCGCGGAGAACAGGCCGTAGGAATAGCTGTGCGGCGGCACCGGATATTCGTTGGCGATGTTCTCGGCCGCCAGCCGCAACAGCGGCCGCGCGTCGCGGCCATCGAACCAGGCACGGATGGCGGCGTCGAGATCGCGGTAATTCACCGGTCCCTCCGTGCCGTCATACAGCATGTTGCCGACGCTGCCCGGATCGACGGTGACGTCGCGCATCTTGCCCTCGCCGTCAGGCGCGCGGCCGCTGATCGGGTTACGGCGGACATAGTCGACCAGCTTGCGGATGCGCTCCAGCGAACTGCCCTTCAGTCCGGCGCAATAAGGCGAGCGCCGGCAGGCCTCGTCGAAGCCTTTGCGCACCACCGCGCCGGCATTGGAATACCACGGCGTCTCGCCGATCACCGGATAGGCGCCGTCCAGCACGACGCTGCGTAGCCGCTCCGGATAAAGCGCCGAAAAGACCTGGCCGAAAAACGTCCCGTAGCTGTCGCCGTAGAAATCGATGGTCGCGATGTGCAGCGCGTCCAGCACCGCCGCCATGTCGTCGGCCGCCATACGCGTGCCGTAGAGCACCGAGTCGGGCCCAAGCGACCGGCCGCAGGCGCCGATATCGCGGGGCGTGCGGACGGGCGAGTGTTCGAGGCTCGGGCAATCGATGGCGCCTGAGGCGCCGGTGCCGCGGGCGTCGACCATCAGCAGGTCGTGGTCTTGGCGCAGCGGCGCGAAAAGCTGCTTGTAGCTGTAGCTGGTGCCGGTCGAGGGATAGCCCGGACCGCCTTCCTGCGCCACGATCGTGCCTGCCGGCGGCAGCGATTGGTCGAGGCGCGGGTAGAGCCGGTAGGCGATCGCGATATCGCCCTTGACGCGGCCGGACGGATCGAGCGGCCGCGTCACGCTTCCGCAGATCGCGTCTTTGGGGCAATGGGCTTTCGCAGAGGCCGGGTCGGAAGCCGCATCCTCATCGGCTTGCGACAAGGGCTTTGCCGCGGCGGCGCTGCAGGCGGCGAGCAGCATTCCCAGCAATGCCGCCGATACCAATTTCCGCATGTGATGTTCCCCGGGCGAACGCCGCTTTGATCCTACAGCAAAAAAAGAAGGGGCGCGCATCGCTGGGGGGGAAAACGATGCGCGCCCTTCCGGTCCGGACGCCTTGGCCCGGAGGTTCAATCCCTCCAGACGCCCTGTAACCGGTAGCCGGTGCGGGAGCGACCCGATTGTCCGGCTGTAGTCACGTACTGATGTAATAACGAAATCGGGCAGGGGGAGTTCCGGCCGTCAAGAATTGATCAACCATGATGGCCGCATCTGTGCCACAATGGTGAACGCCTTCATCTGCGGCGCGATGGGGTCTTCACGGGCGCTGGACCTTTGCGCGCGTTCTCGCTCAGGGCCACGCAATTCGCGTCCTTGGCAAGGCCGGGATCGACGAAGGCCAGCAGGGCCGCGAAGGGATTGAGCACACCCAGCGCCGCCGCGATGCCGCCTTGCGCCAGGGCAGGGCCTGCCTTCACCCCCACGGAGGGACTGCCGAGCGAACCGCCGATCGAGATCGGTGCGCGCAGGCGCCCGATGCGAAATTCCTTGGGCTTGCCGGTGATGGCGAGGTTCAGCGATTCGTCCCTGAGATTGATCGTTCCGCTGCCATTGATGAGAACTGGATCGGTGTCAATGGTAAACTGCCGCGCGGTCATGACGCCGTCGCGCGCGTCGAAACGGGCGACGGCGCAGCGCAGCCCCGTGTCGCTTTTGTCGTTGGTCAGCAGCAGGCCTAGGCCGTTGAGCAGATCGATCCCCGTCAGTTCGGCGAAGGATTTGCGCACTTTGCCGCTCGGCACCACGAAGGTCAGCGCGCCGTTGGCGGTGGCGGCTGCTTTGCGCACGCTGTTTCCCACCGTGTGCATTTGTGCCCGCGCCGCCAGCAGCCCCTCGACGGCCGGCGGATTGCCGTGCACGAACTGCTCCAGACGGATATTGCTCAGCCGTGCGTCCAGGTCGCTGACCGCCACGTCCTTGCGGGCGTCGACTTTCAGCGATGCGTTCAGCTTGCCGCGGGTGAAATCGAAGGTGATGGGATCGAGCGTCATCACGCCGTTGTTGAGCACCACATGCAGGTGCAGGTCGCGCAGTGGAAAATCCTGCGATTTTATCGTGGCGGCATCATACTGGACGTCGGCATTCATCTGACGGATGCGCTCGACATACAGCGGCGCGTCGGGCAGGACGCGCGTGGATGCGGCTGCCGATCCTTTGCGCGCGGCACCGGGTGGCGGCGCGCCGATCAACGGTCCCAGGTCGTCGAAGTTCAACTGGCGCGACGTGAGTTGCGCGCGCACGAAGGTCGGTGTGTCGGCGGTCTGCGCCGTCACATCGCCATGCATGTCGGAACTGCCCACGAGGCCCTTGATGTCGGCGAAATGAAAGAGCGAGCCGTCGCGCGTCAGCGTGCCCGAAAGGCGATAAGGCGGCGTGTTGGGAAAGGCGAGGCCGGTCAGATAGTAGAGATCGGCCATGGTCGGGCCGGAGAATGTGGTGGCGGCCCAGAACTGGCCCAGGTGAAAGGGCCTCGGAAACGCACCGTCCGCCACGGCATGGGTGGTGCCGGAGCGCACGTCGGCGGCGAAATGATAGGGCTTGCTCTCGTCGACATTGATCAGGGCGCCGCCATGGATGTCGGCGACGAATTTGTTTCCGTTCAGCGTGCCTTCTCCGGTCAGTTCGAATGCGTGGTCGCCGCCGCCGGCCCGCTCGTTGGACGACACCATGCCGGCGAAAACCATCCGGCGCAGCCGGTCGTCGATCCTGAGTTGCCCGTTGCGCACCACGAAGCGTTGGATCGGCGGAATCTTCTGTCCCTGGGCCGAACCGCGGAAATCCCAGTTCGTCCGCCCCTGCTTGTCGCGCACCACCAGGATATTCGGATCGTCGAACTCGACCGATGGCAAGATCAGCTTGCCGTAGAGCAGCGGCATCAGCCGCACCGACACCGAAAAATCGCCGATATCGGCCGCTAGCGGTTGGCCGACCCAGGCCGGGTTGGCCACCCTGACGCCATGGACGGACATGCTCGGCGTGAAGCTGAAAAGACGGACCTCGAGATTGCCCGCAATATGCACCTCGCGGCCCAGGCGGTGCGAGGCATAGCGGGCGAGCGGCCCGCGCATCGTGTTCCAATCCAGGAAATAGAGCCACAGCAGGGCGATCATCAGCAAGGCGACGATGGTCGCGGCGCTCCAGCGGAAAAACGCGGCCCACGACCACACGATCCGGCCGAACAGGCTGCGACCGCGGGGCGGCGCCTCCCGAAGACCGGCCGCGTGGCCCGCTTTATCGCTCATATCCATGCTTCACCGCCAAATCCGCTGCCAGACAACGCTGCATCGCGCCATGCGCTGCATGGCACGGTGAAACAACTGGGCCGGTTGCGCGTTCCTCCAATGGGGAATTCGGCTCATTTTGATGTTCAAACAGACTTGGCAGCTCATCCGCAGCGGGATCGACGCCTATATCCACGACGAGGCGCTGACGCGGGGCGCCGCGATCGCGTTCTATATCGTCACGGCGATCGCGCCGGTGCTCTACATCGCGGTCACCATCGCCGGGCTGGTGATGGGGCCGGATGCGGCGCGCGGCGCCGTGGCGGCCGCTCTGGGCCACATTATGAGTCATGACAGCGTCAATCTCTTGCAGATGGCGATCCGCAACGCGCGCGGCACCTCGACCGGGATCTTCAGCGGCATCCTGGGCGTGGCGGTGCTGATCGTGACGGCGTCCGGCGTGTTCGGCGAAATGGAGGACGCGCTGAATGCGATCTGGCAGGCGCCGCGCAAGGGCGCCGTCCTGCCGCGCCTGCTGCGCGGGCGCGCGGTCAGCCTGCTGCTGGTGATCGGGTTGGGATTCCTGCTTGTCATCTCGATGCTGCTGACGGCGGCGCTGACGGCGTTGCGCCATTACATCACCGTGGACACCCCCTATAGCCAGTTCACGCTGGCGCTGCTGAACATCGCCGTCTCGTTCCTGCTGGCGACTTTGCTGTTCGCGGCGATCTACAAAATCCTGCCGAACAAGGATCTGGAATGGGGCGATGTGATCGCGGGCGCGATCGGCACCGCGGCGCTGTTCCAACTCGGACAATTCCTGCTGGGCTATTTTCTCGGCAGCAGCACGATGGCCAAGCCCTATGGCGCGGCGGGCGGTCTGATCCTGCTGCTGGTCTGGGTCTACTATTCCGCGCAGGTGTTTCTCCTGGGCGCGGAATTCACCAAGGTCTATGCCTGCCGCTACGGCAGCCAGCAATGCGACGAAACCGAAGGCGCGCTTCCCGAATCCGCCACCGCTCCCTATTTCGGCAGCACGTAGAGCGTGATGCTCTGCGCGGGCTCGGTATCGTTCAACGCGCCGCCCGACCACGCCAAATCCGGAAGCACCTGGATCACGTTGGTCGACGTCAGGCGATAGACCTTGGCCGTGCCGGCGCTGGTGAAATTGGCGAGGCTCAGCGTGACCGGCGTGCTGCCGCTCAGCACCTTGTTGATCACCATCACCGTCATGGTGCCGTCCTTGCTGCGCAGTGCGGCGAAGGCGGACAGATCGTCCGGATTGGGCGCGCTGGCCGAAATGCTGGTGTCGCCGAAGGTCGAGCCAGCGCCGTCGTAGTTGCGATACATCTGCATCGCCTTGAAGGTGGGCGTCTTGGCGGCCGGCACGGTCCAGCGTGTCGCCATGTCCAATCCCTGCTGGCCGAAAATTCCGTAGATGTCGGCCTGGGTCGTGGCGCCGTTGATATGGTTCTCGGCGCCCCAATTGTATTCGGTCACCGCCACCGGCGTTCCGGCATAGTAATAATCGGCGATCCAACTCTTCAGCCGCGGGATCAGGTAAACCGGCGCGTCGATCCAGCTTTCGGAGGTGTAATTCGGATCCCAGAGCTGGCGGGTGGAGCGGTTGCGCAGCAGCTGCGTGGCGGTGGAGGTATCGTTGCTGTCTTCGTTGCCCTGCGGATAGAAATGCACGCTCACGACGTCCACCGGATGGCCGGACGCTTTCCACTCCGTCAGCAGCCAGGGGATGTAGTCCATCCCGCCCTGCTCCTTCTTGTGGTCCGGAAACTTGCTGTAATTGTGTGCCTCCGCATATTGCTGGTCATAGCCGCTGTAGAAATAGCCCTCCCAGCCCCATTCCTCCGGCGCCACGACCAGCGCGCTGGGATCGATCGCCTTGACGCGCGCGGATCCCAGAATGACCTTGTCGCGATATTCGATCGCATGCGGACCGATCGGGTGGACGTCGCGATGGGTCGAGTACCAGATGCTGGGCTCGTTATCCATCAGGTAGTAGCCGACGCCGCCGTCGGCCGCCTTGCCCCATTTCTTGACCAGATGCTTGATCCATTTCTGCTCGGCGGCGGGACTGTCCGTGACATAGGCATCGTGGGGATCGTTGCCGGTGATCGCCGTCTTGCAGTCGGGTTTCAATCCGTCGCCGGCATCGGTGTCGTATTGATCGACGCTGCATTGGGCGCCGTATTTGGCCACCGAAAAGCTGGGCAGGATGGAACGGCCGGCGCCGAGCTTGGCGACCCAGCCGATCAGCGGCACGGTCAGCATGGGCTGGGCGCCGTGCGCCTTGCTGGTGGCGACGAAGGTGTCGGCCTCGGCGCCGGCGGTGGCGCCCTTCTGCGGATAGCTTTCGAAATAATAGTCGGCGTCCAGATTCTGGGCGTTCTGGGACCAGTTGTAATCGGTCATGTTGTTGCCGCCCATACGGTTCAGCGGCGCGTTCAAGGCAGTCAGGTCGGCCTTGGAGCCGAAGCCCACCCCGTAGATCAGCGGATTGATCGGATGGCGGCTGGCGGTGGCGTCGATGGCGACCGTCACGGGCGGATTCGCGGCGGCGGCAGGACCGGCCCCGCCCAGCGCGGCAAGAAGGGCGGCAGCCGAGAGGCGCCGCATGGCATCGTGCCTGCGAAGAAGGCTGGAAACACCGGGGGCCATGTCTGTCATCCTGTCCTCCATGAAGACGTCAGGATGCCCCGAAGCGGATCGGCTGCCAATATGCGGCATTGCCGTTCATTAATGTTTCGTATTTCCCGGCCAGAGGCCGACAGGTGCGCCTGCAGCCAAGGCCGGCGGAGGGGCCGCCGCCGGGGTACCAAGTTCCGGACCAGGAACTTGGCACGCCGTGAACGTCCGCAGGAACCGGCCGGTATTGGCAGCGCCGACAAGCCTGCGGATGGATTCACGCCATAGAGCTGCACGCGTGGTCAGATGTGTCGTCTATTTGGGTTCGATCAGACCGAACAGGCCGTGCGCCTCGCCGCCGGGGCCCGCGGAAAAGGTGATCGCGTTGTTGCCCGTGTCGTCCAGCGCCCAAAGCCCTTCGATCTTCAGCGGCTTGTGTTTGCCGCTGCTCAGCGTGCCGATCAGGGTGCCCGTGGCGGGGTCGAATGCGTTGATCTCGCCATTGCCGAAATTGCCCACCAGCAGCGCGCCCGCGAAGGTCCCGAAATTCGCCGGTGCGAGCGCCAGCCCCCAGGGCGCGTTCAGCGGACCGTTGGCGACGAGGTGCTGCTGCAACGTTCCGTCCGTGCCGAAGACATCGACATAGCCCAGACCGGCGCCGTCGACTTCGTCGATCCCGTGCTTCTCGCGTTTCGCGAAGGCCACGTAAAGTTTTCCGTTGAGCACCGCCACGTTGAACGGCGCGTAGTTCTTCGGCAGGTTGGGATCGGTGAAGGCGCCGACCTTGTGGAACGCATTGTCGAACACCTCGACCTGGTTGTTGGCGAAATCGGCGGCGTAGATCTGGTTGCCGACCGTGTCGATGGCGAGGCCCTTGTAAACCGAACCGTCGCCCGAGCCGTTGAACGCGACGACCGCGTTGTTGAGGTCGACCGAGGAACTCCATCCCTCGATCTGCCCGGATTCCGTGTCGAAGAGGAACGAGCTGTCGGCGCTCTTTCCCTTCTTCTTGATCACGAAGCCGGCGCCGCTGGGCACAGCCACGGTCCCCGTCGGCGAACCGTGCGGGATATTCACGACCAGCGAACTCTTGGCGCCCGTGTTGGGATCGTAGAGCGTGGACTTGTTGGTTCCGTTGTCGGACACCCAGACGGGCGCGCCGGGGAATTGCGAAAGTCCCCAGGGATTGACGAGGTCGGGATCGGTGTTGGGTGCGATGCCCGGCTGGTCCGAGACCAGGGGGACGACCTGAAAAGTCGTCGTTTTGCCGGGCGCGACGGACTGCCCGGCGGCCAGAAGCGGAGACGCGGACAACATCAGACTCAACGCCAGGCCAATTTCGATTCTCATTTCGTCCTCCCAGGTTTGCCGAGGGTCTTCCTCGCGACACGATGCGCAGCGCCATCGTCTCGTATCGGTAGACGAACGAGATCGCCGATCTATTCCCCGTCTTTGGAAAATGTGCAGGCGACGCGGGACGACTTTTCTATTATTTTGCCGGCCTACCGGTTTGAGCGGGGTACTGGACCCGGTGCGTCGGCAATGAAATACAGTGGAATAAAGGGGTGCCGAAAAACGTCGAAGTATGAATATAGGATGACACGCGGACTTTTTGCGGGCGTGAGCACGGCAGAAGAACATTCATGGGTCAGGAACCGTCCGTTTTCGTGACAAGCCTCGCGCCAATTGGGCCGCAGGGAACGGCGGCGCCGCGATTGGATCGCCGGCAATGACCGGTCGCGTGGAAATTCGCGAGGAAGATCTGCACGCTTTCATCGACGATCAGCTCGACGAAGGCCGCAGCGCCGCGATCGAGGAGGCCGTTCGCAGCGACGCGCGCCTGTCCGAACGGGTTGCGTCCTTCCGCGCGGACAAGGCGCGGTTGGCCGGAATCTACGACGCCTTGCTCGACCGTCCGCTTCCAGCGGAATGGCTGGCACTGATTCACCGGCCCCGCCGATCCCGCTTTGCATCCTATCTGAAGCCTCTGGCTGCCATTGCGGCAGCGCTCGTGCTGCTGCTGGCTGCGACGCTCGCCTATCGGCAGACATTTGCAGTCAGGGAGGACACCATCGTAACGGAAGCGCTCGCTGCGCAAAGCGATGCGACAGCGCCGCGCCAGACGCTTGCGATCGGCGGCGCCGCCAGTGCGCATGCCGCCGATGCCGTGATGACCACCGCGCTCGCCATGCCCGTCAGGGCGCCGGACCTCGGCAAGATGGGCTACACGCTGAGCCGGCTGCAGGTTTACGACGGCGTGCCCGGCGGCAAGGCGGTCGAGTTGCTCTATCGACGCGGCGCCGACCCCCGCGCCTTCGCGCTGTATGTCCGCCATTCGTCGGGTGCCGTGCGCTTCGACCAGTTCAAGCGCGACCGGCAGCGCGTCTGCATCTGGCAGGACGATGTGATCGGAACGGTGATGACGGGGCGGATGTCGGCTCCCGAAATGCAGAGACTCGCCAGTCTCGCCTACACGGGGCTGGAATCATGAGCAGGCGTTTCTGATAGGCTTGCTCGTCTGAAGGCCCGGTGGAGTCGCTACAAAGATGCCCGCGATGAAAATGGCGCGCGTGATCCTGTTTACGGCGCAGATCGATGCGATGAGCGAATTCTACGGAGAGGTGCTTGGCCTTCGCCGGGTCACCAATGAAAAGGGCTGGCGGGAATTTGCGGCGGGTGGCACGCGGATCGCGCTGCATTCCGGCTCGCCGTCGCCGGGCCGCAAGGGTCCGAAGATCGTCTTTTACGCCAAGGACGTCGTCGCCCTGCGGGAAACGCTGGTGGGGCGCGGCGCGCGTTTCGGCAAGGTCCGACAGGGAGACATGTTCTGCCTTTGCGACGGCAAAGACCCGGACGGCAATCCCATTCAGCTGTCCAACCGTTGAACTTGGGGCGCCGTCCGCTTGCCAACCGCGCCATGACGCCACATTGTGTCACCCGATGCGGGCTCGGTCCGCCAATCGCCAAATAGGGGAACTTCAATGTTTGCATCTCTGCGTTCCGTGGCCGCCTGCGCGGCGATGGCCGCCGCCTTGAGCGTGGCCGCTCCGGTCATGGCCGACAGCGTCGGCGCCTACCATATCTTCGCGACGCCGGCCTATCGGGCGAGGACCGGCCATGCGCCGCAGCAGGGTGCCGGAGAGGTGGAATATTTCGGCGGCTCGGTGTTCTCGAACGGCCATGTCGTCGCGGTCATGTGGGGTCCGAACGTCAATCCGACGACGGTCGCCACGGTTCCCGGGTTCACGGGAGCCGTCGTGAACAGCACCTTCGTGGATCAGATGTCGGAATATGACACCCATCTGAAAGGCGTGAACGGCCACAAGGGAACGAAGCAGAATATCGGGCGCGGCACCTATGAAGGCCTGGTTCAGATCACGCCGAAGCACAAATCGTTGAACCTGACCGACGGCCAGATTCAAAAGGAGCTGGCGTATCAGATCAGCAAGGGCGTCCTGCCGCCGAACGATCTCAATACGCTGTACATGATCTATTTCCCGGCCGACATCACGATCACCCTGCAGGGCCTGGTATCCTGCCGGGACTTCGGCGCCTATCATTTCGCGTCGTCGAAGAAGGTGACGGATACGAATATTTTCTACACCGTGGAGCCGGATTGCAATTCGGGCATCAGCTTCATCACCTTCGCCGCGTCGCATGAATATGCCGAGGCGACGACCGACAATATCCCGACGCCGGGCTCGAACCCCAAATATCCGCAAGCCTGGAATACGGCGGACGGCTACGAGATCGCCGACCTTTGCAGCGGCAGCGGCCATCTGACCGCCGGATCGAGCACCTACACCGTGACGCAGTACTATCTCAACAGCACGGGCAAGTGCAGCACGGGCAATTACACCAGTCCCTGAGCGGACGAGCGCGGCCGGGGATGCTGTCTCCGGCCGCCTTCCTCTAACAGCGATTTGGTGTCATTCTCAATTGCGAGGCGCCCTGCCTCTGTCCGGGGCGCGCGGGGGCGGAGATCGAAATGAAACGCATCCTCGGCGGCGTGCTGCTGGCGTTGTGCCTGTGCGCGATGCTGCCCGTTCGGGCCTTGGCGGCGGACGGGGGCGTCTGCCCGCGCCCCGACGCTGGAAGCGAGGTGATGCCGCCGCCGGATCTCTACAGCCAGAACGGCGTGCTCGACATCGCCTTCAACTATTATACCTCGGTGGACAACGCCGGGCGGACGCTGTTCTGCTTCGTGACCGCCGATGGCGCGGAATCGCCGACCATGCACGTCAATCCCGGCGACACGATCCACATCACGCTGACCAACATGGTGCCTGCCGCGCCCGGCGCGCCGTCCGAGATCATGTCCAATGACGGCAACACCTGCGGCGACGCGCAGATGACCGCCACGTCGGTCAACATGCATTTCCACGGCACCAACACCGCACCGACCTGTCACAGCGACGAGGTGATCCACACGCTGGTCAATTCCGGCGAGACCTTCACCTATACGCTCCATATCCCGAAGGACGAGCCGCCCGGGCTGTACTGGTACCACCCGCATGTGCACGGAATTTCATCCGTCGCCCTGCAGGGCGGTTCGACCGGCGCGATCGAAGTGGAAGGGATCGCCAATGTGCAGCCGGCGGTGGCCGGGTTGCCGGAGCGCTATCTCGTCCTGCGCGACCAGCAGCGGATCATCGGCCTGGCGACAAGCCCGCAGCAGCCGGTGCCGAACTGGGATGTTTCGGTGAACTACGTCCCCGTGTCCTATCCCAGATATACGCCTTCGATCATCAAGATGCAGGTGGGAAGCCAGGAATTCTGGCGCTTCGTCAATGCCTCGGCCAACACCATCATGGACCTGAAGGTGACCTATGACGGCGTCGCCCAGCCGCTGCAGATCGTGGCGTTCGACGGCGTGCCCACGGGGTCGAAGGACGGCAAGCAACAGGGCAGCATCGTCACGCAAACCGACGTCCTGCTGTCCCCCGCCGCCCGCGTCGAGTTCATCCTTGCCGCGCCGTCCTCGAGCACGACGGTGGCGCTGCTGTCGACCCTGGCCATCGACGGCGGCCCGATCTCGGACAGCAACCCGGCGCGCCCGCTGGCGCAGATCGTGGCGACGGACCAGCCGAGCAAATTGCCGAAAGCCGCGGCGCCGGCCGGCCGGGCCAGACGCATGCGGTTCGACGACCTTGCCAACGCCAGGGTCACGGCGCAGCGCATCCTCTATTTCTCGGAATACAAGCCGCCTGCCCACACGCGCGATACGGAAGGCACCAGCTTCTTCATCACCGTCAAGGGGCAAAGGCGGACCCTGTTCGACCCCAACAATCCGCCCGCGATCACGACCACGCAGGGCGCGGTGGAAGAGTGGACCATCTACAACAAATCCGCCGAAGTGCACGAATTCCACATGCACCAGATCCATTTCCTCGTGGAGGAAGTGAACGGCGTGCCGATACCCAGGGATCAGCAGCAGATCTATGACACCTACCAGGTCCCCTATTGGTCGGGCCGGCACCCTCCCAGCATCAAGGTCAAGCTGGATTTCCGCGGCGCCGATGTCGGAGACTTCGTCTATCACTGCCACATCCTCGATCACGAGGACGGCGGCATGATGGCGATCATCCGTGTGCTGCCGAAGAACGGCGCGGCCGGGATTCGGCACGCCGGTCTGCATGCCACCAAGTCGAAACAGGCGCGCGCCGCAGCGAAGCGCGCCCTGCTCGCCGCGGCGCGATAAGGGCGACGTCTTTCGGATCAGGATTTTTTCAGCGGCTCGCTTCGCCCCACCCGGCGGCGCATCCGCGATGGGAAGCCCCGTGAGCGGGATGTTCTAAACTCCCGCTCACGCAGCTTGCATGAAATATCCGCAGTCGGCTGCTCCTCAGCAGCCGCCGTTGGCACAGGCGTAGTTGAGGTCGTCGCCGAACGTGTATTCGCCGTTCTGCCCCGCCGAATAGAAGATCGAAGCGCCGTCCACCTGCGTCGAGGGGTCGTAGGTGTAGCTGGTGGAAGAGATCACGATATTGCCGCCGAGCGTTTCCGCGGGCACGCCCGAGGGTGCCTGGCCGAAATCCTGGATCTCAGGCCCGCCCGAGGCGCCGCCGAAAGACGCCGTGCCCCACTGGAAATTGTTGGTGGGACCGGCCGTTTCCTGCGCATAGGTGGCCACCGGATCGCTGCATTCATCCAGATTGCACGGATAGCCGATCTGCGTGACGGCCGTGGGCAAAGGCGCGTTGAACTCGTAGCCCAGATAGCCGGTGTAATCGCTGATCACGTGCGTGGAGTGCTCTTTTACCCGCGGATTGAGGACGATGATCGCGTCGTCCTGCTCGTTCGGCACGCCGCCGCCGCCGTTGTACCAGGCGCTTGTGGTAATGGCGGTAGCCCAGGTCCAGGTGCCGTAGGGCGCCTTGCTGCCGTTCTGGGCGGGCACGAACATCCAGTTGGTGTAGTAATTTTCGTGGCCGTCGTTCACGCAGTGGCCGGCGGTGGCGATCGTATTGGCGCGGATCACCGAGGCGGTGCACTCGAAGTCGCCGGACGGCTCGGTGAAGAAAAGATGGCCGAAGGTGGCATAGGGAAACACCTTGAAAAGCTTCGTATCGTTTACCGGGTACAGCCGGTTGGTCGTGTAGGGCAGGTTGCCGGTTCCCAGGAGGCGCTCATGGCCGTGCGGCGTTTGCTGGGCCTCATCGTACAAGGTGGTGGCAAGCGACGGATCGTATTCCACCTTGGGACCGGCGCCGGGAACGATCTGCGGCTCGCCTTTCTGGGCCTGGCGGGAATGGCCGTGGCGCAGCGGACCGCTGACCATGGTGTCAGCCGATTTGGCGTTGAGAATGCGCTGCGGCGTCCAATAGGCCCGAACGGCTTCGTCGGTGCCGGGGGGCGCCTTCAAGTGCCGCGGTTCAGGAATGGTGGCGGCGTTTGCGCCGGCAAGCGCCAGTAAGAGAGCGGCGGAACCGCTGGTGGCGAGGCAAAAAGACCGTACGAGTTTGTGCATGGCGCACCTTTCATTGTTGATCGAGATGAGTTGGTCGAAATGACAAGCCGTTCGGCCTGCCCATGACGGTCGCGGATCGTCATTGGAACTCTCGATCCTGCCGATCTGATGGCACCACCTTGGGGTGTCGAACTTGCGCTCCCAAAAGATCTTTCGCAAGTTGTCTGAATATGGAACCAGAAAATTTCTGGCGACGATTTGACGACAATTTCGAGACAAATGTGCGCTGCTCCCGGTCTTTCACTCACCGAGGCCGACGGACCGGGCTCAGCCGCGCCTAACGTCAATGATCCATCGCCTCACAGCATGCGTATTCCAATGGCATGACCGCGATTTGCGGTTCTGCGAAGCGAGGCCATGCCATGCTGGGTTACGCCGTCCGTTATGCCGTTGCGCTGGTGATTCTCGCCGGCGGCGACGGGTTGTGGCTCAGCTATTTCGCGGGCGCGGTGTTTCGGCCGACATTGGGGCCGTTGCTGCGCGATCCGCCGAGTTGGACGGCGATCATCCTCTTTTACCTGCTTTATCCCGTCGGCATCGTCTGCCTCGCGGTCGCGCCGGCCCTGCAGGCACCGTCGGCGAAGACCGCAATTCTTTGCGGCGCGCTCTTCGGATTCATGGCCTACATGACTTACGACCTGACGAATTTCGCGACCCTCCGAGTCTGGACGGTGCGGCTGGCGGCAATGGATGTCGCCTGGGGAACGGTCCTCACGGCGCTTTGCGCGCTAGGCAGCTATCTCGCCGCACGCGCCGCGTCGTAAACCGTCACGCTTTGCCCTGCACGAGCGAGACCAGACGCGCCACATGCTCGGGCGGCGTCGGTTGCATCACGCCGTGGCCCAGATTGAAGATGAAGGGCCGCCCGGCCATCGTCTCGACGATGTGCAGCACCCCGCGGTCCATGACCGCGCCGCCGCTCAACAGCAGCACCGGATCGAGATTGCCCTGCACCGCGACCCCTTTCGGCATCGCATCCGCGGCGCCGAGAAGATCGGTCATGTGATCGACGCCGACCGCGTCGACGCCGGTCCTGGCGGCATAGCACGCCAGATGCGAGCCTGCGGCGCGCGGGAATCCGATAATCGGGATGTGCGGGTGGCGCGCATTGAGTGCTTTCACGATGCGCGCGGTCGGCGCGATCACGGCCACGTCGAACAGCGGTGCCGGTACCGCGCCGGCCCAGCTGTCGAAGAGCTGCAGCACCTCCGCGCCGGCCTCGATCTGCGCCAGCAGATAGGATGTGGTGGCATCGACCAATCGGTCGATGAGGCGTGCGAAGAGTTCCGGTTCACGCCACGCCATGGCGCGGCAGTGCTCGTAATCGCTGCCGCCCTGGCCCTCGATCATATAGGTGGCGACTGTCCACGGTGCGCCGGCGAAGCCGATCAGCGCCACTTCGGACGGCAACGCGGCGCGCACGCCTTTGATGGTCTCCATCACCGGCGCCAGGATCGTTGTGAAACGCGTGTCGTCCAGCCGGTCCAGCGCCGCCGCGTCGCGGATCGGTTCGAGCCGCGGCCCTTCGCCCTCGACGAACGCGACCGTCTGGCCCAGCGCATGCGGCACCAGCAGGATGTCGGCGAACAGGATCGCGGCATCGACGCCGAAGCGGCGCACTGGCTGCAGCGTCACCTCGATCGCGAGGTCCGGCGTGAGGCAGAATTCGATGAAGTTCTTGGCATTGGCGCGCAGCGCGCGATATTCCGGCAGGTAGCGGCCGGCCTGCCGCATCAGCCAGACCGGCGGCCTTTGCTGCGCTGCGCCGTGCAGTACCTGCAATATCGGCTTTTCGATGCCCGCTACCATCCACCCATCCCGTCCGGCTGAAAATCCGCGCCGGCTTCGGCGCGGATTTCGGTCCCGAGCTCGCGGCCCAGCGCTTCGGCAGCCGCGCGCGCATCGGGTCCCAGGTCGATCGTCGCCATCCTGCGCCAGCGCCGGCTGCCGTCCGGCGTGAGCACCTCGCCGATGAAGCACAGCGCCGTGCCTTCGACGCGGCCTAGCGCGCCGATGGGCGTGCGGCACGATCCGTCGAGCGCATCCAGGAAGGCGCGTTCCGCCGCGGTGGCGATTTCGTGCGCCGGTATCGTCAGGCGCGAGAACAGGTCGATCGTCGTATGATCGTCGGTGCGGCAGGTAATCGCCAGCGCGCCTTGTCCCGGGGCAGGGGGCATCATGTCGGCCGCCATCAGGGCGGTCGCCTTGTCCGACAGGCCCAGACGCATCAGCCCCGCCAGCGCCAGGAACGTCGCGTCGATTGTACCTTTTTCGAGGCGGTGCAGGCGCGTCTGCACGCTGCCGCGCAACGTCACCACGCGCAGATCCGGCCGCAAATGCAGCGTCTGTGCCTGGCGGCGCAAACTCGCCGTTCCGACGACCGCGCCTGCGGGCAGTGCGGTCAGGTTTGCCGCCTTGCCGCTGATGAACGCATCACGCGGGTCCTCGCGTGAAGGAACGCAGCACAGCACCAGTCCCGGCGGCAATTTCGTCGGCAAATCCTTCATCGAATGGACCGCCGCGTCGATCCGATGCTGATTCAGCGCCTCGTCAAGTTCCTTGGTGAAAAGCCCCTTGCCGCCGGCCTCCGTCAGCCGGCGGTCCTGAATGCGGTCGCCGCTCGTGGTGAAACTTTCGATGGGAAAGGCTTCGGCTGGCCTACCTGTCTCGGCGGCCAGCATGGCCTGCACCAGACGGCTCTGCGCCAGGGCGAGCGGCGAGCCGCGCGAACCGAGCCTGATCCTCGGCGTCATGGCCACAGCGCCAGCGGCGGCAGCGACGACAGGATGCTTTCGACATTGCCGCCGGTCTTGAGGCCGAACGTGGTGCCGCGGTCGTAGAGCAGGTTGAACTCCACGTAGCGGCCGCGCCACTTGCCCTGCTGCGCGCGCTCGACTTCCGTCCAGGATTCGCCGATGTGGCGCCGCACGATGACGGGATAGATGTCCCGGAATGCCTCGCCGACCGCCCGCGTGAAGGCGAAATTGCGCTCCCAATCGCCCGCGTCGAGATGGTCGTAAAAGATTCCGCCCACACCGCGCGGTTCGCCGCGATGCGGCAGCCAGAAATATTCTGCCGCCCATTTGGAATAACGATCATACCAGCCGGCGTCGAAGGCATCGCAGGCGGCCTTCAGGCACGCATGAAAATCCCGCGCATCGGGATGCGCAGCGTCGCGCTGCTCGTCGATTGTGGGATTGCGATCGGCGCCGCCGCCGAACCAGCATTCGGTGGTCACGATCATGCGTGTGTTCATGTGCACGGGCGGCACGCGCGGATTTCTCGGATGTGCGATCAGGCTGATGCCGCTGGCCCAGAAACGCGGATCCTGGTCCGCGCCTTTCACCTGCCTAGCGAAGTCGGGCGCGAAAGCGCCATGAACGGTGGAGGTGTGGATGCCGACCTTTTCGAACAGCCGGCCGCGCATCATGCCCATCACGCCGCCCCCTTGGTCGGCGCCGTCTTCCGCCGCTGGCCTGGACCATGGCGTGCGCTCGAAGCGTCCCGCGCCGCCGCCGTAAAGCGCATCCGGCGCTTCGTGCTCCAGCGTTTCGAAGCGTTACATGATGCCGTCGCGCAACGCCTCGAACCAGTCGCGCGCCCGGGCTTTTCGGTGTTCGAAATCGGTCATGCAGCAGCCATCAACTTGTCACCCTGACACATGCGGTGAAGACCCGCTCGCACGGTGTTGTGCAAGGCGCCCGCCGGTATGATACCGACCGGCCGAATGTGGATACAGCCCCATGCTATCCCGCATTTGGCCCTCCTGACGGCTGCCGCCGCAGCCGCGCTTCGCAGTCTCCGTACGCCGCCATCTTGTGGCCCCGGCGGCAAGCTGTTCGTCCGGCAGCGCCGGTCGGCCCGGCCCTTTCTTTGCTGGGCGTCCGAGGCGGCGCTACCGAAATGCACCATGATCGAAATTTGATTTTTTCCTTAAAGTATTGCAGAAAGATTAGAGTGTCGTAACGTTTTGCGGGGGAAGCGCACAGCGGCTGCATGGGAATCGATCGCACCGGCACCGGTGGGATTGGCCAAGGCCGTGATGCGAGGTTGGGCCGCTGGTCCGGCCGGGGGGGGGATATATGGCAGGCGGGCAGTCCGATCGCCGCTCTTGGATTCGCCGCGGCGGCATTATAGCGGCGCTTATCGCCGTGTTGCTGTTGCTCCTCTATTTCTGCCAGCCGCGGCCGATCCCCTCCGTCACCACGCTTCATCCGGACGATCACGCGGCGACGCTGGCGCTGGGCGATGCGGTCGTCACGGGCTTTTCCGGCCTCACGCGACCGGCCGACGCGGCGAGGGCGCCGGCCGACGGCACATTCATCGACGTGAACGGTCCGGCGGCGCGCATCTTCGATCCGCGTCGGCCGGGCCGCGCGTGGGCCGGACAGTATTGGGCGGCACCGCGGACGCGCGACATCCCCGCCGCCGCCGTGGGTCAGGTTTTCGGCATCGCCATCGACGACGACGCCTATGCGAACATCTACCTCGCCGCGACCGCGCTTTACGGCCTCAACATCGTGGTGCCGGGCCGCGGTCGCGAGCGTTTTGCGCAACGCGTGAAGACGGGGCAGGCCGGTGCCGAATGGATGGCAGGCCAGTTCGGTCCCGGCGGCGGTCCCGGCAGCATCTGGAAGATCGATGGGCGCAGCGGCGCCATAGGCCTTTTCGCGCAGGTTTCGCTGGGCACGGAGCCGATCGGTTCCGCCTCGCTGGGAACCATTGCCTATGACCGCGTGCACCGCCAGCTTTTCGTGTCCGATCTCGCCACGGGCGACATCCATCGCCTCGACCTGAACGGCAGGGATCTCGGCGCCTATGATCACGGCGTGACGGGACGCACCCTGGCTCGTCTGCCGCCGGTGCCGCAGGACGGGCGCGCGCGCGTCGACATTCACGATGCCGGATTTCGTCCGTCCGACCCGTCGACCTGGGGCTTCGCGCGGGCCGCGCGCCGCGTGTTCGGCCTGGCGGTCAATCCGGCCGATCATCGCCTGTATTACGCCGTCGCCGACGGCCAGATCTGGTCCGTGGGCCTCGATCAATATGGCGGCTTCGCAAACGATCCGCGTCTCGAAGTTGACATCCCGGACGGCGCGAATGCGGCACCGGTCTCCGACATCGTCTTCGCGCGCGACGGCGCGATGATCGCAGCCCAGCGCGGCGTGATCGGCACGCAATACGACTACACGCCCCTGGCGCGCGGCGCGGTAGCGCATGTTTGGCGCTTCTGGCCGGCCAAGCCGTTCGATCCGGCGCAGCCCCGGCATTTTTATCAGTCTGCGGAGGAATATGCGGTCGGCTATGCCGGCGACAGCCGCAACAGCGCGGGCGGCGTGGCGCTGGGCTATGGCTACAAGGACGACGGCACGATCGATCTCGACGGCTGTGAGGACGCGATCTTCTTTACCGGCGACATGCTGCGCGATTTCCGCCAGACGCCGCAGGGCATCGTGCCGGGCGGGCCGCTCGAACTGTACGGCCTCCAGATCAGTCCGAAGCAGCCGGTGCGCGGCTTCAACGTGCCGCCGCAGGTGAGCTATTTCGTGAATTACACCGACAGCATGGGTTCGGCCAACCGCAGCGGCACGGTCGGCGACATCGCCGTCTATCGCATCGACTGCCAGGATCCCGGCTGCAAGATACCGGCCGCGGATCGCCGCGCCGCGGTGGTGACGCCGCCGGCACCGCAGCAGGTGGCGACGGCGTCTCCGCCGGGCGGCGCGGCGCCGCCGGCCGGTCCGCCTGGAAATCCGCCACCGGGCAATCCGCCGAACAATCCGCCCCCCGGCACCCCGCCGGGTTGTTCACCCGGAATGCCGGGCTGCGGCACGCCCTGCATCCCGGGGACGCCCGGCTGCACCTTGCCTTGCACGCCGGGTACGCCGGGCTGCACCCTGCCTTGCACGCCGGGCACGCCCGGCTGCTGCAGCGGCGACGGCTGCGCGCCGAAAAACAAGGTGTGCAAGGTCGATGCGCAGGCGGTCTGCGACACCAACACCGGAACCTGGAACTACCAGCTTTCGACGACCGACAGCGCCGGCATCGGCATCGACATGGTGACCGTCCATTCAGCGACGAGCGGCGTCAGCGTGAGCAACGGCCCGGACATCTCGCTGGCTCCGCCGCCGGCCGCGATCCTGCTGAGCGGCGCCACGCCGGGCCAAACGGTTCACATCAATGTCTGCGCCTTCAAGAATTCCGACAGGCTCACGGGCCAGCCCTATGACTGCTGCCATGTGATGCTGAAGGTCAAGGTTCCGGCGGGCCTGTGCACCGCGGGCGGGCATCCGTGATGCGCGCGTCATCCGCCGCGCGTCGAAACCGGTAGGCGGGGGCTCGATCCATGTTTCCTTGGCTCAGGACGGCGGGATTGTGGGTGGCCGGGGTGGTCGCGGCGGCGGCCGCGGTTTATGTCGCGGCGCCTTATGTAATGCCGCAGATGACCGCCATATTCGGCAATCGCGACAATGGCCACCCCACCGACGGGCACTGTCTCAACGTCACCGGCACGTTCCACTTCAATCCAAGCCCCATCGCCAATCCCAACGGCAACGGCACGGTGACGCTGACCGGCGGCGGACCCGCGGGGTTCAGTTCGACGCGGGTGACCGTGCGCTCGCTGACGCCGGGCGTCAGCGTCGTTTCGGCGGCGGAGCAATCCTTTCCGCTCGGCCAGATCAACGGCACCTGGGCGCTCACCGGCATGACGCCGGGACAATTCATCACGCTAAGCATCGACGCGGTGAGCCCGGGCCACGGCAGCAAGCCGGGCACCGACGAATGCTGTTCGACGACGATCTATCTGCAGGTGCCCGGCGACATCAATCTTGCCGTCCAGAAGACCACTTCGATGACGCCGGACAGCAGCGACAAGGGCGGCGGCTACCAGTTCACGTTGCGGGCCACCAATACGGCGGCGCCGATCGACTATCACAACGTCGCCGCCATATCCGACATCGTGCCCGCCGGTCTCGAATTCACCAGTGCCAGCGGCCCTAACTGGAATTGCGGGCCGTCGAGCCAGTATCCGATCGCGGCGGGCGGCACGCTGACCTGCGTCTACACCGGTCCGGTGCCCATCGCCACGGGCGCGGTGCTGCCGCCCATCAAGGTCGGTGCCACCGTGGTCGGGAAGCCGACCGACACGATCGAGAACTGCGCCACCATCGCGCCGCAGGCCGCCTCCGGCTACATCGACACCAACGCGGCCGACAACACGAGCTGCACCGACATCTTTCCGCAGTTCCGTCCGCACGACCATGTGCCGCCTTTCAAGCCGAAATGCGGCATGGACGTGCTGTTCGTCGTCGACGAGTCCTACAGCATCTACGATCCGGCCGGGGACGGCAGCAACAACGATCAATCCAGTTATGTGACGAACGCGCTGGTCGGCGCGGCACATGCCTTCGCAGGCGACGGCACCAACGCCAATGCGCGGGTGATCTTCTTCGGCACGACCGCCGGCTTCGGCGGCTGGGGTGCCTGGCAGCCGCTGACCGCCGCCAACGCCAACAACATCGCCGCCGGCTACAATCCTTCCGCAGCGCCCTTCGGCTTCGACACCAATTGGGACGCCGCGCTGCGGCTGGCCTATACCGACCTGCAGGCGCACGGCCAGCCAAACGGGCCGGTGCTCGTGGTCTTCATCACCGACGGCCGTCCAAACTATTTCGTTGATCCAGTCCTGCTGACAAATGTCGCCGCGGCCGCGGGCAGCGCCGGGGAGGTCGACGCGACCAACCATGCGACCTACGCCGTCGACAACATTTACACCCTGAACGACAAGATAATCGGCATCGGCATCGGGCCGTTCATGACCAATCCGCCGCAGCCCAACGCGATTCCGAACGGCACGATCCATCTGCAGAACCTGCTCGGCGGCAATGCGCCGCCAGTGAACGCCGGCAATCCGTTCAACCCGTCCACCGGCAATGTCATCGTGTCCGGCACATACGGCACGCTTTCCAACACGCTGCTCGGCCTGGCAGGCGCGGCCTGCCCGAACATCCAGCTGAGCAAGAGCGGTTCGCAGGTCCTGTTCGGGCCGGCCGATTTCGGCACCGACGGACATCTGAACGCTAGCGGCCTGGCGAAGCTCGGCAACGCCACGATCACGCTGTCGCTGGCCAACCTGTCCGCCGCGCCGATGACCGGCATCCAAGTGAAAGACGTCCTGCCCGGCCTGCCCAAGAAGCTCTCCAACCCGACCGCCTTCGCGCCGCCCGGCGCGTCGTTCACCACTTCGGGCGGACGCGACACGGTCGTCTGGGACGCCCCGGCCAGCATCAGCCTCGCGGCCTTCAACACGCCCGGTTACACGACGTCCATGACGTTCCAAGCGACGCTGGACCAGGCCTGGGTGGAGGACCAGTACAACAACCACACGCCGGCGGATGGATTTTATTACTACGACAGCGTTCAGAACTATGCGCAGGTCACCCATCTCGACCAGACCGTCGGCTCGACGCCCAACAATATGGCCAGTCCCGACGGGCCGGTGCACGAGCTCGATGAGGCGACGGCGGCCGTCACCATCGGCACGATGAAGACTTGCGTACCGACACAGGCAAACAACAATTGCCAGCCTCCCGCGCCGGGCCCGTATCTGCAGGTGAAGAAGGTCTTCAACGGCGACCAGGAGCATGGCTGCGACATGCAGGCGCCCTGCACCTTCACCGTCACGGTCATGGGCGACTATATCGGCCCGGTCGCGTTCGGCGACGGCATGTTCAACGGCCCCCACACCACGCTCAACTCGACGTCGACGCCGCTCGGCCTCTCCACGACGGCGACGGCGGTGACGCCGCCCACCGAAACCGAGCCGCTTTGCGCCTCGTCGTCGCCCGCGAGCCACACCGGCGGCTGGTTCTGCAACAATCCGAGCTTCCCGGCCAATGCCGTGCCGTCGTCCACGAACCCGAACATCGCGGCGACGCCCTACAGCTACAGCTTCACGGTCAGTTTCGTGCCCACGGCGGCCGGCAATTACACCAATTGCTTCTTCGCGATGATGTGGATGCCGCCATGGCAATCGGGTCCCGCGCCGACAAGCTTCCAGGATGTCTACACCGCGGGAACGTCTCCCTCGGTGCCGTACTGGGGCGCCAATTTCGGCGATCGGGGCGCCTGCGCCGATGCGCATACCAACGGCTATTCGGGCATGCGCCCGGCGCCGCACGGGCACAACGCATCGGTGCTGCCGCCCTGCGATCCGCGGGGCGGTCCGGTTCAGGGCCTCTGCAAGCCGGTTTGCAAGGACGGCACGCACTGGAACGGCAAGAGCTGTTTGGCTTGCGCGCACGGTACGCAGTGGGACGATGCGCACGGCCGCTGCATGCGGCCGCAGGTCTGCGACGAAAGCACCACAACCCTGCAGGGCGGGACCTGTGCCTGCCGCTATGACGGCATGATCCGGCGGTCGCAGACGATGTGCCGCTGTCCGCTCGGCTCCACGCTGGTCGCGGGCGCGGGCTGCATGAAGCCGCAGCACACGGTGTGCGACCAGGCCTCCACCGTCTCGCACGGCGATTCCTGCATCTGCCGCTATCAGGCGATGACGCAATCGGCGCCCGACCGCTGCATGTGCCCGCAGGGCTCGACGCTGGAGCCAGGCCGGGGCTGCGTGCCCGTCTGCCACGACCCGATGGTCCTTAACCGCACGGCCACCGCCTGCGAGTGCCCCGAGGGCACCAAGCTCAAGAACGGCAAGTGCAAAACGAAGCGGTCGTTTCTCGACAATATCTTCAACAACGTCCATGTCGGCGCCGGCGGCGGATCGCAGCATGGCGGCGGCACCAAGCCCACGAACCCGGATACCGACAACACCGCGACGCCGCGCGGACAGAAACCTTAGGGCGGGCTGCACGATCGGGTTTGTACATCCCGGATCGCCGCGCGTCCGCAGATGGCGCTACGAAGCTCAGCGTCCGGGATGACGGGTTGGGCTGGGCCGATCCGATTCAGTTTATCGCTTACCGTGCGATGCGGGATCAGGGAAATACGCTGAACAGGTCGCTCAGATCCTGCTCGTTCGCGGCATCGCCCAGGAGCGGCGTCACGCCGAAGATTTCCTGGATGGTGCGCAGGGTCGACCCGTGCGTGTAGCCGACATCATTCGAATAGCCGTTTCCCTTGGCGAGCGGGGACAGCACGATCATGCCGATGGGACCATCCCCTCGCACCCCTTCATCCCAGGTGATGAACAGCGCGCCGCCTTCCTGATAGGCCTTCGATTTGAGGATCGCAGGCACGTTTTCCGACAGCCATTTGTCGCCATGCGCGATGGGATTGCCGGCGCAATTGTCGTGCATGTCGTCGCAGAGATTGGGCGTGATCCAGTTGTAGCGGGCAATGGTGTTTTTCTTCAGATCCTTCGCGAGTTCCTTGTAGGGGCGAAGGTGCGAGATGCATTTGGCCGAATACTTGTCGAGATTGTCGGTCACGTCGTCGAAGAAGGCGAAGGGCTCGTGGCGGACCGCATAGACCGGGTTGCCGTCCGCATCGACCGGACCTTCATCGCTGAAAGGACAGGTCTTGCCGGATGAATTTTCCAGATAGGCTTTCCAGGAAATGCCGGCGCCATCCAGCAGCGTGACGAGGTGCTGGGTGGTGTCCTGCGAATTCGACCTTGGCGGACGGTCGTTGCGAATGCCGAAATTGGTGCCTGCCTCCAGCCACAGATAGTTCGGTTCGCTCGGATGGGTGCTGGGCGGGTTCAGATAGGCTTCGGCGTGCGACGCCATCGGCAGGAGCACATTGTTGATATAGGGCGCATGCGGATTGCCCTTGATGTCCCGATTCGTATCGCCGAACCAGTTGCGGTTTTCCATCAGGATGACGAACACGGTCTTGATGTGATGGGTCTTCGGCAGCGCGGACGGCGGATTGCCGTCGGCCGTCGCGACGATGCTCCCCGAGCAGGAAACGGCGAGGACCGCGGCCACCGCGGCTACGGCAGAGCGAAAGAATTTGCTTGTCATGGCTCGACTCCGGGTCCAGAAGCGTTTTCCGAGAGCCCCAATCCTGCCTTGCGTCCGTGTCGGATAGAAGACACGCGCCGGCGCCGGCCGCAGAAATAGGCTGCGGCGGAGCGCGTCCCGCGCCAGGTATCGGGATTCAGGCCGGGCGGCGGCGAGAACGCCTGCCGTCGCCGCAACCGATCTGCCCGGAACGGAGCCCCATGATCCCACTGTCCATTCTCGAACTCGTCCGCGTCACCGAGGAGACCGATGCGCGCGGCGCCCTCGACAATGCCCGCGACCTCGCGGCCCACGCGGATGCTTGGGGCTATCGCCGCCTGTGGGTGGCCGAGCATCACAACATGGCCGGTATCGCCAGCGCTGCGACGTCGGTCGTCATCGCGCATATCGCCGCCGGCTCGAAGCGTGTCCGCGTCGGCGCGGGCGGCATCATGCTGCCCAACCATGCGCCCTATGTCATCGCCGAACAGTTCGGCACGCTGGCGCGGCTGTTCCCGGACCGCATCGATCTCGGCCTCGGCCGCGCGCCGGGCACCGATCAGCTGACGCTGCGCGCCTTGCGCCGGACGCCCGAAGCGGCGGAGCATTTTCCGCAGGACGTCATCGAACTGCAGGCGTTCCTGGCGCCGCTCGTTCCCGGCCAGCGCATCCAGGCGGTGCCGGCGGCGGGGACCGAGGTGCCGTTGTGGATCCTCGGATCGAGCAATTTCGGCGCCATGCTGGCGGCCGAACTGGGCCTGCCTTACGCGTTCGCATCGCATTTCGCGCCCGACCTGCTCATTTCGGCGCTGCTGCTCTACCGCAGCCGCTTCAAGCCGTCCGAGCAGCTTGCGCGGCCCTATGCGATGGTCGGCGTCAACATCATCGCCGCGGAGAGCGACGAAGAGGCGCGCCATCTGGCGACGACGCAGCAGATGTCCTTCGCCAACATCTTCCGCGGCGCGCGGGGCCTGAGCCAGCCGCCGATCGACGACATCGAAACCTACTGGACGCCGATGGAAAAGGCGCAGGCGCGGCAGATGCTGGCGCGTTCCATCATCGGCGCTCCCGGCACGGTCCGCGCGGGCATCGAGGCGCTTGTCGCGGAAACCGGCGCCGATGAACTGATGATCGTATCGGACGTTTACGATCACGCGAAACGCCTGCGGTCCTTCCAACTCATCGCCGAGGCCTGGGGGACGGGCGGCTCCGACAATCCTTAGAGAACTTTCCGCGTGCCGGGCTCCCGCGTCTCGGCCAGCGCGGTCGAGCGCTTGCCGAGATCGCGCGGCAAAGCGGGAGCAACTGTGGAAGCGGAAATATTCTCCGCATCCGCCAGGGTCATGAACGTCCGAACGCCGACCTCATCCGTGTGCGGATAATCGGTGCGGCAGTGGCCGCCGCGGCTTTCGTGCCGCGTCAGTGCGGCAGCGGTGACCAGCTTCGCCGCCGCGGTCATGTTGAGCAGCGCAGGCTCGTTGCCGCCGGCGCGCTCGACCTGGGCGATGACGCACAGCGCCTCGCGCAAACCCGCTTCGTCGCGTTCCAGCCCGACCAGCCGCGTCATCGCCTCGCGCAAGACATGCGGCGGGGCGGGAACGGCGAAGCGTTCGGGCGCCGGCGGCGTTCCGCGGGCCGCGCCCGGCGTGACGGTGGCGCGCACGTCCACGGCCGCGCGGGCGCCGAACACCAGCGCCTCCAGCAGCGAATTGGAAGCCAGCCGGTTGGCGCCGTGCAGGCCCGTCGCGGCGCATTCGCCGACCGCCCACAATCCGTCCAGCGAGGAACGTCCGCGCCCATCGCTGGCGATGCCGCCCATGTGATAATGCGCCGCTGGCGCCACCGGGATCGGCTGGCGCACCGGATCGATGCCGGCGCTCCTGCAGGCCGCGTAGACGGTCGGGAAATGCGACGGGAATTCGGCCCCAATGACGTCGCGGCAATCGAGAAACACCTGATGTCCATGCGCAATCTCGCGATGGATGGCACGCGCCACCACGTCGCGCGGCGCAAGCTCCGCATCCTTGTGGATCGCCGGCATGAAGCGCCGGCCGGTCTCGTCGACCAGCAGCGCGCCTTCGCCGCGCAGCGCCTCGGTGGCGAGCGGCGCCGGATCGCGGCCGATGGCGATGGCGGTCGGATGGAACTGGACGAACTCCGGGTCGGCGATCAGCGCGCCGGCGCGCGCCACCATGCCCAGGCCTTCGCCGCGCGATTCCAGCGGATTGGTCGTGACGGCATAGAGCGCGCCCAGCCCGCCGGTCGCGAAGATCACGGCGCGGGCGCGGAACAGCACGAGGCGCGCGCCCGCTCCCGTGCCGCTGCGCGCGAAGAGGCCGGCGACGTGGCCGTCCTCCATCGCCAGCTCGACGGCATGGAAGCCTTCCAGCAGCGTGATCGACGGCGTCGCCAGCGCGCGCTCGGCCAGCGTGCGGGTCACCTCGGCGCCGGCGCGGTCGCCTTTGACATGGACGATACGGGCCGCCGAATGCGCCGCCTCGCGGCCGACCGCCAAGCTGCCGTCCAGATTGCGGTCGAACGGCGCGCCGTAGCGCACCAGATCGTCTATCCGCCCGGGCGCCTCGCGCGCCACCAGCGCGGCGATGTCGGGATCGCAGAGGCCGGCGCCCGCCGTGATGGTGTCCGCCGCGTGCGACTGCCAGGTGTCGCCGGCGCCCACCGATGCCGCGATGCCGCCCTGCGCCCAGGCGCTGGAGCCCGAGACGCCGGGCCGCGCCCCCGCCAGCACCAGCGTCGGAAACGGCGCCAGCTTCAGCGCCGTGAACAGACCCGCCACGCCGGCGCCCAGGATCAGCGCGCCCTGGCATTCGATGATATTGTCGATCGGTCTCATGCGGCGGCCCTCTTCGGCTGGGCCTGGCCGACCGCCAGCATGCGTTCCACCGCGGCGCGGGCGCGTGCGGCGATGAAGGGATCGACCGTCACCTCCGCGCTCATCGTCTCAAGCGATTGCAGGATCTTCGGCAGCGTGATGCGCTTCATGTGCGGGCAGAGATTGCAGGGCCGCACGAATTCGACATCGGGATAGTCGGCGGCGACATTGTCGCTCATCGAGCATTCGGTCACCATCACGACCTTTTTCGGCCGCTTGTCGCCGACATAGCCGATCATCGCCGCGGTCGAGCCCGCGAAATCGGCTTCCGCGATCACCTCCGGCGGGCATTCGGGATGGGCCAGCACCACGACGCCGGGATTTCCTTCGCGATAGGCGCGGATGTCGGCGGCGCTGAAGCGCTCATGCACCTCGCAATGCCCTTTCCAGGTGATGATCCTGATGCGGGTCTGGCGCGCGATGTTCTGCGCCAGATATTCGTCGGGGATCATGATGACGGTATCGGTGCCCCATTCGCGCGCGATGTCCTCCACCACGGCGCGGGCGTTGGACGAGGTGCAGCAGACGTCGCTCTCCGCCTTCACCTCGGCCGATGTGTTGACATAGGTGACGATCGGCAGGCCCGGATATTTCTGTTTCAACAGGCGCACATCGGCGCCTGTGATCGAGGCGGCCAGCGAGCAGCCGGCCTTCATGTCGGGGATCAGCACGGTCTTGTCGGGCGAGAGAATCTTCGAGGTCTCCGCCATGAAATGGACGCCGGCCTGCACGATCACCTTCGCGTCTGTCTTGGCGGCTTCGCGGGCCAATTGCAGCGAGTCGCCGACGAAATCGGCGACGCAGTGGAAGATTTCCGGAGTCATGTAATTGTGCGCCAGGATCACCGCATTGCGCTGCCGCTTCAGTTCGTTGATCGCCAGCACATAGGGCGCGTGGACCGGCCATTCGACCTGCGGGATCACATGGGCGACCCGGTCATAGAGCTTCGCCGTGGCCGCCGCGACCTGCGGGGTATAAGCCAGTTCCGGGGATTGCATCGGCGTCTCCTTCTCCATTAATGCTCCATATGAGTATATATATGGAGCAAAAAGACCGGCCTTCAAGGCCGGGCCGTTAAGCTCTTATGCTACATATGAGCATAATGCCGTCAAGGGGACGATCTTCAAATCGGCGCGAGGCGGACGCCGATTCGGTGCGCTTGCCCGATTGCCGTACAGAAAAATTTTCCAGCAATGTCATTTCGAACAAAGCTCCGTCGTCCCTTTGGAAAAAACCCAGCAAAGAGGCGGCGATCCGCCGCCGGTCTGCGACGTCTCCTGCACCTGCGCAACTGTTGGGATATGGTGGAAATGGTGTTTCAACCGTGACGGTTCAAGTGGAGGCAGAAAGAATTTCTTCCGGCCGAACTGACGCGCTGTCATCCGGCCGAGCGCAACGAACGCGGGATGACAATAATCAGATCCAGCCCGCCCTACGCCACGCCCCGCTGCCGCATGCCAAGGCGCACGCCGGGGGCGGGGCGTTCGCTTAAGACTTCGCGGCGGAAGCGGAATAGTTCGGCCGGGCGGCCGCGGGCGAGGGGGGCGGATTTGCCGGTGCCCTCCACCAGGCCCTGGCCCTCGACGAGCCTGCGGAAATTCTGCTTGTGCAGGCGCACGCCGCTGATCGCCTCGACGGTGCGCTGCAATTCCAGCAGCGTGAAGCTGGGCCGCATCAGCTCGAACACCACCGGACGGTATTTCATCTTGCCGCGCAGCCGCGCGATGGCGGTGGCCAGGATGCGCCGGTGATCGAACACCATGCCGGCGCCGAGCGGCGCACTCTCGCGCGTCGCCGCGCGGCCATCGCGCGCCGCCTCCTGCGCCAGCCCGGCCTCGTAGAGCAGCTCGTAGCGTTCGAGCACCTCCTCCTCGTCCCAGCCGATGCCGTCGGCGCCGAAGCAGAGCCTCACGCGCTGGCGCCACTGCTCGGCCACGATCGCCTCGGGCGCGGCCTTCACGAAGGCCTTCAGCGCGGGGGCCATCCGCTCGGCGATGATGGCGGGCGTTTCGCCGCGCCGG
>JAATGL010000028.1 GCA_015654705.1 Alphaproteobacteria bacterium | reverse complement strand
GAACCTGTTCCTCGATCCCGGCCGCACCTATGACCGCAAGATGCAGGAGGCGGCGCTCGCGCTCTATCTGGAGCAGCGCTATTCCAAGGACCAGATCCTCACGCTCTATCTGAACCGCGTCTATTTCGGCGCCGGCGCTTTCGGTATCGAGGCCGCCGCCGAGCGTTTCTTCAACAAGCATGCGAGCGCCCTGACCCTGCCGGAGGCCGCGATGCTGGCCGGCAGCGTCAAGGCGCCGGCGCGCTACAACCCGTCGGCCGATCCCGACGCCTCGGAGGAGCGCGCCCAGATCGTGCTGCGCGCGATGCAGGATTGCGGCCTGATCGACGACCGCACCCGTGCCCAGGCGCAGGCGACGCGGCCGCGCATCGTGCGCGGCACCGGCTATGCCGGCGCCGGCTATTTCACCGACTGGATCGTCTCGCGTGTCGCCGGCTATATCGGCGACACCAGCGAGCCGATCATCGTCGAGACCAGCTTCGACCTGGACGCCCAGACCCATGCCGAGCGCGCCGTCAAAGCCGGGCTCGCGGCGCAGGGCGAGAAGCTCAATGCCGGCCAGGCCGTGCTCGTCGCCATGACGCCGGACGGCGCGGTGCGCGCCATGGTCGGCGGGCGCTCCTACGAGCAGAGCCCCTATAACCGCGCGGTCGACGCGGTGCGCCAGCCGGGCTCGGCCTTCAAGCCCTTCGTCTATCTGGCGGCGTTCGAGCACGGCCATACGCCAAGCGACCTGATGAACGACGAACCGGTCGATATTCATGGCTGGAAGCCGGAAGATTTCGAGGGGAAATATGAAGGCCAGATGACGCTCACCCACGCCTTCGCCGAATCGTCCAATTCGATCGCCGCGCAGCTGACCGCGCAGGTCGGGCCCAGGACCGTGGCGCGCACCGCCCGCCGGCTGGGCATCACCTCGCATCTGGACGTCAACGCGTCGCTGGCGCTGGGCACCTCGGGCGTCAGCCCGCTGGAGCTGACCGCCGCCTATGCGCCCTTCGCCAATGGCGGGCAGGGCGTCATTCCCTTCGGCATCGAACGCATCCGCACCGCTTCGGGCAAGGTGCTGTGGCAGCGTAAGGGCTCCGGCCTCGGCGCCGTCATGTCGCCCGAGAACGCGGCGGCGCTGACCGGGCTGATGGTGGCGACGGTGTCGACCGGCACCGGCAAGGCGGCGCGCCTCGACGACCGGCCGAGCGCCGGCAAGACCGGCACGACGCAGGATTTCCACGACGCCTGGTTCGTCGGCTTCAGCGCCGATCTGGTCTGCGGCGTGTGGATCGGCAATGACGACAACGCCTCGATGCGGCATGCGACCGGCGGCGGCCTGCCGGCGCACATCTTCAAGACCTTCATGGAAGCCGCCGAAACGGGCCTACCGGCCAAGCCACTGGTCGGCACTACCCTCGTCGCCGCCGCCGCTCAGCCCGCGCCCGCCGCCGCGACGCCGGACGCCAAGCCCGACGACCAGCAGGACGGCTTCAGCCGCCTGCTGGACAGCCTGTTCGGAAAAAGCGGGACCTAAGGCTTACCTTGCCCTATCTCAGGGAAAACGAGCCTATACGTGTGGCCCGCCGAGTCCGCCGAACAGCCACAAAAGCAGCAGGACGATCAGTACCAGGCCCAAAACACCGCCAAGGCCGGTACCGCCATAGCGGTTGTAGCCGTAATAACCACCGCCACCGCCCAGCAGCACGATAACCAGGATAATAATCAGCAACGTCATCTTCCAAATCCTCGAAATTGCAGGAAGGTAACGCGCGACGGGCGGATTCGGCTTCCCGGCCGCGCCCCGCCCGGCCTAACGCATGGAACATCGACGCATGAAGCTTGCCACCTGGAACATCAACTCGGTGCGCCTGCGCATCGGCCTCGTCGCCCGCTTCCTCAAGGAGCACCAGCCCGACGCGATCGCGCTGCAGGAAACCAAGGTGATCAACGACCTGTTCCCGGCCGACGCCTTCGCCAGGCTCGGCTATGTGCATCAGGCGGTGCACGGCCAGAAGGGCTATCACGGCGTCGCGGTGCTCTCGCGCCTGCCGTTCCGCGAGAAGACGTCGCACGAATTCTGCAGCAACACCGACTGCCGCCACATCGCCGTGACATTCGAGAACGGCGTCGAGCTGCACGATTTCTACGTGCCGGCGGGCGCCGACATCCCCGATCCGGCGGTCAATCCGAAATTCGCCCACAAGCTGAACTTCCTGCGCGAGATGGCCGGCTTCTTCGCCAGGCGCAAGGACCGAGGCAGCCATCCCATGGTGCTGGTCGGCGACCTCAACGTGGCGCCGCTGGAGAACGACGTCTGGAGCCACCGGCAATTGCTCGACGTCGTCAGCCACACCCCGGTCGAGACCGGCCTGCTGGCGGAGGTCAAGGCCTCGTTCGACTGGATCGACGTGACGCGCGAATTCGTGCCGCCGAGCGAGAAGATCTATTCATGGTGGAGCTACCGCGCCAGCGACTGGGCGGCGTCGGACCGCGGCCGCCGGCTGGACCACATCTGGATCAGCCCCGCGCTGAAAGGCGCGCTCGCCGCGCAGACCATCGTGCGCAAGATGCGCGGCTGGCAGAAAGCCTCCGACCACGTGCCGGTGATCGCCGAGCTGACGCTCTAGCTAGGCGCTGGGCACGCCGGCGCTGCCGGTGCGCACTTGCTGCATCTCGCCGGCGCGGGCGCGATAGAGCGCGGCGAAATCGATCGGCTCGACCAGCAGCGGCGGCATGCCGCCGTCGCGCACCACATCGGCGACGATGCGCCGCGCGAACGGGAACAGGATGTGCGGTCCCTCGATCAGCAGGATGGGCTGGCGGATTTCCTCGGGTGCATTGGAAAGCTGGAACAGTCCGGCATAGAGGAGTTCCAGCAGGAAGATCGGCTTGCCCTCGCTGTTGGCGGAAACCCTGAGCTTCAGCTCGACCTCGTAGACCTCGGCGTCCATCTGCCGCGCCTGGAGATCGACCGAGAGGTCGATCTGCGGCCGGTTGGCGAAGTTGCCAGGCATTCCCGGATTTTCGAAGGAAAGATCCTTGACGTACTGGCCGACGACCTGCAGGTGCGGCGGCTGCGCCGCGCCCATGTCCAAACCGTTCTCGCCGTTTCCGCTTATTCCGCCGCTCATCGTCTGTCCCATGAAAATCGCGCGTGCCGCTACCACGGATCGCGCATCAGTGACAAGGCGAGCCCTGGCCACAGAAGCGCCGCATCCCCATATTAAGCGTACGGTGCTGGACCCGGCGCGCGGCGGGGTCTAGGCTCACGGGCAAGCCGCGCAAGGTTGTCGGACATGGCGAATTCCCAGCTTCTCGATCTTTTCCTAATCGCCATGGTGGCGGGAATCATCCTGTTCCGCCTCTATACGGTGCTGGGCCGCCGCACGGGGCACGAGCGTCCGCCGCAGGACAATTATCGTCTGTCGCGCAATCCCGAGGCGCCGGCGCCTGCGGCCGATGACAACGTGGTGACACTGCCGGGCGTCAAGCGCGCCGATGCGGTCGCCGACAAGCCGGCCGATCCGGTGGCGCGCGGTATCCTGGACATCAAGCTGGCCGACCGCGGCTTCGAGATCGAGCATTTCGTCAGCGGCGCGCGAAGCGCCTATGAGATGATCGTCACCGCTTTCGCCAACGGCGACCGCGCCGCGTTGCGGCCGCTCCTAAGCGACGAAGTCTACAAAGCCTTCGATGCCGCGATCGGCGCGCGCGAATCCCGCCACGAGAAGATCGCCTTCACCTTCGTCGGCTTCAAGGACACCAAGATCGTGCAGGCTGTGCTGAAGAACCGCAGCGCCGAGGTCACGGTGGCGTTCGGCGCGCAGTTCATCTCCGCGACCAGCGATGCAGGCGGCGCCGTGATCGAAGGCGACGCCAAGTCGGTGCGCGACGTGACCGATGTGTGGACCTTCGCGCGCGATACGCGCGCGCGCGATCCCAACTGGACGCTGGTGGCCACCTCGGGCGATCTGCCTTGACGGCCTAGATGCGGCGTCGGTCTCTCGCGGCCCTTGTCATCTTCCTGTTCCTGCTGTTTGCCACCTCTCTTTCCTGGTGGCTGACGCGCGCCCCGATCGCAGGGCCGCTGCGCCTGGCGCGGACCACGTTTGCCGACCTGCCGGACTGGTCCGATGGCGATCCGCGCGCCGCGCTGGCGGCGTTCCAGCGCTCCTGTGCCGCCCTCACCGCGCAACCCGCGGCCAAAAGCATCGGCACCTATGCCGGCACCGTGGCCGATTGGCGCGCGCCCTGCCGCGCGGCCGCGCAATCGCCGCCGGACGCGGCCGCCGCGCGCAAATTTTTCGAACATTGGTTCACGCCCCTGACGGTTTCCGCCGGAGCGGTGAAGGACGGCCTTTTCACCGGCTATTACGAACCGCAATTGCAGGCCAGCCGCCACCGGCACGGCCGCTATCAGACGCCGGTCTACGGTTTGCCGGCAGATCTCGTCAGCGTCGATCTGGGCGCGTTCCGCCCGGCGCTTGCCGGCGAACACATCGCCGGCCGCATCATGGGACATCGTCTGGTTCCCTATGCGACGCGGGGCGAGATCGACGCGAAGGGGCTGGGCGCGCCGCCCCTCTTCTACGGCGACGATCCGGTCGCCGTGTTCTTCCTGCATATACAAGGTTCCGGCCGCGTCGTGTTCGACGACGGAACCACGGCGCGCGTCGCCTATGCGGGCGAGAACGGACAGCCTTACACGGCCATCGGCCGCACGCTGATCGCCCAGGGTGCGCTGGCTCGCGGCCAGGTCTCGCTGCAGACGATCCGCGCCTGGCTGGTGGCCCATCCGGACAAGGCGCGCGCGGTGATGGAAAGCGACGCCTCCTTCGTCTTCTTCAAGGAGGCGCCGCTCGGCGATCCGGCGCTGGGCAGTCCGGGCGCCGAGACGGTCGTGCTGACGCCCGGCGCCAGCATCGCGGTCGATCCGCGCATCCATCCGCTGGGCGTGCCGTTCTTCGTCGCCACCACGATGCCCGACAGCGGCAAGCCGCTGCGCCGGCTGTTCGTGGCGCAGGATATCGGCGGCGCCATCCGCGGGCCGTTGCGCGCCGATCTCTTCTGGGGTTTCGGGTCCGAAGCCGAAGCCATCGCCGGTGCGATGAAACAGAGCGGACGGCTCGCCGTCCTGCTGCCCAAACCCGTCGCGGCGCGGCTGGCCCAGCCATGAGCCGGCGCAGGATCAGCGACGAGGAGCGCGCGCTGTTCGAGGCGGCCTTCACCGAAACGCGCCCGCTGAAGGCGGAAAAGAAGGCCCCGCCCAAGCCTTTGCCCAACCCGGTCGCAGCCGCGCGGCCGGCCCAGACCGGCGGCCTCGACGGCAACACCAATGAGCGCCTGCGCAAGGGCGCACTGGAGCCCGACGCGCGTATCGACCTGCACGGCTTCACCGAGGCGGCGGCGCATCGCGCGCTGCTGGCATTCCTGCGCAACGCGCAACGCGGCGGCGCGCGGCTGGTGCTGGTCATCACCGGCAAAGGGGCGCGTCAGGCCGCGGCAGACGAACCGTTCGACATGGAACAGGAGCGCCGGGCGCGCGGCGTGCTCAAATCGATGGTGCCGCGCTGGCTCAGCCAACCGTCCTTCGCCGAACTGATCGCCGACGCCCGCGCCGCCCATCGCCGCCATGGCGGCGCCGGCGCGCTGTATATCTATCTGCGGAAAAAACGCGGCTGAATCCGCCCGCTGCTCCGTGGGTAGCGGGCAATGTCAGATCAATTCCGCCCGCACCGCCAAGTCCTTCAGCGAGGTCTCGGGCCGGGCGCCGTAATGCGAGATCACTTCGGCGGCCGCCAGCGCGCCCAGCCTGCCGCAATCGGCATAGGCCTGGCCGTGCGCAAGGCCGTGCAGGAACCCGGCCGCGAAGAGGTCGCCGGCACCGGTGGTGTCGACCACCTTGGCCACCGGCACCGCGTCGATCACATGGACCTCGCTGCCATAGGCGATGACGCAGCCCTTGGCCGAGCGGGTCAGCGCCGCGATATTGCCGAAGGGCCTCAGCGCCTGCAGCACATCGTCGAATTCGTCGACCTCGAACAGCGCCTTGGCCTCGTCCTCGTTGGCGAAGAAGATATCGAGCGTGGGCAGCAATTCCAGGAACTCGTCGCGGTAACGCCCCATCAGGAAGGGATCGGAAAGCGTGAAGGCGATGCGGGTCTCGCTGCGCCGTGCGATCTCCATGGCCTTCAGCGACGCCGCCTTGGCCGAGGGCGCGTCCCACAGATAGCCTTCGATATAGAGGATATCGGCCGCGGCGATATCGCTTTCCTGCACGTCGTCGACGGTGAATTCGCGCGCCGCGCCCAGATAGGTGCTCATGCTGCGCTGGCCGTCCGGCGTAACCGCGATCAGGCAGCAGGCGGTCTGCGGCCCGTCCGCGGCGGCGGGCGTGGTATAATGCACGCCCAGATCCTTCATGCTGGCCGAGAAGGCGGCGCCCAGCCGGTCCTCCTTGACCTTGCCGGCGAAGATCCCCCGGGCGCCCAGCGAGGCCAGCCCCGCCATGGTGTTGGCGGCCGAGCCGCCCGCCACTTCGCGCGCCGAACCGAAGGCGGTGTAGAGTTGATGGGCGCGGTATTCGTCGATCAGGGTCATCACGCCCTTGGCGATGTTGTGGGTCAGCAGGAACGAATCCTCGACCGCGGCGATGACGTCGACGATGGCGCTGCCGAGCGCGGTGACGTGATAGGGCTTGGCCATGAGGTCTCCTGCGCCGTTGTGCGGATTTGAGTTAAAGGACCGGTTCCATGTTCGCAAGCATCGGCAAGGCGCTGGCCCTGATCTTCGATCCGGCGCTGTTCGGCGTGGTGCTGAAATCGCTGTTGCTGACCGTCCTCCTCTTTGTCGTGCTGCTGATCGGCGTGGAAGGCGCGCTCTATCTGCTTCCGACGCTGGGCGAGCCCTGGGTGAACCGGCTGCTCGCAATCCTGGCGCCGGTGCTTTTCATCCTGGGCTTCTTCGTGCTGGGCGCGCCGGTCGCGGCGCTGTTCGGCTCACTGTTCCTGGGCGACATCGCGAAGGCAATCGAGGCGCGCTCCTATGCCGGCGATCCCAAGGCGCCGGGCGCCACCTTCGCAACGAACCTGTCCGCCGGGGCGCGGCTGGCCGGGCTGGTCGTGCTGGCCGATCTGGTGCTCCTGCCGACCGACGTGCTGCTGCCCGGCATCGGCGAGGTCGCCACCATCCTAGTCAACGGGTTTCTGCTGGGCCGCGAATATTTCGAGCTGGCCGCGCTTCGCCATCTCTCCGTGAAGGCGTCCGACGCTTTGCGCAGGCGCCATTCCGGCGCAGTGTTCGGCGGCGGGCTGATCATCTCGGTCCTCAGCATGATTCCGTTCGCGAATCTCTTTGCACCCCTTTTCGGCGCCGCGCTGATGGTGCATCTGTTCAAACGCTATGCGCGGGAGGCGCAGACATGATCCGCCGAGCCTCGATCCCCTGCCTGTGCGCGCTGCTTTGCGCCTGCGCCACGCATGCGCCGCCGCCCGACCGCATCGCGCTGCCGCCGCCGCCGCCGCGCGGCGAGCCGGTCAGCACCATCGGGCTTACCGACGCGGATTTGCGCATGCAGTTCGGCGTGCCGGCCTTCACGCGCAAGGACGGCGAAACGCAGCTCTGGCGCTATGACGGCGCGACCTGCCGCGCGTTCTTCTTCCTCTATGCCGAGAAGGCGGGATTAAACGTGCGCCATGTCGAAACCTTGCCGCGCGGCACGGACATGGCGGCCGATCCTAACTGCCTCGACGCCTTGCGCCTGCACCCGGCGTCGCCGCTGCCGGTGTCCTGATCTTCGGCGCTTCGTCTTCCACCCTGGTCTTGTCGGGAAAGCGGCAGAGATCGCGCACCACGCAGACCGGGCAATGTGGCTTGCGCGCGACGCAGGTGTAGCGGCCATGCAGGATCAGCCAGTGATGGGCGTGCAGCAGATAGGCGTCGGGCACTTTCTTCATCAGCCCGTCCTCGACCGCGCGCGGGTCCTTCCCCGGCGCCAGGCCGGTGCGGTTGGCGACGCGGAAGATGTGGGTGTCGACGGCGATGGTCTTCTCGCCGAAGGCGACGTTGAGCACGACATTGGCGGTCTTGCGTCCGACGCCGGGCAGGGACTCCAGCGCCTCGCGGTCGCGCGGCACCTCTCCCGCATGATGTTCCAGAAGAAGTCGGGAAAGCGCGATGACGTTCTTGGCCTTGCCGCGATAGAGCCCGATCGTCTTGATATAGTGCGTCAGGCCGCGCTCGCCGAGCGCCACCATCTTCGCCGGCGTGTCCGCGACCTTGAACAATTCCGCCGTCGCCTTGTTGACGCCCCGGTCGGTCGCCTGCGCCGACAGCACCACCGCGACCAGCAGCGTATAGGGATTGACATAGACCAGTTCCGTCCTTGGTTCCGGCATCGCCTTCTTGAGGCGCGCGAAGAAAGTTTCGGCCTCGGCTTTGGAAAATGGTCTTGCCATGCTGATCCGCGAAATCGGGTGACGATACGGCGCGACGCCGCAGCGCGAGCTTGCACCGGAGCCGAGCCTATTTCATCATCGGCCGATGTCCGGGTGTGGCGAAAGCGAAATCCTGCTCGACGCGGTGTTGAGGCCGGCGCCGCCGCTCAGTCCGCGCGCCCTTCTGCTGGTTCTGGGAATTGTGGCGGCGGTCGACGTCGCGTTTGCACTCTCTTTCGTGCTGCGTGGCGCCTGGCCGGTCATGCCGTTCATGGGGCTCGACGTGGCGCTGCTCGCCTGGGCCTTCCATGCCGCGCGCCGGGCGGCGCGGCGCGAGGAGCATGTCGTGCTGACGCCGTCGCTCCTGCGCATCGCCAGACGTCCGCCGAAGGGCACCCCCAGCGAAGTCGTGCTCAATCCCTATTGGGTGCGCGTGCAGATGGACGAGCCGGCGGAGCATGGCAGCCAGCTCACCCTGTGGAGCCACGGAAAGG
Source organism: Alphaproteobacteria bacterium (assembly GCA_015654705.1). Classification (GTDB taxonomy): domain Bacteria; phylum Pseudomonadota; class Alphaproteobacteria; order Micropepsales; family Micropepsaceae; genus Rhizomicrobium. Next base: position 26,508 of record JAATGL010000028.1, on the reverse strand, counting down.
GCGTGCGCGTCGGCGCCTTCCTGCCGCCGCTCGAACGGGCGTCGTTCGCGCAGCGCCTGAAATCGGCCCTGCGGGCGGCACGCGCGACGCCGCTCTGAGCGGCGCAAGAATCGGGTCGCAACCGCGGGCCGGGGCCGCCATATTCGCCTCATGAGCGACATCCTCTCCATCAAGCCAAGCGAAGACGGACCGGACTGGCGGCGCATGGGCCGCGCCATCCTGTTCCTCACCGAAAACTACCTGGATCAGCCCAGGCTCGACGACGCTGCCGTGGCGGTCGGGCTGTCGCCGTTCCATTTCCAGCGCCTGTTCACGCGCTATGTCGGCGTCAGCCCCAAATCCTTCGTCGGCCATCTGACGCTGAGCCACGCCAAGCAGGACCTGATGCAGGGCGCCAGCGTGCTGGGCGCGGCGCTGGAGGCCGGCCTTTCGGGCCCCTCGCGCCTGCATGATCTGTGTCTCAAGATCGAGGCGATGACGCCCGGCGATTATGCGCGCGGCGGCGCCGGCGTGGCCATCGATTACGGCTTCGCCGATTGCCCGTTCGGCGTGGCGCTGATCATGGCGACCGACAAGGGCGTGTGCGGCTTGGCCTTCGGCGACGAGGGCGAGAACGCGGCGATGCTGGCCGACATGCGGGCGCGCTGGCCCAGGGCCGCCTATCGCGAGAACGCCGCGCGCACCGATGCCATCGCGCGGCAGGTCTTCGCGCAGGAAGAGGGCGAATTGCCGCTGCACCTCCTGGGCACGCCGTGGCAGATCAAGGTGTGGGAAGCGCTGTTGGCGATTCCGTCCGGTAAGGTCTCGACCTATCGCGCGATCGCCCGGCAGGTCGGCAACGCCAGGGCCAGCCGGGCGGTCGGAACCGCGGTCGGGCGCAATCCGATCTCCTGGCTGATCCCCTGTCACCGCGTCCTCGGCAGCGACGGCGCGCTGCACGGCTATCACTGGGGGCTGACGCGCAAGCGTTCGATGCTGGCCCTGGAGGCCGCGCGCGCCACTCAGCCGACCAGTCCCAGAACGTCGGCGATGGCATAGAGGCCGGGCTTGCGGCCCTGTCCCCACAGCGCCGCGGCGACGGCGCCGCGGGCGAAGATGATGCGGTCCTCCGCCACATGCGAGAGCACCAGCCGCTCATGCAGCCCGGCCAGGATCACCTGATGTTCGCCCACCACCGTGCCGCCGCGCAGCGACGCAAAGCCGATCTGCCCATCGCCGCGCGCGCCGGTCTGGCCGTCGCGTGCGCGCACAGCGCGCTCGTCCAGCGTGACGCCGCGTCCCTCGGCCGCCGCCTCGCCCAGCAGCAGCGCGGTGCCCGACGGGGCGTCGATCTTGTGGCGGTGATGCATCTCCAATACCTCGACGTCGAAATCGAGCAAAGCCCTGGCCGCCTGCTTCACCAGCGATGCCAGCAGCGCCACGCCCAGGCTCATGTTTCCCGATTTGACGATCACGGCATGGCGCGCCGCGGCATGGATCTTCTTTTCGTCGCCGGCGGAAAACCCCGTCGTGCCGATGACATGAACGATGCGCGCCTGCGCCGCCAGCGCGGCCAGCTCGACCGAAACCGCGGGCAAGGTGAAATCCACAATGGCTTCGGCGGCTGCGATCAGCGGCAGGGGATCGTCGCTCAGCGCGACGGACACGGGGCCCAGCCCCGCCAGCCTGCCCGCGTCCTCGCCCAGTTGCGGATGGCCCTTGGCCTCCAGCGCGCCGCACAGCACGCAGCCGGGCGTTTCGGCGATGGCGCGGACCAGCGCCCGGCCCATCCTTCCCGAGGCGCCCGCGACGACGATGCGAATATCGCTCATGGGAACACGCTCCAACTCGAACCCGGGACACGGACCCTATCCCCTTTCTGCCCCGGTAAAACCGACTATTTCGCGATGTCGGCGAAGCGCTCCACGGCGAAGGCGGCGATGGCCTGGCCGAACCAGGGTACGGCCAGGATGAACACCGACGCCAGCACGCGCACCAGCGTGGTCTGATCGAACGGCCATTCCGGTGCCGCCGCAATGCGGGTTTCGTAGGCCAGCAGGCCTTGCAGGCACTGCGCGACGCCGGCATCGGCGGTGGCGCGGGGCCGCAAGCCGTCGATTTCGCTGCGCAGATGTTCGAGTTCCGCCGCCTTGGCCGCGCGGATCTTGCGATGCACGCGCTCCATCGTGGCGATGAAGATCCACACACCCATGGCGGCGCAGCCGAACAGCAGCGCGATGGTGACAGCGTCGATGTCGGCGCCTATGAAGAACAGGCAGACCACCGCACTGATGACGAACCAGATCAGCGCGCCGCGCGCCGCCGACCGGCCGATCACCGACAACCGATCGATGCGCAGAAGATCGATGATCAGCCGGTTGTCGATGGTCTCGCGCATGCTGCGCGCGCCGGCGCGGGTCAGCGAGACGCCGCGGGCGAAAAGCAGCGCGGTCAGCACCGTGATCGGCGCGAACCAGAGATAGGTCGCGACCGTCTGCGCCGGCGGCGCGACGGGCAGCACGGACGTCCAGAACAGCACCAGACCGACGGCGAGGCCGATGATGTTCGACCGGACCAGCCCGGTGTGGTCCGGCGTCAGCCCGGCGATGCGGCCGGCGTCGTTCACGCCGCCCTTGAGCACCGACGCGAACGCCATGAAATCGGCGCGCTCATGAATCCGCGCATAGCGCTGGATGCCCAAGACCGTCGCGATCAGCAGCGAGAGCAGAAGCGCGGACCGCGCCGGATGAAAGAGGACCCATTCATGGCCGCTTCTCACGATCAACGCCCCGCCGGACAGCAAAGCCGCCGCCGTGTAGCTCCCGCCAAGGATGATGAAGACGCACAGGGCGGTCCCAAACGTGCCGAGCGGCGACCACACGAAGAGCCGCTGCTCCAGATAGGCTTTGCGGTCGCTCTGTGTCAGTTCGCGCCGGATGTCGGCGGGAATGCAGTCCTCCACCGCCTTCACACTTTGGTGTCGACGCCGTTGCCCGGCGCGGGCGGCGCGGCCGGGTCGCCGCGGCGCGCCACCGTAACCATCGCCGGGCGCAGCAGCCGGTCGCCGATCTTATAGCCGGCCTGCACCACATCGACGATGCTCCCGGCCGGCTTGCCCTCGCCCGCCACCTCGGCGATCGCCTGGTGCAGGTTGGGATCGAACCTGCCATCCGCCGTGTCGATCGGCTTGACGCCGTGGCGTTCGAGCGCGGCCAGCAACTGGCGCTCGGTCGCCTCGATGCCGTCGAGCACCGCCTCGACCGCCGGATCGGCGGCTTCGCGCAGCGCGGGCGGACAGGCCGCCAGGGCACGGGCGAAATTGTCGCCGATCTGCAGCATGTCGCGGGCGAAGCGCGTCACGGCATAGGTGGAGGCCTCCTGCTTCTCGCGCTCGGCGCGGCGGCGGGTGTTCTCCGCATCGGCCAGAGCGCGCAGCATGCGATCGCGCATGTCGGCGGCCTCGGCGCGCAGCGCGTCGATCTCGTTCGCCGGCGCCTCGGGTTCGGGAAGGGTCTGGTTTTCTTCGTCGCTCATCATCGCTGTCCTGCTTCAACCTAATAGGCGGCCGACCACCTTGGCGGTGTGGTCGACCATGGGAATGATCCGGCCGTAATTCAATCGCGTGGGGCCGAGCACGCCGATCACGCCGACGATCTTGCCCTGCGTATTGGCATAGGGCGCGGCGATGATCGAGGAGCCCGAAAGGCTGAACAGCCGGTTCTCCGAGCCGATGAAGATGCGCACGCCGTCGCCCTGCTTGGCCAGTTCGAGCAGGCGGATCAGATCGTTCTTGCGCTCGATGTCGTCGAACAGGGTGCGCACGCGCTCCAGGTCGATCTGCGCGTCGACGCTGTCCAGCAGGTGCGAAGTGCCGCGCACGATCAGCACCTTCTCGTCGTCGCCGTCGGGCGAGGCCAGCGTCGCCAGACCCTCGGCCACGATCTTGGCGGTCAGCACGTCGAGTTCGGCGCGCTCATTTTCGAGCTCGGCCAGGATTTCGGCGCGCGCCGCATCCAGCGTGCGGCCGCGCAGCCGCGCGCTCAGATAGTTGGAGGCTTCCGACAGGGTCGAGACCGGCAGGCCCATCGGCGTATCGATCAGCCGGTTCTCGACCTGGCCGTCCTCGCCGACGATGACGACCAGCGCCTTGCCGGGCGCCACCGCGACGAATTCGACATGCTTGAGCACCGTGTCCTGCTTGGCGGCGACCAGCAGCCCGGCGCAGCGCGACAGGCCCGACAGCATGGTGGTCGCCTGGGTCAGCACGTCTTCGAGGCCGCGCCCGGTGCCGGAGATGCGCCCCTCGATCGCCACGCGCTCGTCCGGCGCCAGCTGGCCGATCTCCAGAAGGCCGTCGACGAACAGCCTGAGACCCTTCTCGGTCGGCACCCGCCCGGCGCTGGTGTGCGGCGCATAGAGCAGGCCCATGGCCTCCAGATCGGCCATCACATTGCGGATAGAGGCGGGCGACAGCGCGATCGGCAGGCGCTGGGAAAGCGTGCGCGAACCCACCGGTTCGCCCGAGGTCAGGAACGCCTCGACCAGATGGCGGAACACCTCGCGCGGCCGCTCGCTGAGGGTCGAACCCGCGCCTTTTGTATAGGGTGCATCCAAGTCTTTGAACCGGTTAAATGTTTTTCTCGCGCCGGCGATGTCGTTTGCACTCGCGGCGCCATCTCGCTAGGTAACGGCGTCGCCGTCAAACATCAAGGGATCATGCCGATGCGCCAGCTCTCGCGCGCGCCCGACCAGTTGCGCCAGATCAGCCTGGAGCCGGGCTTCGCCAAGCATGCCGAAGGCTCCTGCCTGGTCAAATTCGGCGATACCCATGTGCTGGTCACCGCCAGCCTGGAGGATTCGACGCCGGGCTTCCTGCGCGGCTCGGGCAAGGGCTGGGTAACGGCGGAATACGGCATGCTGCCGCGCTCGACCCATGAACGGATGCGCCGCGAGGCCGCCCAGGGCAAGCAATCCGGCCGCACCCAGGAAATCCAGCGCCTGGTCGGCCGCAGCCTGCGCGCCGTGGTGGATCTCGCCGCGCTGGGCGAACGCCAGATCGCCATCGACTGCGACGTGCTGCAGGCCGATGGCGGCACGCGCACCGCCTCGGTGACCGGCGGCTATGTGGCGCTGCACCAGTGCATCGCTTTCATGAAGAAGACCGGCATGGTGACCAAACCGGCGCTCAAGGACCATGTGGCGGCGGTCTCCTGCGGCATCGTCAGGGGCGAGGCATTGCTCGACCTCGATTATTCCGAGGATTCCACCGCCGAGACCGACGCCAATTTCGTGCTGACCGGCGCCGGCGGGCTGGTCGAGATCCAGGCCACCGCGGAAGGCGCGCCGTTCGACGACGACGAACTGGCCGCGCTGCTGCGCCTGGCGCGCAAGGGCATCGGCGAGCTGGTCGCGCTGCAGAAAAGCGTGCTCGGCGCATGAGACTTTGCCGGGGCGACACGCTGGTCGTCGCGAGCCACAACGGCGGCAAGCTGCGCGAGATCGCGGACCTGCTCGCGCCGTTCGGCTTTCTGGTGCGCGGCGCCGCCGAACTTGGCCTCGCCGAACCGGACGAGGCCGGCACGACCTTCGAGGACAATGCGATCCTGAAGGCGCGTGCGGCGGCGGATACCAGCCGCCTGATCGCGCTGGCCGACGATTCCGGCTTGAGCGTGACCGCGCTGGACGGCGCACCGGGCATCTATTCGGCGCGCTGGGCCGGAGCGGACAGGGATTTCGCCGCCGCCATGGCACGGGTCGAGCGCGAAATGGCGGGCGCTTCTGACCGATTGGCCAAATTCGTCTGCGTGCTGGCGCTGGCTTTTCCATCGGGCGAAACCGAAACCTTCCGCGGCGAGGTCGAAGGCCGTCTGGTCTTTCCACCCCGCGGCACAAAGGGCTTCGGCTATGACCCGATCTTCGTCGCCGACGGCATGCGTGAGACCTTCGGCGAGATTGATCCCGCGCTAAAACATGCCATCAGCCATCGCGCACGCGCGTTCGAGAAGTTGCTTGGCAGCGGTCTGTTCGAATGAATCATCGCACGCTGCGGAAAGAGGAAGATTTCGGCATCTATGTGCATTGGCCGTTCTGCGCGGCCAAATGTCCGTATTGCGATTTCAATTCGCATGTACGGTCGAGCATCGACGAAAGCGGCTGGGCCCAGGGCATCGTGCGCGAATTGGAATATGTCGCGGCGCTGCAGGGTAACGCGCGTCCCTTGGTGCGGACGATCTTCTTCGGCGGCGGTACGCCGTCACTGATGAGCGGACAGGTCGTTGAAACCGTGCTCGCGGCCATCGCGCGTCTGTGGCCCGTCGCCAACGACATCGAGATCACGCTGGAATCCAATCCGGCCAGCGCCGATGCGGGGCGTTTCGCCGATTACCGCGCTGCGGGCGTCAACCGCCTGTCTTTGGGAGTGCAGGCACTGGGCGACGCCGACCTGAAGGCGCTGGGCCGCCTGCACAACGCGGCCGAGGCGAAACAGGCCCTGAGCCTCGCGCTAAAAACCTTCGACCGCGTCTCCCTCGACCTGATCTATGCGCGGCCCGGACAGGGCGTAGAGGCCTGGCGGGTAGAGCTGAAGGAGGCGCTCGCCTTCGGCACCGAACATCTGTCGCTCTATCAACTGACCATCGAGCCGGCGACGCCATTCGCCGCGCTGCATCGCAGCGGCGCGCTGGTCATTCCCGACGACGATCTCGCCGCGGCGCTTTACGAAACGACGCAGGAGATGACCGAGGCGGCCGGGGTCGCGGCCTACGAAATCTCCAACCATGCGCGCGCCGGGGCCGAGGCGCGGCACAATCTTCTTTATTGGCGCTACGGCAGCTATGCCGGCGTCGGGCCCGGCGCACATGGCCGGCTCGACCTGGACGGCAGACGTTTCGCCACCAGCACGGAGCGCCTGCCGGAGCGCTGGCAGGAGAAGGTCGCGCGCGACGGCCACGGCATGACCGAAATGAGCGAGATCGCGCCGGCGGATGCGGCGCGCGAACATCTGCTGATGAACCTGCGCCTGGCCGAAGGCATCGACCTCGCCGCCTATCGCGCGCGCTGGCAGACGGCGCCGGACGCGGCGCGCATCGCCGCACTGGCGGACGAAGGTCTGGTCGTCGTCAGGGACGACCGCCTTGCCGCCACGCCGCGCGGCCGTCTAGTCCTCAACAGCGTGATCGCGGCGCTGGCCGATTAGGAGCCCTTGGCCTGGAAGGTGGTCGGCGCCGGGCTGATGACAGCGAAGCCGCCCGGCCTGACCGCCAGCACTGCCAGCCCGCGGTCGAGCGAACCATCCGCATTGAAACGGAAAATCCCGTCCACCCCGGCGAAGCCGTTGGGATCGGTCAGCGCCGCCTTGGTGAAGCGGTGATAGGGCTGGCCGGGCGCCAGCAGCGCGACCAGCGAAATCGCATCATAGGCCAGAGTGGCCAGGTTGGGCGGCGTGCTTCCGAACGTCTCGCGATATTTCGCGGCGAAGGTAGCGTCGGCATCGGGCGCCGGCGCCGCGAACCAGCCATCCCGGAGCGCCGGCTCCTTGACGATCGAAGGATCGTCCCACAGCCCGGTGCCCAGCAGCTTCACCTTCTCCGGGTCGACGCCCTTATAGGCCAGGGTCGGCGCAATGCTGCGCAGCATGACGCCGCCCTGGGCGATGAACACCGCGTCGGCATTCGCCTTGGCGATGGCGGCGGTCTGGTCCATCACCGCGCCGGCGCCCGGGCTGAAGCGCTCCACGTCGCCCACCGTACCGCCGCTCGCCGCCACCGCCTGGCGGAAGGCCTGTTCGGTCACGTCGCCATAGGTGGTGCGCGGGATCAGGGCGGCAAAATTCTTGCGGCCCTGCGACGCCGCATAGGAGATCACGCGCTTGACCTCGTTCTGCGGCTGGAAGCTCAGCAGATAGACCCCGCCGCCCGCCACCGTCCGGTCGGTCGAGAAGGCCAGCACCGGCACGCCGCGGTCGCGAGCAATCGGCGCCACTGCATTCACCGAGGCAGCGAACAGCGGCCCCACGATGATCTCCGCGCCCTGCGACAGGAGCTTGCGTGCCGCCCCGGCGGCTTCGGCCGGATTGGCGGAATCGTCGGCCGTCATCAGCACGATCTGGCGGTTGCCGCTGTCGTAGAGCGCCAGTTCCGCCGCCTTCATCATCGCGCCGGCCAGTCCGCGGGTGGCGGCGGACGCGTTGGAAAAGGGCAGGATCACGCCGACACGCAGCGGCGTCTTGTCCTTGGCCATGTTGCGCAGGCGCAGGAAGGAGGCCTCGTCGGCGCTGAGCTGGTGGGGGGCGGCCGCGGCGGGCGGCGCAACCGGCACGACGGGCGCCTTGACCGGCGGCGGCGTCACGCAGCCGCTCAGCGCCGCTATCGAAAGAGCGCCGAGAATGGCACAAAGGCGGCGCGGCGCGGCGATGACCAGCATGGAAAGCTCCCTTGAGCGGCAAATCTAGGCGTTCGGACGGGACGGGACAATCGCCGGATCCCGACCTGCCGCCCGGCCTTTACGTGACCGCGACGCCGATCGGCAATGCGTCCGACATCACCTTAAGGGCGCTCACCGTTCTCAAGGGCTGCGACCTAATCGCGGCCGAGGACACCCGCGTCACCGCCAAGCTCCTAGCGATCCACGGGATCAGCAGGCCGCTCAGCGCCTATAACGACCACAATGCGGTGCGCGAACGCCCCAAATTGCTGGCCAGGCTGCAGCAGGGCGGCCGCCTGGCGCTGGTCAGCGACGCGGGCACGCCGCTGATCTCCGATCCCGGCTTCAAGCTGGTGCGCGAGGCCATCGCCGCCGGCCTGGCCGTCCACGCCGTTCCCGGCGCCTCGGCGGTGTTGACCGGACTGGCGCTGGCCGGCCTGCCGACCGACCGGTTCTTCTTCGCCGGCTTCCTGCCCGCCCGGTCGGGCGAGCGGCGCACCGCGCTGGCGGAGTTGAAAGGACTGCGCGCCACGCTGGTGTTCTTCGAATCGGCCCAGCGCCTGGCCGACAGCCTGGCCGACCTGGCGGATGTCTTCGGCGTGCGCAGCGCCGCGGTGGGGCGCGAACTGACCAAACTGCACGAGGAGGTCCGCCGCGGATTGCTGGGCGAATTGGCCGCACATTACGCCAAGGCCGGGGCGCCAAAGGGCGAGGTCACGCTGATCGTCTCGCCGCCGCACGCGGCCGAGGCCGATTTCTCGCGCATCGATGCCGCCCTCGACAAGGCGCTGGCGTTCATGCCGGTGCGCGCGGCGGTCGATCTGGTTGCCGAGGCGCTGGAGGCGCCGCGCCGTGCCGTCTATGAGCGCGCGCTGGCCAGGAAGTCCGACGATGGCTGAGGCGCGGCGCCAGGCGGCCGAGAAACGCGGGCGGCGCAGCGAAAGCTTCGCGGCGCTGCTGCTGCGGCTCAAGGGCTACCGCATCCTGGCGCGGCGCGTGCGCACCCGTGCCGGTGAGATCGATCTGATAGCGCGCGCGCCCTCCGGCGTGGTTTGTTTCGTGGAGGTCAAGGCGCGCGCCGACGAGGCGCTGGCAGCGGACGCGTTGGGCGCTCGCCAGCAGGCGCGCATCGCCCGCGCCGCGGCGCTCTATCTGGCGAGCCGGCCCGAACTCGCGGCACGGGGGGCGCGCTTCGACATCGTGACGGTCAGTCCACGCGCCCTGCCGCGCCATCTGCGCGACGCCTTCCGTCCGGGCGATTGAGGTTTGTTACGTTCATGGTGCAAGCTTGCGCAATGAGCGAAGCCGACGATCCGGTCGATTATCTGCGCCGTCTGGGGCGCCTGGGCGATGGGCCGCACGACATCGCGCGGGCAGCCCTGATGCTGGCCAGCCTGGACCATCCGGGCCTGCCGCTCGGCGGGGCCCAAGCCCATCTGGACGAGATCGCCCGCATCGCCGAGGCCGAAGCGCCGCTGGTCGCGCAGGCCGAGGACGGCGCGCGGGTGCTGGCCAATCTGCTGGCCGGGCGCTTCGGCTATGACGGCGACCGCCTGACCTATGACGATCCGCGCAACGCCGACCTGATCGAGGTGATCGCGCGGCGGCGCGGCATGCCGGTGGCGCTCGGCATCCTCTATATTCACGCGGCGCGGGCGGCGGGACTGAAGGCGTCCGGCCTCAACACGCCGGCGCATTTCCTGCTGGTGCTGGCCAAGGCCGGCGGGGAGGTCCTGATCGACCCGTTCCACGGCGGTGCCATGCTCGATCCCGACCGTATCGGCGGACCGCCGCGCATGGGCGGCCATGAAAGCGCCCATCTCGTCGAAACGGTCAGCGACGTCGATGTGCTGATTCGGCTGCAGAACAACCTGAAGATCCGTGCGCTGGAGACCGGCGAGCGCGGCCGGGCGCTGGAGATCGCCAAGCGCATGGTGCTGATCGGGCCGCGCAAGGCGGAACTGTGGCTCGACCTGGCGCGGCTCAACGAGGCGTTAGGTGTGCTGGGCGACGCGCGCAAGGCCTATGAAGCGTGCCTGGAGATCGCCGGGCCCGGCCAAAGTCTGCACAACGAGGCGGCGCTGGGGCTGTCCGGCCTCAAACGCCTCATCAATTAGGACATGGCATGGCGCTGACCGTCGCGATCCAGATGGACCCGATCGAGAAGATCGATATCGGCGGCGATTCGACCTTCGCCCTGGCGCTGGAGGCGCAGGCGCGCGGCGCAGCGCTGCTCTATTACGGGCCGCGCGAACTGACCTTCAACGACGGCGCCGTGACGGCGCGGGTGCGGCCCTTGAGCGTGCGCGCGACCAGAGGCGATCATTTCACGCTGGGCGAATCCTCCGTGTACGACCTGTCGCGTGCCGACGTCGTACTGATGCGCCAGGATCCGCCCTTCGACATGGCCTATATCACCGCCACCCACATCCTGGAGCGGCTGCAGCCGAAGACCCTGGTGGTGAACGATCCGGCGCATGTGCGCAACGCGCCGGAGAAGCTGTTCGTCACCCAGTTCAAGGACCTGATGCCGCCGACGCTGATCACCTCGGACCGCGCCGAAATCGCCGCCTTCCGCGCCGAGCACCAGGACATCATCCTGAAGCCGCTCTACGGCAATGGCGGCGCCGGCGTCTTCCGCGTCCGGCAGGACGACGAGAACCTGGGCGCGCTGCTGGAGATGTTCACCGCCTTCTATCGCGAGCCGGTGATCGTGCAGCGCTACATCCCCGAAGTGCGCCAGGGCGACAAGCGGATCATTCTGGTGGACGGCGAATTCGCCGGCGCCATCAACCGCGTGCCGGCCGCGGGCGAGGCGCGCTCCAACATGCATGTCGGCGGCCGGGCCGAAGCCACGCTCCTGACGGCGCGCGAGAAGGACATTTGCGCCGCCCTGGGGCCCGAGCTGAAGCGGCGCGGGCTGATCTTCACCGGCATCGACGTGATCGGAAGCTACCTGACCGAGATCAACGTCACCTCGCCGACCGGCATCCAGGAGGTCAAGCGCTTCGGCGGTGCCGATATCGCGGCGCTGATCTGGGACGCGATCGAGAAGAAAATCAAACCGCCGGTCTGAGTGCGGCCCTATCCGCTATGGCCGAAGCGGTTCATGTAGCGCGGGTCCATGCTGCCGACGGGGAGGTAGATGAGCACGTCGGTGGTGCCGAACTGGGGATCGATCACCGCGCCCTCGCCGATGGCGCAGCCGGCACGCAGGTAGCCCTTGACCAGCGGCGGCAGGGTGCGCAGCGCCTCCTTCACGTCGATCGCGTCCTTCGGCATGCGGTTCATCTCGACATAGAGCTCGGGCCGCGCGCGCACGCGCACATCGGGCGGCATGGGGTGGTAATGATGCAGATAGGACAGCGACAACGCCAGCGCCTCGGGATCGGTGCCGTGCAATGAGGCGCAGCCGAACATCAGGTCGCTGGAGAAGCGCGCCACATAGGCCATCACGCCGCGCCACAGAAGCTGCATGGTCGCGGTCTTGCTGCGATAGGCCTTGATGATGCAGGAGCGACCGAGTTCGAGATAGCGCGTGTTCTCGGGCCATGCCGCCAGCATCGGCGCGAGATCGTATTCGCCGGACGTATAGAAGCCGCCGCTTTTCGGCAGATATTCCTCGCGCATCATCCGGTAGGTACCGACGACGGCGGGTTGGCCGTCCGCGTCGCTCAGCGAGCGGTCGACCACCAGCATGTGGTCGCAGAATTCGTCGAACTTGTCGAAATCGCGCCGCAGCACACGCATGTCGGGCGAGGGCACCGCCGACATCTCTTCGTAGAAGACGCGGTAGCGCAAGCGCTGCGCCGCCTCGACCTCGGCGTCGGTCTCCGCCAGGCGGACCTCCAGCGCACCGCTGACGGCCAGAACCGGCCACCGCTCGGCACGGCCTTCGAACGGTCCAGGCTCGTGAATGTTGACCACGTATCGCTTTCCTCGGGACGCGATGGGCGGGCGTCTCAGCGCTCCTTTCGCGACGGCAGCGATTTTATCCCACACCGTGTGACAAGACAAACGTGGCCGGATAAGAACGTTAAACTGCGGCCGGCCGCCTATTCCGTCGCCGCGCGCATGCCGCGCTGGCGCGCATCCAGCAGCAAGAACAGGAAAACCGCCGGCACCCCGATCAGGCCGGCGCCGATAAAGAAGATCGCATAGGCATCCATCAGGCCGAAACTCGCGCTCAGCCTTTCCACCACGACACCCGAGAAGCCCTTGAGAATCTTTCCGGCCCAGGCATAGGTCGAGGCCAGCAGCGCATATTGCGTGGCGGTATAGCCCAGGCTGGTCAGGCTCGACATATAGGAGACAAGGGCCACGCCGGCGAAGCTGATGCCGAAATTGTCGCCCACCATGACGGCGACGAACAGCGGCACATTGCCGCCCGCGAAGGGCAGGCAGGCATAGGCGGCGACAGCGGCGGCCTGAAGGATTCCGCCCACGATCAGCGCGCGCATATAGCCGAAGCGCAAGGCGCAAAAGCCGCCCACCGCAATGCCGGCGAAGGCGGCGACAAGCCCGACCGAGGCACGCACCGCGCCCACCAGATCCTTGCTGAGACCGAGGTCGTGATAGAGCGGATTGGCCATCGGTCCCATCACGAAATCGGGCAGCCGATAAAGGCTGATCGCCATCAGTATCAGTAGCGCCAGGACGTCTTGGGTGCGGAAGAAGGCGATGAAGGGACCGGCGACGGCATCTTCGAGGCCCTTGAGGGAGGTGAGCGGGGCTTCGCGCGCTTTCTCTTCGCTGACCTCGTCGGCCTGGACCGGCTCCGCCGCCGCGACGGTGGCGACAAGGCCGATGCCCATCAGCGCGGCATAGAGACCATAGGAGAGCGGCCAACCCAGATTCTCCGCCGCGATCAGGATCAGCGCATCGGTTGCCAGCAGCGCCGCGCGATAGCCGAACTGGTAGGCGGAGGACAGAAGGCCAAGCTCCTCGCCGCTCTGTGCCGATTCGATCCGCCAGGCGTCGATCACGATGTCCTGCGTGGCGGAGGCGAAGGCCACGACCAGCGCAAAGGCGCCCAGCAGCGCCAGCGATATCTTCGGCCCCGTCGCCGCCATGGCGATCAGGCCCAGCGCGACGACGATCTGCGCCAGCGCCATCCAGCTGCGCCGCCGCCCCAGCCGGCCGAACAGCGGCGCGCTCACCCGGTCGATCACCGGCGCCCAGAGGAATTTCAGCGAATAGGCGATACCGACCCAGGAGATGAAGCCGATCGCGGTCAGCGTGGTGCCTTCGTCGCGCAACCAATAGCCGAAGGTGTTGCCGACCAGCAGGAAGGGCAGTCCCGACGAAAAGCCCAGCGCCAGCATCACCAGAGTACGCGGCTGCAGATAGGCTTGGAAGATGTGGCGGGGATTGCTCTTTGCCACCGTCATGCGGCGGCGTCGCGGGCGCCGGCGGGAAAGAAGGCTTCGAACATCTGGTCCAGCAGCGCGGGGTCGACGGGCTTGGTGAGGAAACCATCCATGCCGGCGTCCTTGCAAGCCCGCTTGCCGGTTTCCAGCGCATCGGCGGTCAGCGCGATGATCGGCGTGCGCGGCCGCCCGTGCGCCGCCTCGTCGGCGCGGATCGCCCTGGTCGCCTCGATGCCGTCCATGCCGGGCATGTGGATGTCGGTCAGCAGCAGGTCGAAGCGTTCCGCGCCCATCGCCTTGACGGCGGCCTCGCCGGTGGTGACTTCGCGCACATGGTGACCGCGGCGGCGCAGCAGTTCGCGCGTCAGCAGCGCGTTGACCGGATTGTCCTCCGCCAGCAGAACCTTGAACGCGCGGTGGAGCCTCTCGCCGGTATGTATGGGGGGCAGGGCGGCGGTATGACCCGGTTCGCTCGCCGGGAATGCGATCGGCGGCGCGGCCTGCAACCGTCCCGCCAGCGTGGCCTGACGCACCGGTTTCACGAGGTAGCCGGCAAAGCCCGCCGCCATCAACTCGTCCAGCCTGCCGCGCGCCGCCGGCGCCAGCAGCACAAAGGAGGGAATGTCGGGATCGGGCACGGCGCGCGGATCGGGTATCGCCGCGGTACCGGCATCGACCAGCAGGAGATCGAACTCCTGCCCCATCTCGTCGTCCTGCAGCAGGGCCGCGACCGTGCCGCCGACGGCACGCAGTTGCGCACTCAGGCCTTCGCGCAGGATCGTGTTGCGCGTGATGATCGCGATGCGCGTATCGCTCAGCGGCCGCGGCTCGGGCACGAGCGGCGCGGCCGTCACCACCACCGCCGGCAGGGTGAACCAGAAGACGCTGCCGCTGCCCGGTCCCGGCTCGACGCCGATCTCGCCGCCCATCGCCTCGATCAGCCTCTTGCAAATGGCGAGGCCGAGCCCGGTGCCGCCGAAGCGCCGCGCATGGCTGGAATCGGCCTGGACGAATTCCTGGAAGATTTCGGCGCGCTTTCCGGCCGGGACGCCGACGCCGGTGTCGCGCACCTCGAAACGCAGGAAGCGCCGCTCGCGGCCCTCGACGATGGCGGTATCGACGCGCACGCCGCCCCGCTCGGTAAATTTGACGGCATTGCCGACCAGATTGTTGAGCACCTGCAGCAGGCGCACGCTGTCGGTGCGCACGGTGGTCGGAACGTCGGGCGCGGTGACGGCGATCAGCTCGATATCCTTGGCATGGGCGCGCGGCGCCAGAAGCTCGATGACGCGCTCGACCAGCGGACGCAATTCCACCTCGTCCTCGTCGAAGCTCATCATGCCGGATTCGATCTTGGAGAAATCCAGGATGTCGCCGATCAGCGCCAGCAGGGATTCGCCCGATTGCGCGATCGCCTCCACATAGGTGCGCTGTTCGGCGCGCAATTCGGTCTCGGACAGCAGCCGCGCCATGCCGAGCACGCCGTTCATCGGCGTGCGGATCTCGTGGCTCATGGTGGCGAGGAAGCCCGATTTGGCGCGCGATCCAGCCTCGGCACGGTCGCGCGCCTCGGTCAGCGCGTCCTCCAGCGCCTTGCGCTCGGTGATGTCGCGCCCGACGCTCTGGACCTCGACGAGGCGGCCGAGCCCGTCGCGCACCGCATAATCTTCCCAGGCCAACCAGCGCCAGCCATAGGCGGTGCGCACATGCTGGTCATAGCGCACCCGCGCCCGTCCGGTCTCAAGCCCGGCGAAACTGCCGAACAGCGGCGCGCGGCTGTCGGGATGCAGGTCGGGCGCGAAGGGGCGGCCGACCGCCTGGCGCGGGTTCAGCCCGAACAGCTTGAAGAACGCGTCGTTGCCATAGGTCAGCCGGCTGTCGGCCGAGCGACGGAAAATCGCGTCGCCCTGGGCATCGACCAGGCCCTTGTAGCGCGCCTCGCTCTGGTTGAGCTGGGCGTTGGCCGCGGCGGCGGCCGCCAGCGAGGCTTCCAAGCGTCCGGCGACGGCCTGCAACTGCTCCGCCTGCCGGTTCAGCAACTCGCTGCGCCGGCGTGCCAGGAGATAGCCGTGCAGCAGAAAGGCGATGACCGCCGCGATCAGCGCCGCAAATGCGGGCCGCGGCATCAGTTCCAGCCGGCCATGCAGCAGCACGTCGCCGAACCCCGCCATCAGCATGGCGAAGGCGAGGAGGCCAAAGAAAATCCGCAGATGGCGCGCGCGCGTCTTCCGTGCCCTTGAAAGCCCACAGGCAGTAGGCCGCTTCCATGCTTGCGAAACACTTAAACGGCGTGCCGAAACTTGCCCGCTGGAAAGGCATAGCGCCACGTCCTGTCCGCCGAACACCGTTCACCAGATGGCGGGACGCAGGCGGAGATTATTGAAATTACTAATACTATTCAGTGCGTTACGTTCGATCTGCGCCACCGGGATCGTGGACGTCACAAAAGCTTCGTAAAATTGTGATGCACGTTGCACCAAAGCCTACCGTGATGGCCGAAATGCGTGGTGGGGCTGGCGCCATGCGGGCCGCCGGAAAAATGTTGCGCAAGGGATTTTGATGACGCGACGGGCATGCGATGCGGCGGCGATAGGCTTTGCCATTCCTGTGGCCAAAGCCCCGGGACCGCTCGGCCCGGCGCGAATTTCCGTCTAGGACATCGGCACCTTTTCATGAACGACATCGCCCTGACCGAGAATCTCGTCGCCGCCGGCCGCGCCCATGTCGTGCGCCGCTTCGGCATGAAGGACGCCCGCTTCCACGGATTGACGGCGGCGGCCGCGCTTTTGGTGATCGCGATCTTCGGCGGCGTCATCGTCTCGCTGATCATCGGCGCGCTGCCGGCGATCCGGCAATTCGGCTTCTCCTTCCTCTACAGCGAAGCCTGGAACCCGGTGACCGAGAAGTTCGGCGCGCTGGCCTCCATCTACGGCACGCTGATCACCTCGGCGCTCGCCATGATCATCGCCGTGCCGGTCGGCATCGGCATCGCGATCTTCCTGACCGAGATCTGTCCGCGTCCGCTGCGCCGGCCCATCGGCATCGCCATCGAATTGCTGGCCGGCATTCCCAGCATCATCTACGGCATCTGGGGCCTGTTCGTGTTCGCGCCCGCGTTCCAGACCACGCTGCAGCCCTGGCTGATCCGGCTGGCGTCCGATATCCCGTTCCTGCGCAACGTGCTGGCCGGACCGCCCTACGGCATCGGCATTTTCACCGCGTCACTGATCCTGTCGATCATGATCCTGCCCTTCATCTCCGCCGTCACGCGCGACGTCTTCGAGACCGTGCCACCCATGCTGAAGGAGGCGGCCTACGGGCTCGGCTGCACGACCTGGGAAGTGATGTGGCGTGTGGTGCTGCCCTTCGCGCGTTCGGGCGTGGTGGGCGGGGCAATGCTGGCGCTCGGCCGCGCGCTGGGCGAAACCATGGCGGTCACCTTCGTGATCGGCAATGCCCATCACATCCAGAGTTCGATCTTCGCGCCGGGCACCACGATTTCCGCCACCATCGCCAACGAATTCAGCGAAGCCGTGGGCGATCTCTACATCTCCTCGCTGATCGAGATGGGCTTGATCCTCTTCTTCATCACCTTCGTGGTGCTGGCGGCCGCGCAATTGATGCTGCGGGCGCTGGAGCGCCGCGCCGGGGGCCTCTCGTGAACCGGCGGCTTTATGCCAAGCGCAAGGGTTTCAACGCGCTGTTCCTGACGCTGTCGGTGCTGGCGGCCGTGTTCGGGCTGGTCTGGCTGGCGCTGATCCTGGGCGAGCTTTGCTACAACGGCTTCAGCAGCCTGTCGGTGAGGCTGTTCACCGAAATGACGCCGACCTCGGGCGCCGAGGGCGGTCTGCTCAACGCCATCGTCGGAAGCCTGATGATGAGCGCCATCGCGGTGGCGGCGGGAACCCCGCTCGGTCTGATGGCCGGAACCTATCTGGCCGAATATGGCCGCCACACGCGGCTCGCCTTCCTGGTGCGCTTCGTCAACGACATTCTTTTGAGCGCGCCGTCGATCGTGACCGGACTTTTCATCTACGAGATTGTCGTCACCAAGATGGGGCATTTCTCGGGCTGGGCGGGCGCGGCCGCGCTCACCGTGATCGTCATTCCCGTCGTCGTGCGCACCACCGAGAACATGCTTCTCTTGGTGCCCAACGGATTGCGCGAGGCGGCGGCGGCGTTGGGCGCGCCACGCAGTTCGGTGATCCGCGCCGTGACCTGGCGCGCGGCGCGGGCAGGCATCCTGACCGGCGTTTTGCTCGCCATCGCGCGCATCTCGGGTGAGACTGCGCCGCTGCTTTTCACCGCGCTGAACAACCAGTTCTGGAGCACCAATCTCAACGCGCCGATCGCCAGCCTGCCCTATGTCATCTATTATTTCGCGATGTCGGCGGACGAAGGCTGGCACCGGCTTGCCTGGGCGGGGGCGCTGCTGATCACCGCGACGGTGCTCTCGCTCAGCATCATCGCGCGCATTCTCGAATCCTCGAAGCGGAGTTGACGCATGGATGCGCCCGTCCAGGACAAGGTGAAGGTCGATATCCGAAACCTCTCCTTCTATTACGGAACCAGCCAGGCGCTGAAGAGCATCACGCTGCCGCTGCTCGACCGCAAGGTGACGGCGTTCATCGGGCCGTCGGGCTGCGGAAAATCGACGCTGCTGCGCGTGATGAACCGCATCTACGAACTCTATCCGCGCCAGCGCGCCGAGGGCGAGGTGATGCTGGACGGCGAAAACATTCTCGACAGCGGGCAGGACATCAACCTGCTGCGCTCGCGCGTCGGCATGGTGTTCCAGAAGCCGACGCCATTCCCGATGACGATCTACGACAACATCGCCTTCGGCATAAAGCTGTATGAGCGGATGCCGCGCTCCGAACTCGACGGACGCATCGAGGTCGCGCTGCAGCGCGCGGCCTTGTGGGGCGAGGTCAAGAACAAGCTGCGCGAATCGGGCCTCAGCCTGTCCGGCGGCCAGCAGCAGCGGCTCTGCATCGCGCGCACCGTCGCGACCAAGCCGGAGATCATCCTGCTCGACGAGCCGTGCTCCGCGCCCGATCCGATCTCGACCGCCAAGATCGAGGAATTGATCGACGAGCTTTCCAACGAATACACGATCGTGATCGTGACCCACAACATGCAGCAGGCGTCGCGCACCTCCGACTACACCGCCTTCATGTATCTGGGCGAGCTGGTCGAATACGGCCCGACGGAAAAGATCTTCACCGCGCCGGACAACAAGCGCACCGAACAGTATATCACGGGCCGCTTCGGCTAGAATATCCCATTCGAAGCCCGCTGGTCCCTGACCCACGCAGCCCGTTCAGCGGCCGTGCGTCGGGGGTGACGGTGGTGGGGGCGGCGGAGCCGGGGGTGCGGGTGGTGCCGGCGGCGCTGGCGGGGCGGGGAAGCCCTCGCTGCCGACCCGCACATCGGCCATGCCGTCGCTCGACAGCTTGCCGCTGTAGGACCGGAGCTTCACGCTGCCCGAGCCCACGGCGCTGATATGCGGATCGATCGCTTGGCCGCCGAACGTGAAATTGCCTGCGCCCATGATGTCGAGATGCAGCGGATCGGCGCGGCCCTGCGGGATGTTGACCGAGCCGGCGCCGACGATATCGACATGCACCGGACCGTTGACGCGCGCGGCGCTGAAATCGCCCGAGCCGGCGATATCGAGATGGAGCCCGCCCGCAATCGGGCCCAGCTCGGCCGAGCCGGAACCGGCGACATCGGCGTTCACGCTGGCCGCGGAGCCCGCCTTGACGCGACCGGAGCCCGCGATCTCCAGATGCAGATCGCCCGCGATGTCCGACATGACGATCTTGCCGGAGCCCGCCATGGAGACATGGGCGTCGCGGACCTTGCCGATGGTGGTGTTGCTGCTGACGGCCTCGAAACGCAGATTGCCCATGGTGTCGCCGATCGTGGCGTCGCCGACCATGTCCCCGACGGCGATATCGGTGCCTTTGGGCACGACAAGGTGCACGTCGAGCCCCTTGCTGTCGTCGCGCGTGTCGGAGAAATTAAGCCAGTTGTGCCAGTCCCAGACCGTATTCTGGTCGGCCCCCTCGATATGCAGCGTGCCGTCCGCGGCGCGGACCGTCAGGTCCTTGAGGCGGGCGTTGTTGCCGGAGATCTGCAGCGCCGTCTGGCCCGGCTTGACCTCGATCCTCAGCCGGCCCACCAGCGTGTCGACCTTGACGGCCTTCACGTCGAAGCTACGCCAAGACCCGACCGTCCAGTCCGGATTGCCGGCGGCCGCCGGCAGGATCAGCAGCGCCGCCACCGCGGCGCCCCCCAAAACGGATTTCCATTGACCGGCCATGACGTAAAGCCCTCCTCGGGCAGTGCTCTCGTGTTCGGACCACAAATATGATGTTCACACTAGTGGTGTACAGACTAGCAAAGTCGTATGGCAGCTATGCAATTATCACATATCAATCCGTCACGGCATCAGGCGATAGCCGCCGCTTTCCGTCACTAGGAGCTGCGCCCGCCCGGGATCGGCTTCGATCTTCTGGCGCAGCCGGTAGATATGGGTCTCCAGCGTATGGGTCGTCACCGCCGGATTGTAGCCCC
Source organism: Alphaproteobacteria bacterium (assembly GCA_015654705.1). Lineage (GTDB taxonomy): Bacteria > Pseudomonadota > Alphaproteobacteria > Micropepsales > Micropepsaceae > Rhizomicrobium. The sequence continues at coordinate 6,157 of JAATGL010000028.1, read as the reverse complement.
AGACCTCGTGCAGCAGGGTCTCGCGCGGCACGGTTTCGCCGGAGCGATGCAGGAATTTGAGGATGTTGGTCTCCTTCTCGGTCAGGCGGATCTTCCTGGCCGCCGGATCGATCAGGAGCTTGGCGCTGGGCCGGAAGGTGTAGGGCCCGATGCGGTATTGCGCGTCCTCGCTGTGGCCGTGGCTGCGCAGATGGGCATGCACGCGCGCCATCAGCACGGCGAAGCGGAAGGGCTTGGTCACATAATCGTTGGCGCCGGCCGCCAGGCCTTCGATCGTGTCGGCGTCGCTGTCGGCCGCGGTCAGCAGGATGATGGGGCAGCTCACGCCGGCCTCGCGCAGCTCCCGGCAGAGGGCGCGGCCGTCGCCGTCGGGCAGGCCGATATCGAGGATCATGAATTCATAGAGCCCTTCGCCGGCAAGGGTGCGCGCATCGGCGCAACTGGAGGCTTCGACCACCGCATAGGTGCCGTCGGCCGACAATTGCTCGGCCAGCGAGGTGCGCAGCATGGCGTCGTCATCGAGCAGCAGGACGCGCTTGGGCGTGGGCATGGGCGGCGGGATCCGGACCTTGGGGACTACAAGTCTACCCGCCCGCGGGTGTATGTGGGAAGCACATGCACGCAGCCGTGAAGTCTCTCCCGAAGAAGACCCCGCGAAAGACCGGCGCCTCGCCGGTCGAACAGGTCGCGCGCGCCGTCCGCGCGCTGCGCCGCGGCCAGGTCGTGTCCATCGCCGGCGAGGCGCCGGTGCAGGTGCTGGCCGTCGAGACGGCGTCGGACGCGGCGCTGGCCAGGCTCGCCAGGGGCGGCGGCGCCTTCCTGCTGCTCACCCACAGGCGCGCGCAGACCTTGAAGATTCGTCTCTATACGCCGGATGTGGTGGCGCTGCCGGTCGCGCGCGATGCGACCGCCCAGGCGCTGCGTGCCATCGCCGACCCGACCGCCGATCTCGATTTTCCGCTCAAGGGTCCGTTCGAAGCGGTGCGCGAAACATTGCCCAAGAGCTACGCCTCCGCGATCCGCCTCGCCAAGCTGGCGGGGCTTCTGCCGGCCTGCATCGTGCGGCGGACCTCCGCCAAGGGGGCGATCGCGATTGCGGCCCACGACATCGATTCCTACGACGACGAGATCGTGCGTACACTGACGATCATCACGCGGGCGCGCGTCCCTCTCGAAGGCGCCGAGCAGGCCGAACTGGTCGCCTTCCGCGCCGAGGACGGCAGGCCCGAGCATTACGCCATCGTCATCGGCGATCCGCCGACCAACAAGCCGGTGCTGACGCGGCTGCATTCGGAATGTTTCACCGGCGATCTGCTGGGCTCGCTCAGATGCGATTGCGGCAGCCAATTGCGCGGCGCCATCGAGGCGATCGCCAAGGCCGGCGGCGGCGTGCTGCTCTATCTGGCGCAGGAGGGCCGCGGCATCGGGCTGATCAACAAGCTGCGCGCCTACCGCCTGCAGGACCAGGGCTTCGACACGATGGAGGCCAATGAGCGGCTGGGCTTCGAGGCCGACGAGCGCCTCTACGGCATCGCCGCGCGGATGCTGAAACTGCTGGGCTACAACGCCGTGCGGCTGCTGACCAACAATCCCGAAAAGGTCGCCGCGCTGAAGGCGGCCGGCGTGAAAGTGACCGCCCGCGTGCGCCACGCCTTCCCCGACAACGAACACAACCGCGCCTATCTGAAGACCAAGGCGGAAAAAGCCGGGCATCTGTTTTAGACTCGGCTCGCGTCCCGCTCGAGCGGCAATTTCTGCCGCCCTCTTTGAGAAAAGCCGCTGCAAGAGCGGGTTTTTCTCTGGCCGCAGGCTTGCATGAGGACGGGCATGTCGATTGCCACGTTCTTCCAGCACCTGCTTCACCCCGCGACGCAGGGCGCGTCCGCCGCCGCGCCGGCGCAGGCCGCGCCGTCCGAGGACACCGACTTTTCGTTCGACGATCTGATCGACATCGTCAATCCGCTGCAGCATCTGCCGGTCGTCAGCGCGCTCTACCGCGCGATCACCGGCGACCAGATCAAGACGCCGGAGAAGATCGCCGGCGATACGCTCTATGGCGGGCTGTGGGGATTCGTCTCGTCGGTCGCCGATACCGCCTTCCAGTCCCTCACCGGCCGCAATTTCGGCGATACGGTGCTGGCGCTGCTGATCGGCACTTCCGATTCGCAGCCGACCGGCGTTGCCGGCGCCTCCCGCGCCGTCGCCACGGCGGCAACGACGCCGGATGTGAGCGCGCTGCAGACCTCGCTGTCGCGTGCCGGCGTCGACAGCGAGACCGCCCAGCGCGCGGTGTTCGCCTATCGCCGCGCCTACGGCCTCGTCAGCGCACCCGAGCTCGCGCCGATCTGAGCGCGGGCGCCGAACAGCGCGCTGCCCACCCGAACATGGGTGGCGCCAAAGCGGATCGCCGTCTCGAAATCCGCGCTCATGCCCATGCTGAGCAGCGGCAGGCGATGGCGCCCGGCCAGCTTGGCCAGCAACGCGAAATGCGGCGCCGGCTCGTCTTCGACTGGCGGGATGCACATCAGTCCCTGCACCGGCAGGCTCAGTGCGTCGCGCGAATGGGCGATCAGGGCCGGCGCCTCCGCCGGCGAGACACCGGCCTTCTGCTCTTCCTCGCCGGTGTTGACCTGAACGAACAGCGTCGGCGTCCGTCCGCTGCGCGCGAGTTCGGCTTTCAGGGCATCCGCCAGCTTCGGCCGGTCCAGCGTGTGGATGGCATCGAACAGGGCCACGGCCTCGCGCACCTTGTTGGTCTGCAGCGGGCCGATCAGGTGCAGGACGATATCGGGATAGTCGTCCTTCAGCGCCGGCCATTTGGCCAGGGCCTCCTGCACCCGGTTCTCGCCGAAATCGCGCTGGCCGGCTTCCAGGAGCGGACGGATATGCTCGGCGCCATGGGTCTTGCTGACGGCGATCAGCGTGGTCGACGGCGCGGGCGCCAGCGCCGCCTTTCGCGCCGCGTCGATGCGGGCGAGGATGGCGGCGCGATTGTGGACCTGCGGGGACATGGGTGAGCGATAGCCGCGCGCGTGCGGGATTGGCAAGGGCGGCCGCCCGCCTGAAGGCGGCCGCGCACAGTGCGATGCCGCCTCTGGTTCTGATGACCGATGAGCGGCTGGCCGATCCGCTGGCCGCAGCCCGTGCGCTGCCGCGCGGCAGCATGGTGGTGGCGCGTGCCTATGACGCCGCGAATTTGGAAAGGCTGGGCGGCGCGCTGCTGAAAATCGCGCGCCGGCGTGGGCTGGCGGTTCTGATCGCCGGCGATGCGGTGCTGGCGGCGCGTCTGGGCGCCGACGGCATCCATCTGCCCGAAGCGCGCGCCGGCGAGGCGGCGCATTGGCGCGCGCTCTTCCCCACCATGCTGATCACGGCATCGGCACATTCGCGGCGCGCCGTGCTGCGTGCCCGGTCTCTGCCCATCGATGCGATCTTCCTGTCGCCGGTGTTCGCGACGCGAAGCCATCCGGAGCGCACGGCGCTGACGCCCGTTCGCGCGAGCCTCATCGCCCGGCATGGGCACCTGCCCGTCTATGCCCTGGGCGGAATCCAGTCGCACAACGCCGCGCGCCTGGCGCCCGGCGCCTTCAGCGGCATCGCCGCCGTCGATGCACTCGCGCCCTGATCAGACCTGAAACTGCAGATGCAGGAAGCCGGCGTCCATGCCGATGCGCGGAAGGCCGTTGTAGAACGTGCCGGCGTTGCGGCTGTAATGCAGGCGCTGCCAGCCGACATTCAGCTGCAGGTTGGAATTGAGCACATAGCCGACCGTGGCCGAGGCGCCGTGCACGCCGATGGTGGGCGCGCCGAGCTTTCCGTCCGCCGTGCCGTCGCCCAGTTCGCCGCCGACGATCCATGGCCCGTTCGTCACCGTGGCGCTCAGATGGGCGCTGGTCGTGCCGCCCTGGTCGAACACGTCGTTGAGATCGAAGGCATAGGCGTTGCTGTGGCGCCAAGCGCCCCCCAGCGCCAGCTTCCAGTCGTCGTTGAGCGTGTAATCCGCTTCGCCGCCCAGGCTCCAGTCGGTCAGCCCGGCATGGCCCGGCGTCTTGATGTCGTCATAGCCGACCGACCAGCCACCCGAGAGGCCCAGCGACACCGGCCCGAAATCGCCGGTATAGCTCGCCGCCAGCTCCCAGAGGCTTTTCTGGCGGTCCGGCACCTGCGGCCCGTTGGAGAGGAACGGCACCACGTCCTTGCCCTCCGATGGCGTGAAGGAGCCGGCCAGTTCCAGGCCGAACAGCCGCGGCGTGTAATAGGAAATCTTGGCATAGTTGAGCGAGGCTTCGGTCGCGCTGTTGAGCGTGAAGACGTTGATGAAGGCCCTGCCGGTGGAGGGGTCACGGAAGAACGTCGCGTTGGGATTGTCGATCGAGACGTCACCTTCGACCACCGGGCCGGTCGCCGCCAGCGCATAGGCCGCGCCGTCCGTCTCCCCGACCTCGACACGGCCGAGCCCCGTCTGCATCGCGGCATAGACCTTCTGCACGAAATCACTGCCGTAATTGTCGCCGGAAAGCCGGTCATGATAGACCTCGAACACGCTTCGCAAGGACAGCGCCAGGCCGCTATCGTAGTCGCGCTCGATGCTGGCCGCCAGCGAGGCGGCGCCCGTGGCGCCGCTCTGGTCGAGGCCCGCCGCGTCCGGCTGGCCGGCCGTGTAGAACGAGCCGTTGGCCGAGCCGCGCACCTTCAGCTGCAGGTCTTCGCCCAGATCGGTCTGGTAGGGCGACACGCTCCACGCGCTGAAGTCCAGCGCCAGGGCCGGTCCGGCGCAGGCGATCCAAGCCGCGCCCGCAAGCAGATGCGTTTTCATATCCGGCGATCCCACAATCCGTCCGCCCGACCCTTACAGCAAAAGTCCAACCGGGCGAAGGCTTTGCGGCCCAGCGCGGCGTTGCACGGCGCTGCCGGGCCCAGTATAAGCCCTGCCCATGCCGTCATCCGGGGGACGCAGCGGCGCCAGGGCGCAGTCCTCAATTCCGCGCCGAACAGGAAGCAAAGACGCAATGCGAATCCTACCTTTCGTGCTCTGTGCGCTGGTCCTTGCAGGCTGCGGTTCCTCCTCCAACGACATGCCGGACGCCGATACCGGCACGACCGCGATCTCCGGCGGCACCGCGCGCACGGTGGGCGTGAACTCCTATCTCTGGCATGCGACGCTGGACACGCTGTCCTTCATGCCGCTGGCTTCGGCCGATCCGTTCGGCGGCGTCATCATCACCGAATGGTATTCGGCGCCGCAGACCCCCAACGAGCGCATGAAGGTGACGATCTACATCCTCGACCGGCGCCTGCGCGCCGACGGGCTCAAGATCGCGGTGTTCCGCCAGACCCGCAGCAACGAAGGCTGGGTGGACGCGCAGGTCAACGCCGAGACCGCCGTCAAGCTCGAGGACGCGATCCTGACGCGAGCGCGCGAGCTTCGCCTTGCCGCCGGCGGCGGCACTGGAAGTTGATTTGAGAGAGCGCTAAGCCTTGCCTCGCCGGGGCCAAGCGCTCCGGAAGAGAAAGGTTTGCTGCGATGGCGCGCTACAACGCCAAGGAATCGGAAAGCCGCTGGCAGGCCCGGTGGGATGCGCGCGGGACGTTCCGCGCGCCCAACGATTCCGCCAAGCCGAAATATTACGCGCTGGAGATGTTTCCCTATCCGTCGGGACGCATCCATATCGGCCACACCCGCAACTACACGATGGGCGACGTGATCGCCCGCTTCCGCCGCGCCCAGGGCTACAACGTGCTGCATCCGATGGGCTGGGACGCCTTCGGCCTGCCGGCGGAGAACGCGGCGCGGGCGATGAACGTCGATCCGCGGGCCTGGACCTACGACAATATCGCGGCGATGAAATCGCAGCTCAAGCTGATGGGCCTGTCGATCGACTGGAGCCGCGAATTCGCGACCTGCGATCCGGACTATTACAAGCACCAGCAGAAGCTGTTCCTGGATTTCTACAAGGCCGGCTTCGTCTATCGCAGCGAAGCCGATGTGAACTGGGATCCGGTCGACATGACCGTGCTGGCCAACGAGCAGGTGATCGACGGCCGCGGCTGGCGCTCCGGCGCGCTGGTGGAGCGCCGCATGTTGGCGCAGTGGTTCTTCAAGATCACCGCCTTCGCCGACGACCTGCTGGCCGGGCTCGACACGCTGGAGCGCTGG
>JAATGL010000088.1 GCA_015654705.1 Alphaproteobacteria bacterium | reverse complement strand
GTCATCGCCGTGCGTAGCGGTGTTACCGGCTTCGAACAGGAGATCAGTGGTGGGATTGCCATCCTTCATGATTTGCCAACGTGCCATGGGGGGATCTCCTTTACGCGTAGATCAAATTGACGGACGCGTCGCCCGCCACGAGGACGGTCGTATCGTTGTCCGCTTCCAATTTGGTGATGGCGTAGGCCAGGCCGGTTGTCAGGTGCAGCCCGGCCGCGCCGACAACGTCCGCGACACCCACTAGGCCGCTGGCCGGGATGCCGATGGTCAGGACCGGGGTGTCCGTGCCGACCGTCGGTGCCGTCGCCTTGTTGTAGAATTTGAAGAACACTTCGTAGGCGGCGCGGTTGCGCAGATAACCACCGGTCACCGTGCGCGGCGAGCCCGAAACGCTGGTGGCATTCGTGCTGGCGGCCGCCGTCAGCTTATGCGTCAGGTTCGCGCCGCCAGCGCCGGACTGCGGCATGAGATACATCTGAACCGGCGTGGGCAGCGTTACCACGTTGACACCAATCGACTTGGCGCCGATCTGGTCGCCCTCGCCTGACGATACCTGCACGCGCTGCTCGTAATTGTCGACCACGAGGACGCGCTGTATCACGACGTTGGTGTTCGAACCCGGCGCCGCGACGTTCCGGAAGCGCATAACCAGCTTATAGAGCTTTTTGTCGTTGGGGCATTGAGTCGAGACGCGCGACGCTCCCGCTGCTTTCGCCGCCGTGCTGTCGACTGCCGCGTTCGACACGATGATGTCGCGACTGTCGATCTCGATCAGATACTCTTGCGCGGCCGCCGTCGTCACGGTCGAGACGCCGGCATTGCCAGACGCTTTCGCCGCACTGCTGTCGCCTATCGCCTCTGCGACGAATGTCGTGGTTATAGCTGTGAGTCCGAACTCGCATCCACCCCTATTGGTGAACTCGCCCGCGAAGTTCGGATTGAGCAACGGCACAAGCGTGACCGGATCGACCTCGCAAAGGCCAATGAATATCGAGTTCGCGGCGAGCGCCTGCGACTTCGACAGCAGGACCAGAATGTCTTCCTTGCCGGCAAAGGCCTGTTTGGAGAGGTACCAGCGCTCCGCACCGCTGATCGTTCCCATCGAGACGGTGAGCCCGGACGCCGCGACCGCATCGGTCATACCGGTTATGCCACTACCAATCGCGGCCTGCACCAAAGCGCCAAAGCCGAGATTGGCGTTGGCGCCGAGACCGCCGTCGAGGACATCCCAGTTTGCGGCGTTTATCGCGCTTCCGCCGAAATCGTCGGAGAACAGGCTGTCGAGTGTCGTGCCGGTCAGGATGTTCTTGCCATTCGGAGAGGCGTAGGAGTTTCCACCCGCGGAGCGGATCGCATCCAGTTCCGCCAGAATGGCGGCAGTGTCCGTGCCCGTCGTGTTGCCGGTGAATTGCGTCATCTCGATCTCCTGGAAGGGAATTCAGTGTCCGTCATCGGACCAGTGGGGCGCGTCGCTCGGCAGCTTGTGCACGCCGTAGCCAGCGCCGGCCGCCCATAGCTCTCGGTTCATCCCGGAGTGCGGCTCGGCTGAGATTCCGGTCCGGGCGCCCGTCGCCAGGCGAATTTTCAGCGTGCCGGACCAGACGATGGTCATGTCGATGGCGCGGCCCTCGTAGTGCCAGCTGGTCAGCGATGGTTTGAACGCAATGCCGTAGGTCTCGACCATGGCGGCGGTCGCGGCGCGCGCCTTGACCGGATCGCCGCCGCATGTCCAGTCGATATCGACACCCGGAAAAGCCTCGATCGATACCGGATCGACATGCTCCCGTGCGATCCTCCATGCCCCGTTCATCAGATAGCCGCGCTCTTTGGGACGGAGCGTGGCGTCGATGACAACACGCGCACCTGCCTCGCGCAGCGCCCCGATGAAGCGCCTGGTGTTCGAACGGAACGGCTCGATCAGATCTTCAGTGGCCGTGCTGGTGGGGTAGCGAGAGCACCAGGCGGCGCCGGATGGTTGGGTCATTGTCTCGACCCGATGGCTTCTATCTAGCCAGCGAAAAGAATTTTCGTCCCGTCCGTCATCACATAGCGATGCTTTTCGTCGGGGTTTTTCCCGGAGAACTGGATAAAGGTGCGGTAGCAATCCGCTTCATCGTCGCTGCTGTAGGAAATCGTCGCCGGAGTCGTCCCGGGCGTGTTGTCGCGCGGCACGAAATGAATGTTGAACCTCATTGATCTCTCCTTGCTTTTGGAAAAGTGATCGGCAGCCGTCAACCGTGCTGAAAGCAGTGATAATCGAGCACGCCGCCGGTCGCGCTCGAATGCGTGGCGGTCAGGGACACCGAACTGACGGAATAGGAAAACGCCGCCAGCTGGGTCTGCGTAGACATCGTGCAGAACGGCGCAATCGCCTTGCTCGCGGCAAAGGTGATCGTGCAGCCGGTCGCCGATGCGCCCTCGAAAACCTCTCCCGCCGTATCCGTGCTTCCGCTGCGAACAAGGGGCGATATTCCGCAGCCGGACACGCCAGGCGCGGACCCGGCGACATGATAATCTCCGGCAACGCGCAGACTTGCGAACGAACCATTGTTCGCCATGTCGAGAAAATTGGCACCCGTTCCGCATGATGCTCCGGTTCCGGTCTGCGCCAGCCACAACCCGGTATCGGCATCGGCACAGAGAACGTTTTTCAGCGCGCCGGCGCTGTTCATCAGATTGAGCAGCGCGTCCGACTGGCCGTTCCCCGTCGTCCAGTTGGCCTTGGCAACGACCTTGAAGGCGGCGCCGATCGTGTTGTCGCTCGCGCCGTCGTCGCCAGCAAAATCGATCTCGCCGAGAACGTCTCCCGAGAGGAGTGCGGAGAAGGATCCTGCGGATGTCGCACGCGTATGCGCCAGGGCAAGGTGCGAGCCCATGCCGCCATTGCTGGTGTAGAGCGCGCGGAAATCGCCGAAGGTGGCGCCGTTGCCGATGCTTTCGACGCCGGCCGTGGAACCGCCGATGCTCGCCTGCATCATGTTGGCACCCGTGGCCGAGAACACGGCGCCGGCGCCGGATACATTGAAAAGGCACAGGCGGATTTTGCCGGCAGAGGTGAAACAGGGATCGTCCGCGCCGTCCTGGTACATCCCGCTGTCGGCCGCCGTGCCGACCGCCGCGCCGGGCGCCGAAAACGATCCCGCCGTGAAGACCTGCGCGGCCGACCATTGGTTGGCCGCGTTCAGCAGCGGCACGACCGCGCCGGACGTCCCGATATTCTTCGTTGCGGCACTGCCGAGGCTCGTGATGTCGACGGCGTCGAGTTGCACGCATCCCACGGACCCGGTGCCGTCGATCTGATTTGCCACCCGATGGACCGGGCAAATCGCCTGGCTGACGCCGCCCAGCAATCCTCCGGGACCGGCCGGCGGAATCTGGGACGGCGCAATCAGTCCGGAGAGATCGGAGAACGCCGGCTGCGCGCAATCGAGCCCGGCGCCGGTGTTGATGCCCCTGGCGAATTGATGACTGGCGCAGTCTCCGGCCATTACGCCGCCCTTGGAAGCCGATGGGTTGGGCAGGCTTGACGGATCGAGACTGGCAATCGACATCAGCATCGTGGCGCGATTGACCGAGAAGGCATCGCCCACAAAGCTCCCCGCATCATTGTAGACGCGCAGTTCGAAATTCGAACCGGCGTTCGAACCGGTCTCGGTCGCGTTGTTGGTCCGCAGCTGGAAGCGGTTGAGGGCGCCGGTACGGAACGCGAAGGACCGGCTCATCCCCGCCGCAGTGTCGATCGTATATTGCGGATTTGTCGATGTGCTGCGGATGATCGACGTCGCGCCGGCGATACCCGTGATCGTCGTTGAACAACTCGCGCCTGGCGTCGTCACGTCGCCGGTCATGGACGGCATCCAGGAACAGGGCACCGTCGCGAAGCCGGAATCGCGCACGCCCTGTATGGTGTTGCCGACAACGAAATGGCCGCTGACGAGCGTGGTATCGGCATTGACCGGATTGGGCACTTGTCCAGCCGATGCCGGCCATGCCAGCAGCACGCCGGCCAGGAACACAAAAAGACGTTTCATCATCGTCACCCCAGTTTCCACAGCGCGCCTGTCCAGCCGGAGCGATGAAAGCCGCCCGCCGTCTGCATCGTATCGATCACGGCGGTGCCGGCATGGTCCTTGATCGTGAAATCGAACGTGGCGCCCGCATCCGTGATCTTCATCGATTGACCGACAACGGGATGCGGCGGCATGCGGATTTCCAGGGGCGTGCCGGTGGCATTCGTCACATCGACCCATGTGTCGGTGTCGAGCAGAAAAAGCGGGCTCTCCACGGCCGTGATGGCCCGATAGGCGCCGAGGGATGCCGTCGTCACCTTCAGGACATCGGACGGATCGGACGCCCCGTTGGCGTTGACGGCCACCAGGTAAAGACTGTAGCCGCTCTCGGGATCGAGGCCGGTGAGCGTGGCCGTCGTTGCCGCCGTCGTGGCGAGGAGCGACGTCGCGGAAAATCCGAAATCGCCCTCGCTGCCCCAGACCTGATAGGCCGTAACCGCATCGCCCAACGGATTGGCGGTCCACGACAGCGCGATATTCGATGAGCTGGGCACGGCGGACAGTCCCGCGGGAGCCGAGGGCACAGGATGGGGCGGCGCGAAGGTTCCGGCCGTGATGTTGACCGGCACCGGACCGATCTGGGTCGCGGATTCGTTGCCGAAGATATCGACCGTCGTCGCCCAGAAATTCTGATGTCCGGCCGCGCCCGTATCGAAGAACTGGTCCAGGTTGGCGCCCGAGATACAGGGAAAGGATGCGATGAGCGCCGCGGCCGCGAACGTCGAGGAGAAACTCGGGGCCATGTAGATATTGACCGAGACCGCTTCCATCGCCGTGATCGCGGTCAGCGTGATCTCGACCGTGTTGCCGCCGCAATTCGTGACGTTGAAAGCGGGAGGCGGCGCGGGAAATCCGCCCGGCGTCCCGGTCCCGATCCTGATGCCGCGGATCACGCGCGGATCGCTGTAATCGGGCGGCGATTCCGTGTTGTAGAAGCGGGCCCGGATATCGTAGCGGCCATCGGCCAGCGAGCCCGTGCTGCCGCCCCAGCCGCTATGGCTCAACGGCACCCATGTTACGTCGCCATCGCCCTGGCCGTCGAAGGTCGTGCGCACCGCGAGATCAAGGTTCAGCCCCGTCTGCAGCGGCGCGTCGAGGGTCGCGCTGATCACATTGCCTGCGACCGAGACGGCCAGGTTGAACGGGTTCTCGACATCGTTGGCGGCAGTGGTGCGCGGAAACGCCGGCGGCGTCCCCTCGTCCGTCGCCGGGTTCCAGGCGAAGGCATCCGCGCTCATCGCGCTCACGGTGAAGGTGCATTGGCCGCTCAGATGGGCGAAGGCGAAACGCTGGACCTCGAAGGCGATCGTATTGTCGATGCCAAGCTCGTCGATCAGGAAGTAGACGAAGCGCTTGCGCGAGCCGTCGGCGTTCGGCGTCAGGAATTTCAGGCCGTAGGCTTTGGTGATGATCGTGCCGCACCAGCCGTTCGGATCCTGCCGGTAGGCCTCGATCTTCTGGCGCACGCGCGCCTGCGCGTGGCTGGGCGCGAAGTCGAGATCGAGCGTGACCTGCTGTTCGCCGTCGACATCGATGCTGGCCTCGTTGAGCCAGGTATCGGCCTGCTGCTGCACATAGTCGTATTCGGGCGCGATGAAGGTCGCGTCGATCACGTTGCGGATGTCCGCCTTCTGCTTGCCGCGGCTGAAGCCGGTGAAGGACAGGATCTGGTCGTTCGGGATCGTCAGTTCCGGATCGCGCCAGCGCCCGGTGTCGATCACGACGGCCCCGTCGCCGCGCAGCGACAGGCGCGCGTCCATCGGGTCCAGCATCTTGGGCAGCCAGACCTTCGGCGGATCGGTCAGCTCGTAGCCGCCCGCCAGACGAAACCACGGCTCCGAGCCGCCATTGTTCAGCGACCGCCAGGTATCGGCGTAATCGGCCTCCGCTTTCCAGACGTCGATGCCGGCCACCAGCATGGCGATCGGCAGGCGCACGCCGTTCTCGTTCCACAGCGCGTCCAGGACGCAGAGAACACCGTTGCTTTTCCATTTCCAGGACGCCGGCGAGGTATGCGACTGGTTCGGGTCGCGCGGGTCCCACAGGATCGCCGCGCGCACCACGGCGCTGTAGACCGGCAGACCGGACGGAAAGACGTCGTTGAAGTTCTCCAACTTCGGGCTGAACATCCGCAGCACCGCATAGGCGATGCCGTAGCCGTGAAAATCCGTCGTCCAGATGCCGGGAAAGCCTTCCTGCATGAGCACGTCGGCGCTCTGCGTTTCGGAACCGACATGGAAATAGAGGCGCACGAACGGCAATTGGCTCCAGTAGAAATTCTTGGGCGACAGGACGACATGATCGTCCGCCAGGATCGCCGGCCCGTCGCTGAGCCAGTGCTCCTCGAACGCGTCGAAGCGGCCGCGCGACATGGTGACGATGATGTACAGCGCGTTGACCGTCGAGCCGTCGAAATAGCCGGGCGCGATCTTCAGGAAGGTGATGACACCGCCCGGCTTCACCCGCCCGTAATATTTCCGCGCCGACGCAACGGGGTTGCGGATGTTCTCGCGCGAGGCATGCAGGTTCGGCTTCTTCGGTCCGCCCGCGATCAGCGACGATATCAGGCTCAGCCCGACACCGATCGCAATGTTCACAACAAGGCTCGAAAGCGTAATCCCGAGGATCGTGGTCGTGGATAATGTCGCCCAGAGAGCCACGACGGCGGGGATCACGAAGGGCATTCGATGCTCCAGGCGGCGACCACGCGTGCCCGATCGAGATCGTCAGGAACTTTGGTCAATCCGAAGGTCGCCGGTTCGCCGGCCGGCACGATCCAGCCGCGTTCGACACGAATGGCGCCGACCGCGATCCGGGCGCGCGGTTCGCACAGGCACAGCGCCGCGATGTCGCCGGGCAGCGGCATAGTGGTTCGAAGCAGTCCAAGCGTGCGCGCGACCACGCGCAGATGACGCAGCACGATGGCATCGCCGGCGCGCCGCGCGCCCGGGCCGCGATGCCAGCCGCGCAGATGCGCCGCCGGGTCCGGAGCGCCGGTGGCAAAGACATACCAATCCGCCAGCCAGAGGCCGCAATCATGCTCGCCCATCTCCCAGGGCCGTGCGGCTTCGCGCGCCAGAAAGCTGCGCAGCATTTCGCTCAGCGCCATGGCTGGTCGATCGAGACTTCCTGGATCGAGGCGACGAATTCGAAGAAGCGGTCGCCCGGATAGCGGACCTTCTGGTCGCGGTCGGTGAAGAACGAGGCCGGCGCATTGTTGCGTCCAGCAAACAGATTCGACGCCGGCAGCGTGATGGTGCGGGTGAAGCCGCCATTGCCGTCCGGCGTCTTGTCGACGGTCGCCGTCCCCATGATCCCGGCGCGGTAGGCGAAGGGCGGGCAGAGCGGCTGCCAGTTGACATCGCAGAACTGGCCGTAGACGCAGACCATGCGGCCGACATAGTCGGCGCGGTCCTCATCCTTGAAGACGGTCATGATCGAGGCGTCGACGCCGGACAGCGTGAAGGTCATGTCGGAGGCTTCGAGGTTGGAGGAATCCTCCAGGCCGTCGATGCCGCAGATCACGCCGGCCTTGCCGAGGCCGGTCCAGGTCACGCCGCCGGACACAAGATTGAAGCCGCCGCCCCACAGCGCCTGCGGCGCGTCGCGGAAATCGAAATAGCACAGCGCGGGAAGATTGAGGGCGTTTCCCTTGGCATAGGTCTCGATCACGGGGTCGAAATCGGTTCCGGGAAAGATCGGGATGCTCACAGGGCCTCCACGAAATCGATCGACGGTGCGGCGGTTTTCAGCAGCGCCAGGCTCATGGCCGACATCGCGGCGTCGGTCGCCAGCCGGACCTGGAAATAGACGTCGTTGAAGATCAGCGCGTGGCCATCCGGGATGGCGCGGCGCGCCGGCGGCCAGAAGACGACGGCATAGAAATGGTTGTGGTCGCCATCCGTCGTGATGCCGGTGATCTGGGCGATGCGGTAGAGATTGACCTGGTCCATGCTGAAATGCTGGCCCGCCTGCAGCACGTCGCCGCCGGCATTGACCTGAATGGTGCCGGTCACTGCGCCGACCGCGATCGCGCCATGCGCCGATGCCGTGACGCCGGCCTGCGGCTCGCGCTGGCGGTCGTAGAGCGGAATCTGGACCGGGTTCAGTCGCCCCTGCAGTTGCGCGGCGAGGCCGTTCCAGGCCAGCACATGCGCGGCCGTGCGGACCGCGATATTCTTGTAGGACATCGTCCAGCGGCCGGGGCTGTTGCCGATGATCTGTTCCGAGCCGTCGAAGCCGACGCCGCCGCTGGTGTTGTTGGGCGCGACGTTCGGCGGCCCGGCCTCGGTCGGAACGAGAACCGTGCGGGGCCAGACGGGAACGGTCATGGCTCAGGATTTTGCGCGCACGTGCGGATCGAGGATCGAAGCCACCAAATCGGCCTGCTCCGGCGTCAATATCTTCATGCTTGGAAGGCATGCGATATCTTTGAAGGATTCATTCATCTCTCTAATTGTCGATAGCATACTGGCGTGTCCTTCACGCTCCATAATGGAGACAAGCAAAGACAATGACTTCAATGCTACCTCTATGGAGATAACTCTTTCTTCCAGCGTCATGGCACACCATTCCGAGTTTCTATCAGAACTTGTCCCGCAGCGCGGTCGACATCAAGCTTGGAAAGTCTTTGCGAATCTGCTTCGAGAACTGCGTTCCGACCATGACAGCCTGGGATTGCGCAATCTTCGCTATCCCCTCGGGGCTTACTGCACCATCAAGATTCTGATGGATTGTGACAGGTGCGTGGATCACCAGATTTTTGCTTGCCTGCGCCGCTTTTGGAATGGTCGGCAGGGTGATATCGCCGCCCGCCGCGAAGCGGCCGACATATCCGCCCTGCGCAAAATGCGCGACCAGGTCCTTCATGTTGCGCGGCTGCTGGTGGCGCTTCGGATCGTCCGACCGCGGCGCTTCCAGCCGGTCGGCGTTGATCGCGTCGAGCAGCCTATGGTGCTTGCGGGTCTGCTTCGCATTGATGACGTATTCGCCGTCCGACAGCATCGCCGGGATCGCATCGGCGGTCGAGCCGCCGGGACCGGAGACCCGGCCGCCCTGCGCGAGGCCGAGCAGGTTTCCAAGCCAGGAGAACAAATCTCCACCGCCGCCGCTATCATCGAGCGACGCGAGAACAGGATCCGGGCCCGGCGTGAACCCTGCGGTCCCAAAGCCGGTGCCGAACATGCCGCCCGTCGCGCCAATGCCCGGGAGCTGGGGATCGGCGGAGCGCGTCCAGAGCGCATTGATCGCGCTGCTGCCGTCGGGCTTGCCGTCCAGGCCGGGAACGTCGGCGATCACGGGATCGGGACCGTGGGAAAATCCCGGCGTGCCGGGGCCCGTGCCGAAGGTCTGGACCGCGCTGCCGAAGAGGCTGCTGAGAAACGGGCCAAGAATGCCGCCGCCCGTGGTGCCGGGCTTGCCCAGCAGCGAATCCAGCAGCGGCTCGATCACGTAGAGTTTGAGAATCAGCTCCGCGAGTTCCTCCACGAAGGACGCCGCCGCGTCGCGCATGCTCTTGAAGCCCTTCAGGCCGGAGGCGGCGACGTTCTCCAGGCCGGTGCGCAGCTCGTCGGCGACCGCCACGCGGTTCTGTTCGGCTTTCTGCCCGTCGATCTCGGCCTGGGTGAGCTTGCCGTGCGCGGCGGCGAGCGCCGTGATGGCCGTCACCGCCGCGGCATAATCCGCGCGGCCCTTCTCCGTCGTCAGGTCGAAGGCCTTGGCGGCTTCGTCCAGCAATTGGAGCCGCATCTGCGCGGCGGCCAGGGCGCCGTCGTAAAGGCCGATGGTCGCGACGCTGTCCTTCAGCGATTCATCCTGATCCTGGGCGGATTTGATCGACTTCGAGAACTCGTCTTCACCCGTCACGGCACCGAAAGCAGATGCGCGACTGTCAATCTCTGCCTGCTGAGCGGCATTCGGGACCGCCGTATCGCCGAATTCCTTATGGAAAGCTTCGGTGAGCTTTTGCCTTTCCGCCAACGATGCCAGCGCGGCCTTAGTCATATCGGCCTGACGCGCCTCGTCGGCCAGTTTGGCAATCTGCTTGTCTTCGGCGGCGAGGTCCTTGTCGAACGCGCGCGCGGCCGCAACCTTGGCGTAGGCGCCGGCCAGCGCCTCGACCTGGCTGCGCAGCGCCGGCGTGATCTTGCGGCCATCCTCCTGCGCCGCGTTGAGCAGCTTGGTTGCGGCCTCCGCCTTCGTCGTCGCCAGCGTGCTTTCGTCCTCGGCCGCCGACAACTCCCTGGTCTTCGTGATCAGGTCGCGCACGGCATCAGAGAAGGCGTGTTTGTCCTCGCCGGTGCCGGACATATCGAGAGGTCCGCGAATTTTTGCGAGTTTCTCCTGTCCGAGAATGTCGGCTGGATCATAAGTAACAGCGCCGTTCGGCGCCGACTCTTCGGACACATTTGGCGGCGGCCTCAGGCGTTTATATTCAGCCTGAAGTTTTTCTAGCTCGGCTTGTTCTACTTCCAATGCATTCCTGTAACGGTCAATAGTCTCCTTCGAATCTCCAGCCGATATGGCGTTCTGAAGTCGTCCTTGAGCAGACTCCACTTTATCTTGCAGGCCAGGTATGAAGACGTCTTCCAACGCCGTTGCGCGAATGTCATTCCCGTGTTGCGCAACATAGGTTCCAGCACCGACCGCCAATCCTGCAGGACCAAGCGCAGCACGGCCAGCGATCGCAGCCGCCAACGACGGCAGATACGGCCCCATTTTAACGAGGTGGCCAGCGACATCGCCCATGATTTTGCCGAAATTGTTGAGCGCTGACTGGAAGCTCTGGCTTCCCATGTCCTTGGCGAATTTGTCGAAGCCATCTTCAAATCCAGCCAGAACATTGACACTCGCAACAGACAGGTGAGCCTTAAGATCGACCCAAGCTTTATCAAGCCGAATTAGCTTGTCGAGTTGATCTTTCTCGATGACTTCTCCATTGGCTTTGAAAGCATTCATTTGCGCGGTGATGGAGGCAGCGCCTTGGAGCATGAATCCAGTCAACTCTTGCGACGATCTTCCCATGACATCTGTGACGATCTTTGCGCGCTGACCGGCGTTTGCGATGCGTCCGATACCGTCTGCAAACTGAAGGAAAGCAGGCACAGTTCCGGAACGGACGTCGACGCCTAACGTCTTGAGCTGCTTTGCCAATGGTGACGTTTTTAGTTGCGCATCGCCGATTGTCTTCGAGAAATGGTCAAGCGCCGTGTTGAATTCACCCTGATCGACGCGGGCCTTGCGCGCGGCAAGGCTGATCTCCTGATACTTGTCGGTCGAAATTTCGAGCGCCTTAGATTGCGTGTCGATCGTCTTGGCGATTTCCGTTGTACTGCTGAAAAACTGTTCGAGCGCAACAAGCGACAGGCCGGCGGCGAGGTTCGCGCTGAACTTCTTCGCCATGTTGGTGCCCATCGCGGCGTAGCTGTCCTCCATGCGCTTGCGCGATTCCTGGAGGCGCTTTTCCCAGCGGTCGCTGGACGTGCTGATGACGCTTTCGGCGCGCTCGAAATCGGCCTTGAGCTTGGCCGAGTTGGCTTCCAGCTGGACCATCAGGCGTTCGAGATCGATGGCTTCGCTCATGGTCCTATCCGTATTTGTCGACGAGTTCCCGGAACCGGTCCCGGCTCATGGGCGGCGGATTCTTCGGCTTGGCGCCGTGGCAGGCATTCCATCCGGCGATGGCGGCGGCGAACTGGAACGGCGAGCAGTCGTCCACTTGGGCAGGCGTCATGCCGATGGCGGCACCGGTTCCGTAGAGGCGGCTGAAGCGGAAGCGGCCGGTGCCGTCGTCGTTTCCGTCGTCGTCTTCGCCGCCTGCGGTTTTGGGAGCGGATCGTCGTTCGGGAAGTGCAGCAGCTCGAAGACGATGCGCACCGCAGGCCAGACGCTTTCGACCAGCGGCCGCGCCGCGACGTAGCGATCGACCAGGCGCCTGGCCTCCGGCGGCCGCATGCCGCCGCCGATCAGGCCGAGGCGAAGCGTCTCGACGACGTCGTCGAGCAGCCAGGTCTCGTCCATGAGACGCGCCAGCAGACGGGCCGGCCCGACGCCGGTCTTCTCCTGAAGTTCGCGAATCTGGCCGAACGCCAGGCGGAAGGTGTGCTCGCCGTCGGCCCATTCCAGGGTGACGCTGGCGTCCGCACTCACGCGGCGGCCGGCGTCATCGGCGGAATGGCGCCGGCGCTTGTCAGGGTGATGTCCAGCAATGCCTGTTCGCCCTTCTTGCCGGTGATGTTGAAGGTGGTGAGCAGCATCGGCAGGATCCAGTAGCCGCCGCCCTCGGCCAGCGTCTTGTCCAGAATGACCTTGGCGTTGACGGCCACACCGGCGTTGTAAAAATTCTCCCACAGCGGCAGCGAGCCGAGCGCCAGCACGCCGGAGCCGCTGATCTCGGCGGACAGCGCATTCAAGGTGCGGAAGGTGACGGAGGGCAGTGTTTCGTCGTCGCAATCCGGAACCTCGGTCTCGCCGGTGGAGGCCGTGCGGTTGAAGCCGCGCGAGGTCATGCCGCACGGGGCGGTGAAGTTCTCCGGCGTCGCGCCGTCGCCCAGCATCACCACGAATTCGTCCCAACTGACCGTTTCAGGAAGAGCCATTGTGTCCTCGAAGGTTGGAGTGGAAGGGCCGGCTAAGCCGGGTTGACGAGCGCCCGGAAGGTCAGGACGCCGTGGGTCGTAAGACCGTCCGGATCCTTCATCACGCGCATGCCGCCCCGGCTGAAGACGACGACGCGGTAGCCGGCGAGCGCCAGTGGCGCATCGTGCAGCGCGGCCGTGACGACGGCGCTGCCCTCCTTGACCGTGCCGAAGCCGCCGTCGCGGGCCCAGACATGCAGCGTGATGTAGACTTCCGAGCCGTCGATGCAGTCCGCGAGCCAGGGGATTTCCTGATCCTCGCCGAGCGCGATGTAGGGAAAGACCGGGTTGTCCGGAACGTCCTCGAAGAGCCGCACCGGATTGCCGAAGAAAGCCTGCACCGTCTCGTCGGCCAGCAGGCGCGCGACATAGGCCGCCTGCAATTGCGCGAGGACGCCGATGCGGGTCATTTCGAGGCCGCGATCCTGCGCATCGTCGCGTTCACCGCGGCGGCGATCTTCCTTTTCACGGCCGCCTTGTTGGCCCGCCAGATCGGAAAGAAGTAGGGACTGGCGCGCTCGCCGGGACTGTGCGGACCCTTGTCCTGCAGCTTGCCGCGCGAACGGTCCGCGCCCTTGGCGAGCGAATGCGCGTGGGTGCCGAACTCGCGCCAGCGCGCCCAGAAGGCCTTGAAGCTGCCGGAAAAGATCGTGACGATGAGATCGCCGCTGGAATCGCTGCTGGACCCGGCACCGCTCGTCAATGCGCCGCTTGGCAGGTTGCGCGCCTGGCCGAACGCCCAGCCGGTATCGTGCTGCAGGTCCTTGTCGTCGTCGAGCAGTCGTTTCATCTGGCCGGTGATCTCGGTGGCGCCGTCGACCACGGCGGCGCGCATGTCGGCCTTGATGGCCTCCGGCAGCGCCCGCAGGCGGGCGCGCAGCCTGTCGACGCCGAGGACGGCCTTTGCCATCTCAGGCGGCCACGCCGGATTCGACCAGGATATCGAACCAGGCGCGGCGCTGGTCCGGATCGGTGACCGTGCGGATGGCATAGAGCGTGCCGGCGTCGTCCCGCACCTGCCAATCGGCGGTCACGGCGCGCGTCTGGTCGCTCTGGCGGACGCGCAGGATGCAGGGTTGCCGCGACTGCAGCCGCGACGCCATGACCTCTTCCGTGCCGCGCAGCGCCGTGAGCCTGCCCCAGACCGTGAACTGCACGGCCGGCGCGCCGCGCCGCGTTCCGAGATCGTCCGTGACGGTCTCGACCGAGAGAAAGGCAAACCGGCTGCGGAGCTCGCCGGCGCCGGACATCAGGCGGCCGTGCCGGCCAGGATGATGTTGTAATTGACGGAAAAATTGGGCGCCGCATTGGCGATGTCGAGCTTGTCGCCCGTGCTGTCGACCACGCTGGCGCCGATATTGGGCACCATCCAGAGGAAGACGCCGCCGGGGCTCAGCACGATCTTGTCGTTCAGATTGGCGAAAATGCCGGACGGTCCGGCCGCATTGCCGCCGATCATGATGTTGTTGACGTTGGCGGGATCGGCCTGGACCAGGATCACCTTGAGGCTGTTGAAATTGACCACCCGGTTTAGCGGATCGTTCAGGGTGCCGTAGAGATCGAGCGTATCCGTCGCCGACGGCGCGATGGTGCGTCGATCGACGAAGATCTCCTGCAATTGGCCGTTCTGGAAGCCGTTGGTGAATTCGTAAGGAACGAGTTTCGGATTGTAATTCTGCTGGGTTCCGCCGCCCAGGCTGTTGGTCTGGGACAAGACCCAATGCACGGCGGCGAAAACTTCGGCGGAGAGTTTCTTGGCCATCTTCGGTTTCCTTCTGAGGTTGGAGGTGCACCGTCAGGTGCGCACGATGCGGTAATTGGCGATCAGGTCCTTGATGCTGTTGGGCGGTTCCTGCGGCACGCCTGACCCCGTCACGACGGCGCCGCGCTGCTCGTAAAGCTGCCCAACCAGAAGCTTCGCCGCGGAGACAATGGCGGACGGGACGTCATCTGCAGCATCGCCATAGCCGGCGGTGAAATCGATCCGCACGGCATCGGCCTCGCACGCCGGCGCGGGCCATGACGTACCGGATACCGGAACGAGGAAGGATTCCTCGGTTCCGCATCCGACAAGTCTGTATGCTGACGGATCGAGCGTCTGTTCGGCGCCGGCGAGATCGGAATATCTGACCGCATCGACAGAAATGAGCGGCGGCAGCGGAAAATCGATGCGCATGCCGTCAACGCCGCGGGCCGAGCGCGGGCGGCAGAGATGCCGGAATTGCGGCAGGACGAGCCGCCATTGCTGCCTCAGGAGCGCCCGCTTGAGCCAACCATCGGCGCCGTCAAAAGCGCCGGAGGCGGTGGCGCAGAGCGATCCGATGAGATCATCATCGTCGCCGAAATCCACCCGCAGATGCGCCTTCGCGACTTCCAGCGACAGGATCGCGTCGCCCTTTTCGAGACAGATCAGGGCCGTCCGCGAAGGCGCATGCTGCGACATCGACAGCCTCCTATTGCGGCGGGTTCGGCGTGGGGGAATCGTGAGGCGCGCCAAGCACCCAGGTGCCGCAGATATTCGCGGCGGAGGCATTGTTCGACGGCGTCACGAGCGCCTTGATATAGCGCTTTGCGCCGCGATAGCCGACCTTGAAACACTTGTTGTCGTCGCTGAAGAGAAAGCTCGCCAGCGCCAGGCTGCCGAGAATATCGGCCGCCGCGACGTCGGTCTCCTCGCCTCCCCAGGCGCCCGTCGCGCTTTCCTTCATGGTCACGGCGAAGGTGGCATCGGCGTCGGCCAGCGACCCCGTGTTGACCAGCAGCATCACGGAATCGTAACCCTGCAGGTCACAGGTGCCGCTGGAGACCGTGTTATCGGCCGCGGCCGTGAAAAAGGCCTGCCGGAAATGCAGGCGGTTCAGCAGATCGCGCATGGCGATTGTCCTTTCGTGGGAAGTTGGTGGCCGGTCCCCCGGCGGCGCAGATCGGCCGCGCCGCCGAGGGTCTCTCGCCGCGGGGGTTATGGGATTATGCCGAGCACTTCAGCAGCTTGATGGCCTCGAAGTTCTGCACGCCGCCGCCGACCCGCTTGGTGGTGTAAAACAGGATGTTCGGCTTCGAGGTGTAGGGATCGCGCAGGACGCGCACGCAGATGCGGTCAACGATCAGATAGCCGCGGCGGAAATCGCCATAGGCCATGATGATATTGCCGCCGCCGGCGTTCGGCATGTTGTCGTCGGTGACGATCGGCTTTCCGAAAATGGTCGGCGGCGCGCCGACCTGCATCGAGGGCTCCCAGAGATAGCGGCCCTGGCCGTCCACGAATTTGCGGATTTCCGCCTGCACGAAGCGGTTCATCAGATAGTTCGCATTGGTCTGATAGCCGGTCTTCAGCGTCGCCATCAGGTCGATCATGCAGTTGGCGGGATTGGCCGCCGTATTGAAATCGGCCGCGGCGCCGGTTTTCACATAGCCGAGATTGCCCCATTTCACGCCGGCGCCATTGTCGATCAGCTGCGGATAGGACAGCAGCCCGAAAGGCTGGGTCGCGCCGTCGCCGGAGATGAATGCGAGACCCTCGGTCTCAGCGAAGGTGATGGAAACCTCGTCCGAGAGCCACTGTCCGATGTCGACCGTGGAATCGTCCAGCAAGGTCTGCGATGCGGCGGGCATCGCGTACAATTCGTGCGTCGTGAAGTCCTTGCCGACCAGGGCGGGCGTATTGGTGCCGGGACGCGCCGACTGCTCGCCGACCCAACCCGCCGTCGCGCCGCCCTGGCTGATGAATTTCCGGTAGGCGACGCCCGAGATGGTCATCACCTGCGCGATCGAGCGCATGGCGCTGATCTTCTGCAGGATGCGGGTGATGTTGTAATCGATCTCGACCGGAACGGTGTAGCCGCCATCCGGATCGGAGCTGGTGGTCAGGGCGGCCTTGACCTGCAGGTCGCCCAGATTGTCATCGACGCCGCGGCGGAAATAGGCGCCGAAGGCCTTGGCATGGGCCACCTGTTCGGGCGTGCGGCGTGCCGTGCCGGGCACCGCAGTGCCGTTCAACTGGAGGGCGGCGAGCGTGGTGTTCAGCGCGTCGATATCGGCGCCGAGCTTGGTGATATCGGCGTTGATGCGATCGACCTTCTCGGTGTGCACCAAATCCTTGATCTTGGCGTCGTTGGCAGCCTTGAAGGTATCGAACGCCGCATTCTGGGCGTCGATCTTTCGGGTGACCTCGGCGATCAGCGCGCGGATTTCCGCGGCCGAATCGGCCTCGGCGGTCATGCGGCGGATGCCGCGCAGGCTCGTGGACCCGCGCAGCGAGGCGCGGATGTTCTCAATGCTCATGGATTTTTCCTATCGAAGGTTGGTGACGAGGCGGCGCAGATCGTCTGCGACGCCGGCGAGGCCAGCGCTCGGCATGGCGGAACGGGGCTCAGCGCGCGGCGTGATCCCCGTCAAATTCCTGATCAGCGCGCGCCGCTCGCTGCGCGGCAGATGGTGCGCCAGGATGGCATCGACCTTGCTTAGCGCGCTCTTGCCGCGCAGTTCGCGCGATGCTCTCGCAGCCGGATCCTCATCGACCTGGTCGGACGCCAGCAGCGTTTCGGCGAAGCCCTTTGCGATGGCGTCGCTGCCGGACATCCAGGTCTCGTTGTCCATCATCGCGGCGATATCGCCGGACTTCTGGCCGGACCGCGCCGCGTAGACATCGGCCAGCGCCGCGTCGAACGGCTCCAGGAACGCCGCAGCGTCCGAAAAATCGTGGCGGTCGCCAGCGGCCAGCATCCAGGTGTTGTGAATCATCAGGAACGAGGCGGTTCCGACCGAGATCGTGTCGCCGGCCATCGCGATCACCGATGCGGCGGACGCCGCCATGCCCAGGACGTTCACAGCGACGCGGCCCGCATGCATCTGCAGCAGATTATAGATCGCGATGCCCTCGAAGACGTCGCCGCCTGGCGAATTGATGTTGACGGTCACATCGCCGGCGCTCTTCAGCGCGGCCGAGACGGATTTCGCCGTCACGCCATCGCCGGTCCACCAATCCTCGCCGATGATGTCGAGAATATCGATCACGGTGCCGGACTGGGCGGCTTGGACCCGCAAGGCGCCGTTCCAGCGCGCCAATGCGCCAGGCCCTGGCGCGAATTCGAGCCCATCGGGCCGTTCAAAGGCTCTTATCTGCGGCAGGGTCCGGATTGTCATTGGCTACGGTCTCCGTCAAACGCGAGGCGCCGATTTCCGGCAGTTGATCCGCCCATGGCTCGGGCCGGCGCGGCAGGTCTTCCGCAGCGCGGGCTTCGTTCTGGGTCATCCATGGACGCTGGCCGCCGCCGCCCAAGGAGCGCGCCAGATAGGCGCTGCGGCCTGCCGCGTCCGATTTCAGAAATCCTTTAAGGTCGAAATGGACATAGAGGCGCGGATCGTCGTCGCGGTTGTTCAGACAATCGCGCTTCGTGGTCTCGGCGAACCCCGTCAGATGCCCCTGGATGGTATATTGCAGAAATCCGAGGTTCTGCTGTTCGATGCCGGTTCCCCAGCTGGTCGATTTTTCGGTATCGCCGTAAAGATGCGGCGGCACGCCGTAGAACATGCCGATATCCGTGCGCGTGAACCCCATGATCTCGATGAGTTCCGTTTCGACGGCGGTCATCGATCCCGTCTGGAATTCGAAGCCCTCTTCCAAGATGCCGGTCTTCCCGGCGGCCTCGGCATCGACGCCGGCGCCTTCGTCGAGACTTTCCTTGAGCCGCGTATAGGCCTGCTCCGACATTGCCGTCGGGCCCTTGATCCAGCCGGGCCGGAACTGCCCGTTCTTGAAGAGCTTGGCCGCCGCCTTCTGGGTCTGGATGCTGAGGCCGCACGCCTCCGCCATGTAGCGGATCACCGGCAGGCCGCGGATGCCGTCCCACGACAGGCCGCGCAGATGGAAAATCTGCGATGCGGCGAAATCGATCTGATGACCGTCCCTGCGCGAATAGCGATAGGTCAGCGACAGATCCGGGTTTTCGATCACCTCCATGCGCTTGGGATCGAGCGGCCACAGCGCGATGATGCGGCCGCGACTGGCGATCTTCATCGCGAAGCCATCGCCCGCCTGCAGCTTGTGAAGCTGCAACATCGATTTGAACTCGCCGGGCGTCTGGCGGTTGTTGGGCCTGACGGTCAGGACCTCGCGGAACGGATGGTTGACCGCCGGCGCGCGCGACGTCTCGTCTTCCCGAAGCATCAGATCGCAGGGCAGCGTCGCCATCACGCCGCAGATGATGCTGGCGCAGCGCCAGGCCACGGCGACGCCCAGCGCCGAGCGCTCGGTGATAAAGGCGCCGGAATTCGTCACCGTACCGCCGCGCAGATATTCCTGCAGCCTGCCGTCCGTCAGGCTGTCGACCACGATACTGCCACCATCCGCGCACACCGATCCGAAGCGCGGTTCGGCGCGCGGCGCGGGACGTGCGGCGGCGAAAAAACGGTCCCAGACGCTCATCCAATTCCCCTAGACGCGCCTGATGCCGCGCTTTTCGTAGACCGATTTCTCATTGTCGGTGGCGATCGCGAGGCCCAGGGCCTCGATGCAGCCGATCACGCCGTCGATCTTCTCGCTCGATTTCTGCTTGTCGGGCTTGAAATTGCCGTTGGAATCCATGCGGATCGCCACGTTGCCGACCATCCAGCGCAGCACCGGATGGCCGCCATGGTCGATCTGGCCGGAATAGATCAGCCGCTCGAACTCCTTGGACGGTTCGCCCAGCGTGTGCACGCCCTGTCGCATCGCAACGACTGGCACATTCTCGTCCTGAAGCCTGAGCGCCAGTTGCGTCGCGTTCCACGGATCGTAGCCGAGCTTCTCGACCTTGAAGAGCTTGCCGTCTTCCAGGATGGCGTTGAAGATCGCATCCTGGTCGACCACGTTGCCCTCGGTCGCCTCGAGCGCGCCGATGCGCAGCCAGTCGTCATAGCCGACACGGTCGGCGCGCGAGCGTTCCTCGATCGTGTCCTTCGGCACGAAGAAGCGCGGCACGATGATCCATTGCGGATCGTCCTCGATCGGCGGAAAGAGCCAGACCAGGGCCGTGACGTCGCGCGTGCTCGACAGGTCGAGACCGCCGAAACAGGCGCGGCCCTTCAGCCGGTTGTGGAAGCGCTTCCAGCTGTCGCCGCCGACGCTGCAGGCATCCCATTTCGCCAGCGGTATCCAACGGACGTTCTGCTCGGTCCACTGGTTGAGATGGTAACGGCGGAAATCGTTTTCGAGCCGCGGGTTTTCCTTGGCCTTGGCACATTCGGCGCGCAGATATTCGATCTTCGGCGAGATGCCGAGATTGGGATTGGCGAGCGGCCAGATCGCCTCATCGGTCCAATCGGCGCCCTCGGCGACGGAGAAGATCACGACTAGCGTATCGGGCTGGTTGAGACGCCCATCGAGGATGGCGCGGCATTCCTCCCACAGCGCCCAACCCCAGCCACGGTTCTTGTGGCCGGCCGTCGAGCCGATCAGTTCGATGGGCTGGTCGCGCGCCGGCGTCGACTGATGCAGCGTGACGTACATCGCATCGGTCAGGATCTCATGGGCCTCGTCGCCCACGATCACAGAGGCCGACAGGCCGTGCTTGCCTTCCGCGGTGCCGGAGAGAAGCTCGAACTTGGCGCCGAGTTCGGCATGCCACATCTCGCGCTTCTTGAGCGTGACGGCGGCGACAAGGTCCGCCGATTTGCGGACCATCGTCTTGGCCTTGTCGAAAACGACCTTGGCCTGCTTCTCGTTGCGCGCGAAGCAATAGGCCTGGCCGCCCTGCTCGCCGTCGCAGATCCAGAACAGCAGCGCCAGCGCCGCCATGAACTCGCTCTTGCCGTTCTTGCGCGCGACCCAGAGCAGCATGCGGCGGAAGTGGCGGAAGCCTTCCGCCGTCTTCCAGCCGACCAGCAGGCGGACGATGATTTCCTGCCACTTGGCCAGGATGAACGGCTTGCCCGCCCAGCGGCCCTCGGTGTGGCGGAAATAGACCGGCCAAAGCTCGACGACGCGGTCGGCCAGCACCGCATCGAACCAGTTGCCCGGGACGACGGCGGCGACGTCCCAGCTCCGGCGCGCCCAATCGAAGCGCGCATCCTGCGCGACGGCCTCAAGCCAGCCAGGGCGCTCCATGCATCAGTTGGGCAGCGGCGGCGGCATCGTGCTGTTGCGCGCCATCATCGCGGTCGGCTTCTCGATTGCCGCAGAGGTGGACGGCGCGGACGCGGCGGCGGACGGGAACAGATTGCCCTGGCTGGCAACGATCGCCTCGTCGCGCAGCATCTTGTAGCGGGCAGACGGGTTGAGACCGAACTTCTCGCCGATATCAACGATGTGCTTCTCCGCCAGCTCGCGGATTTTCACGGCGGGCCGCAGGCGCTCCATACGGTCGCCGCTCACGGTCTTGGCGAAATACCAGGATCCGTTGGCCTTGATGTCGCGCGTCGCGTCGATCCAGTCGGCGACGTGGACGCAATAGATGGCCAGCGTGAACCGGTCCAGATTGGTGAGAGCGGCAATGCGCTGAAGGTCGGGCGCGAGATCGCGCCAGACCTCGACAGCGCCATCGAAGCCGGTGCTCTCCGCCATGAACTCGGGCGGCGCCAGGCTGTCGGTGCCGCCAATCGAGGCGAGAAGCGCGGCGCGTTCCTCGGCCGAGCGCAGCTTGATCTTCGGCCGCTTGGCCTTGTCTGGCGCACGAAACGCGCTTTGCTTGGCTTTCTTCGCCTTCGGGCTGTCGCCTTTTCGGCCGCGCATGGGTGACAAGCCGAAGCTATCGGCCCTCCATCGTAAGATGTTGTTTCAAAAAAAAGTTTGCCGGAATTTTCCGGACAAAAACTCGCTGTTTGACGCCGGTATCCGGGTGTGAGGCGCCGGACTTTTGATGGGGGTGGGGTCAGGCGAGCAGAGGTAGGTTTAGGCGGAGTGCCAGGGCGTTGAGAGCAGGAGCACCCTGGTGTTCGAGGGATTGCTTGAAGCCATCGTGGCAGCGCTTGCAGGCGCTGATCCAGTAGTGCGCGTTCCAGAACAACGCAACGTCGCCGCGATGCGGATAGAGGTGGTCGACCAGCGTTGCGGCGCCGACACGTCCTTCGAGCGCGCAATAGGCGCAGAGCGGATGGCCGCGCAGGTGATGCTTTGCGGCCTTGCGCCAGCGCGCGGTGTAGAGACGCTCGCTCGGCGTGCCGCGGTCCTGATCATATGCGCGCCGCCTGTCTGCCTCCGAGCGCCCGTGAGGCCTGAATGTCGGCGGTGCGGTCGGCAATGATCGCCTGCTGAACGGGCGTCAGCGCACGTTGGAGCGCGCTGGACGCAATGATTCACCGTGGATGATTGATGTGTCGGAAGTTGTCGTAATCGTCGGAATGTGTCAAGCGCATTCCTGTGGATGGAATTACGCCGCACGTCGGTGTGACATGTGCTCTACGATCCTTCTGAGTCCATTGTCGCGCCAAACGTAGACTGTTGCGCGATGAATGCCGATGATGCGCGCGACCTCGGCCGGCTTCTTTCGTTCCGCACAACAGAGCCAGACCGCCCTGAAATAATCCCGCTGCTGCTTCGCCAACGCCAGCAGCCAATCGAGCACCTCGTTCATGCGGTCGATCTGCTTGGCCGTCGGCGGCGGACGCCGCAGCGTCACCTTTTCTTTCGGCGCGTCTTCCCACACACGCCGCAGCATCAACGGCCATTGCTGGCCACGGTCGTGAAGATAGGCGCGCTCGCGGTCCGGCAGCCGCTTGAGCACATCGGCAGCTTCCTCGATGCGCGCGCCAATCTCGGCCATCGCCGCCTTCAAGTCGTTACCCGTCATATCTCGTTCCTCGCCTTGAACGCCCTCAACTCGTCAACCGTCGCGTGGCGGATTGCCAGGTCCGGCCAGCAGGCCCTGATCCAGACACCGTGATCGGCCAGAAGCGCATCGGCGCGCCGCTTGCTGGGCATCACGATGCAGCGCCCGCCCGGATCGAGCCACGATCCCTTCATCGCCACGACGAAGGCGAATTCACCGGAAACCATGGGTTTCTGGAAATGCGAGATCATCGTCGGCACCATCTGGGCGAAGCTGGCCCGCAGCCGCGCCAATTCGGCGCCGTACCAGAGTTTGCCGGCACTTTTGCTGCTTTTTCCCTTTCCAAAGCCCGTTTCGCCACCGCCCGGGTCCGGCACGGCGGGGGGATTTAGGGGGGAGATATTACCTTCCCTTCGCTTAGGTCTTTTGTCACAGTGATTTTCATCCGTGTCGGTATGACGGATGGTCCCGTCCGATCCGTCTGTCATCATGACATCAGCACCGTGTGGGTCTTGGACAGGCGCCTGCGAACCACCCTGCGGATGCGCGTGTCGCAGGAAATTGGCCGTCTGTGGATAAACGCGCGCCAGCCATTCCTCGAACCGGCCGGGCGCCAAAGGCGGCTCGATCCCCTTGTCCGCCGCGCGTTTGCAGGCCGCGCGCCACGACAGCACCGTGTTCTCGTAACGCTTGTTGAGCCGCGCCAGCCACAGCCCCAGCGCGATCTCGCCGATCACCGGATGATGCACGCGGCCGCCGCCGCGAAACCAGCCGGCCAGCGCCTGCGCCTTCATCGTGCGCCAATGGGCGATGTCGCAGCGCGCCAGGTCGGACAGCACGTCGTCATCGTCTTCCAGCGAGCCGGCCGGCACCGCGCGGAACGCGGCGCACCACAGGTTGATCAGCACGAAGGCCAGACCGGGCCCCTCACCGCGCCAGTTCTTCGCCGTCAGCCACGCCCGCGAGCGCATCAGCCGCGCATCGAACAGCGGCATATGCTCCATGCCGGAGAGATCGACGTCGGCGGGAAGCGGCGCGCTCATACCGGCGCCTCGATCAGCAGCTTATCCAGCAGCGGATGGCTATCGATGCGCGGCCGCGATTTGCAGGACCAGGATCGCCCTCGGACTTCACCGATCACGCGCCAATTGGCAGCCTTCAGCGAAACACCACTCTCGCTGGCGAGGATATATGTGCCGAGCCTCTTATATCCGAGCGCCAACGCGGCACGCAGCGAGGCTCCATACAGGAAGGAACAAACACCCAGAGAATGCTGCGTGCCGCGCCTGGATGTGACGATGCGCGCGACCTGGTCCGTGCACAGGCGTGTCACCTCCAACGTCAGGCCGTCATCGCGCACGCGCGACACTGGACGGCCGACGATGGCAACGCCGATGACGTCGCCATCGAAAACAGCGCAGAGCGAAAACTTATGGCCAGTGGTGCGCCCATGGTGCCGGTGATGGCGCACTACGAACGCGTTCGCTTCGCCAAGCGAAATCGGAAAATGGGTCAGGCGCGATCGTCCATCAATCGTGCTCACGCCGCATGCTCCGAATCGAGCATCGCGAACAGCGACGGAACCGCCATCTTGCGCTCGGCCTGCTCCAGATAGCGCACGCCGTCATGGAAATACGGCGTGTGCAACTCACTGGCATAGCCGCGCCGACCCGCCAAGATGGCGCAATAGGGCACGCTCATGATGCCGCCGAACGGATCGTAGATTAGGTCTCCCTTGTTGCTGTAGCGCGCGATCAGCCGCTCGACGATGTCGAGCTGGAACGGGCAGACATGCTGTTCGCGCCCTGCCGCCGCCTGCGCGCCGTTCAGCGTGCGCATCCGGTTGACGTCGTGCCAGGTCTCCGGATCGTGTGCTCCAGGCGCCAGCGCCATGAAGATGCGCGGCAGCGCGCCCGGCCGGCGCGCCTCGATCTGCTCGCCGATGCGATAGTGCTCGTGATAGTCGTAGACCGTCTTCAAACTCCGCTCGGTGAAGGCCTTCACCAGCGCGTTGGGCTTCATCTGCGCCAGCTCGTCGGCCGTCAGCAGGCGATCGCCGCTGGAGCGCCAGAACGCATGCGCGTCGACCTGCCAGCGCGCGAGGCTGTATCGGTCCACGCCATCCGGCGGCGCCCCGTTATCCATCTCGTTCCACTTTGTCACAGGCAAATCGGCATAGTTGCGCGAGCGGTCGCTCTGCGGCTTGCGCATCAGCAGCACATATTCCGGGCAGCCGACGCCCATCTTGGTGCTGTCCTTGCACATCTCGTCATAGCCGAGGCGGTAAGTCTGGTTGTTCTCCCGGACAACATCGGTGTTGATGTGGATCATCCCCATATAGGCGAAGCCATGGCGGCGATAATGGAAGATCGCCTCGGCATGGAACGGGCTCACCGTCGGCACGCCGGCGCCGGTGACACTGCCGAACAGGATCCGATCCTTGACGTGGATGCAGGCGAGCCGCCCTGGCTTGAGGATGCGCAGCAGTTGCGGCGTCAGGTGATCCATCTGCGCCCAGAAATGGGCGTTGTCGTCGGTGTGGCCGAAATCGTTGTAGCTGGCGGTGTATTCGTAGTGGTTGGCGAAGGGGATCGAGGTCACGATCTGGTCAACTGATTCGTCCGCCTGCCGGCGCGCCTCGTCGACGCAATCATTGTTGACGACGCAGAAATTCTCGCCGCGCGCTTCGAGCCGTTCGATACCGATGCTGCGTTTGAGAATTTCCGCGATCGGCAACTGGTCGAGCCCGTAGCGACGGATGATCTCAGACATGCGCTGGCGCAGCGCATCGTCCTGCGCCCACTTGTCCTCAAGGCTGCGCCGCACATCGCGTTCGGCCTCGGAATAGATGATGTCGATCTCGCATTCCAGCGTCTGGCCGAAGCGCTGGATGCGGTAGACCGCCTGGATGAAATCGTTGAACTTGAAGCCGATGCCCAGGAAGATCGCCTTGTGGCAATGGCGCTGGAAATTGCAGCCGCTGCCGGACATCTCGGGCTTGGTCGCCAGATGGCGGAACTTGCCGTCCTGGAAATCGACCACATGGCGCTCGTTGATGTCGATGTCCTGCGATCCGAAGATGCAGCGCACGCCAGGCACCGACTTTTCGATGGCGTGGCGTTCGGATTCTAGGTCGTGCCAGAGCAGCCTGTGCGGTTCCGGATCGGCGGCGATGATCTCGGTCATCTTGGCGATGCGCGCGCCGAGGCTGTCGCGCTTCTCCGCAGCCGCCGAGGTGACGCCGAGTGCCGTGTTGCGGAACATCAGGCCCTGGCCGTCGCGATCGGTGCCGGCGGCAGCATGGTCGGTCTGGACCTCGTGCCATCTCACCTTGAGCGGCGGCAGGATGTAGCCTTCGTCGGAAAAGCCGAGGTCGCTTGGCTTCTGGATGAAGAGCGCCCACGAGTGCATCCAGCACCAGAATTCGTCTTCCTTGTGGGGATAGAGCGTCAGCTCGTTGGCCTTCTCGCTGTTGCGCTGGAAAAACCGCGTCAGCGCCTGCCCGGTGTCCATGATGCCGAGGAAGCCGGCATAGTGGATCAGTTCCTTGTAGCGGTTCGGGCTCGGCGTCGCGGTCGCCACGAACCGGAACCGCACCTTGTCGAACAGCGGCAGGAATTCCTGATAGGTCTTGCTGCCGTAGCTGCGCAGCACGGACGCCTCGTCCAGACTGACGGCAGTGAACAGGTTCGGATCGAGTTTGCCGTCGCGCACCGTCTCGTAATTGGTCAGGTGCACGTCGACCGCAGGGTCAATCTCCGCCGGCGAACGGATGAACTTCACCGTCAGATCAAGATTGGCGGCCTCGCGCCGGAAATCGGCGCGCACGCCCAAGGGGATCACGTTCAGCGCATGGCCTCCCTGGTGCTTCCTGATCAGCCGCAGCGCTTCCAGCTGCGCCGAGGTCTTGTGCAGCCCGAACGCCGCGAACAGCGCGCGGCGGCCGCCGCGGATCATCCATGGAATCAGCGCGCGCACATGCGGGCGGCACCAGGGATGGATTTCCGCGGGATCGATGACAAAGCCGCTGTCGCCGGCCAGCTTCATCTTCCCCTTGAGGAATTCCAGATACGGATCGGCGCCGCTCTCAGACGGCTGATCGATGCGCCCCCCCGGCACCATTTACGCGCATTCCCTCCGTCCGCTGGCCGGGTCGATGGCGCAGGCGCCGCCGTCGTCGGCGACCAGCAGGGCCGTGCGCTTGCCGCTGGCGTTGAAGGTGGAGCAGCCCTTGCCGCCGCGCTCCCAGACCTTCGTGTAGATCGCCTTGAAGGCGTCGAACGGCGTGACCTTCTCGTCCATGTTGATGGTCTTGGAGATCGCGGAATCGATGTATTTCTGCGCGCTGCACAGCACGTCGACGTGATCGTCCACCCCGACCTCATGCGCCAGGCGGCCGCGCACGCCGAGGAACGCGGCGCCGTAATCCTCGATGCGCTCCATCACCACGCCGGCCGGCGTCGTGATCGGCCGCTCCATCGCATGGGAGAACACCGGCTCGATGCCGCCGCTGACATTGTCGGCGCACATCGAGATCGTTCCCGTCGGCGCGATCGAGGTGAGGTGCGAGTTGCGGATGCCGTGCTTCCGGATCAGCGCCTTCACATCGTCCGGCAGCGCCGTGACGTAGCGGCCCTGCAGGTATTTCTCGTCGTCATAGAGGGTAAAGGCGCCCTTCTCCGCCGCCAGCTGCGCGCTGGCGCGATAGGCCTCGTCGCGCAGCATCGCCAGAATGCGTTCCTCCAGCCTCAGGAAGCCGAGCGAACCGTAGGAATGTCCTTGCGCCTCGCAGGCATTGGCAAGGCCCGTGATGCCGAGCCCCATGCGCCGCTTGCTCAGCGCCTCCGCCTTCTGTTGCGGCAGCGGATAGCGCGCGCGGTCGACCACATTGTCAATCGCGCGCACGATGATCGGGATATCTGCCCGGAATTGATCCCAATCGAAATACCAGATCGCGGTGCCGTCGTGTACTTCGCCTGCAGTCCGAACCAGATAGCGCACCAGGTTGAACGAGCCGAGCAGGCAGGCGCCGTAGGGTGGCAGCGATTGCTCGGAACAGGGATTGCAGGCGGCGATCGTCTCGCAATACCAAAGATTGTTCATCTCGTTGATGCGGTCGATGAAGATCACACCCGGTTCGGCCCAGTCATGCGTCGAGCGCATGATTTTTTCCCACAGATCGACGGCGGAGATGTCGCGCCGCTTGCGGCCGCCGAAGCGCAGGGCGAACGGCCTGTCGCGCGCCACCGCTTCCATGAATTCGTCGGTCACGGCGATGGAGATGTTGAACCGGGTGAGCTTGTCGCGGTTCTGCTTGGCGCGCACGAAAAGTTCGATATCCGGATGGTCGATCCGCAGCACCGCCATCATCGCGCCGCGGCGCAGCCCGGCGCCGGCGATGCAGGCGCTGTAGGCGTCGAAGCCGTGCATGAAGCTGATCGGCCCTTCCGTGAAGGTGCCAAGCTCATTGATCGGATCGCCATGCGGCCGCAGCGTCGAGAAATCGAAGCCGATCCCGCGGCCCAGCCGCAGCGTCGCCACGGCTTCCGTCTGGCGCTGCATGATGTTGCCATGCCCCGTCACCATGGAATCGGCGAAGGTGCCGCTGACGAAGCAATTGTAGGCCGTGGTGGCGTATTGCGAGCCGATGGAGAGCTGGATGCGGCCGCCGGGCAGGAAGCGCTGGTCCAGCAGGATCTCGCGCAGCGCATGGAAATGCGCGTCGCTGTCCTTGAGCCCGCAGGCCACCCGGTTCATCGCCTCGCGGAAATCCTCGCCCGGCGCGCGGTACTTCATCGCATGCAGCCGGTCCGCGGCTTCGGTTCTTGGTCCGGTCATAGTTCGGCTGTTCTCCCCTCGACATCGGTTGAAATCGCTGTGTCCTCCGCCCAGAGCGGATATTCCATCGGGCTCATGGCGCGGCCTTCTCTGAAGGCCTGGATGAATTCCGCCCAGACGAACGGGTCGATCGCGTTACCGCTTCCGCGCAGCATCCCCACGCGATTGCGAAAGGTCCGACCATCAACCAGAGGGAAAAGAGCGGATTCAGGCTCTCCTTGCGCGTTGGCTGGGACGCGTCGCCATTTTCCGTCGCTGCACGGGATAGCGACACTTGATGCCCTAGCAGAGAATTGATCGGCGTGTTGTCCAGAGACGAGGCGCCGTCCTTCCAGTCCCGCGTCGTCGGCGCCGCCCATGGCGACAGGATCATCACCTGATCGTTCAACCGAACTGCATGGTTGCTGTGCAGATATCGCTTCGCTTGGCCGCCGCGCATCGCATCGCCCATCTGCGGCGATATCCATCCGGCCAACGCCGCATCCGCTGACAATGCTCCGTTTGCTTGGCGCGGACCGCCGTTGCTGCCGTCGGTTGCTCGCGGCGTGTTCCAGCCTGTGAGCAGAACTTCCGTCCTGCGCGATGAATCCGTGTTGCAGGCCGGGTTGTAATCCTCTGTTCCCGGTGAGCCAGCCATCGGGGTAGGCCACCCAGCCGAGACGCTGCCGGACATGGTCTTTTCCGACGCCCGCAGAGCAGAGATCGGCGGCCCATACATCATAGGCCATGAGGTCCAGCGAAGCGCGAACACCGGAGAGCCATAGGCGGCCATCCGGGCTCGCAACCTGTTCTCCATAGATTGGACAATCGGGTCTGGCGTCTCGAATAAGGCGCCATGATTCCGGCCAGAGATGTCGCGGATCGGCCAGCCATGCATGGCCGCATCCGCAGCATAGGAAGAAGCCAGTTCGCCGAGGGCACGCGATAAGGTCGCCGCCCTGGCACTCTGGGCAGAATTTCTTCCTGCCGGCGACGCTGAACGGCGGACAGGGACAGGACATGCTCCAGGCGGGCTCGTCGTCGCGGATTCCGGCGAGGCGGAAGGCGAGGCTCCAGAGTCCAATGCCGGCATAAAAGTGGCATTGAACAAATCCGCGCAGGTCGCTGGCCAGGACGTCGACGATGCTGCGCCTGTCGACTTCGCCCGGTGCAATGAGACCGGCGCGGATGAGTTCTTCGAGCCAGTCGGCGGCGAAAGGGTCGAACTCGTTGTAATAGGCGCGGCCATTCATATCCGCGCCTCCGGCCGCACGATGAGCGTTACGCCGTTCTCGATTTCCTGCATGCGGGCCAGCGCTTCGTCGGCCTTGTCGACCTCGCCGAAGCGCATGGCGCTGGTGTAGCGCTCCAGCGCGTGGCCATAGGCGCGCGTCACGTCCTTGATGGTCGTGTAGAACCTCTCGGGATGGGCGCGCACGCCTCTCACGCCACGACCTCGGCCGGCGGCACGCGCTGCACGGCGCGTCCGGCGTGATAGGCGCAGTAGGATCCGGCCGCATCCTGGCCGCAGAGATGGAAGCCGGGCGTGCCGACATCGCCGATCGGCCAACGGCATTGCCCGTCGCGCACATTGCACATCGTGATCGGCCGGCCTTCCGGAGCCTGCGCCGCCGCCGGCGCGTCGCCGTCGCGAAACTGCGGCCGCGGCTTGTCGGGTGCCGCCAGCCGAGATTGTTGCCGTATCTGCCATAGGCGCTGTTGGGATAGGCCCGATTTGGCGGGCCTCTGGATCAGACCTTTGCGGCGCAGCGCCTCGATCCGCGTCATGGTCTCGCCCGGCTGGCGCCCGATGCGCCTGGCGATATCGCGGAACGCCACGCCGGCGGCGATCGCCTGCACGATCGCGCGATCCTCATCGGGGCTGAACAGGGCGCGGTCGCGCGGCCCGAAGGTCGAGCGAAAGCCGAGCGCCGCGCTCGGCACGGGATTGGCTTTAGCCTTCGCCAACCCATTTCCGCGGCCGCCCTGCGGCGACAGGCCGAGCCGGTTGAGCTTGGCGATTACCGCCTGGCGGGAAACTCCGCCCAGGACGGCCGCGATCTGCACCCCGCTCAATCCGTCGGCCTGCCCGCGCAGCAGGATTTCCAGTCTGTCTTGCGTCCAACCCATGCAAGTCCACCTTCGACATCCCTCCGGGGCGCCCACTATGCGGCCGCCCGTCTTCCATCCGCCGTCAGGGCAGGTCCGGCGTCCCGAGATAGAGCGTGCGGTTGTCCTTGGTGACGACGCTGCAGGCCTTCTCGAAGGCGGCCTTGACCACCAGGTCGGGCGCGAACAGCTCGTAGGACCACAGCACGTTGCCGCCGCCGCCATTGCGGTAGCGCAGCAGCGCGCCGACCAGCGCCGGCTCCTCGCCGAAGAAGATCGGCACGCGGATGTAGAAGAATTTCGGGATCGCCACCGGCCGGCCGCCGGCACCGGTATGCTCTTCGCTGAACTTCAGCGAGGCCTCGCCGGTCGAGCGGTCGAGCGTGACCTCGACCTTCTCCTCGACCGTCAGGCGCACGCCGCGCGCCATCTCGTACATCTTCTGCGGCGTGGCTACCTGCTTGGCGCCGCCCAGCGCCTCGATCATGCGGGTCACAGCCTCGCTCAGAACCTCGTCGCGCAAAGGCTCGGAGAATTCATAGAGATGCTTCTCGACGAATTCGGCGAACTCGCCCTGCTTGAGGAATTCGCCGCTCAGATTGCACCACTCGGTCCAGGCCCGCGTCACCGGGAAATCGTAGCGGACGTTGAAGTCATGCCAGGCCGGCGCATCCATCAAGGAATAATTGCCGATCCCGATCAGCGCCAGCTTGGGCTTCTTCCATTCGGCCGCCAAATTCTCCGCGCCTTCGCCGAACACCGGCGCCATTTGATTGCAATGCCAGTTCATCCAGGCCAGAAGGCTTGCGACGTCGGCAGCCTTGTAGGTGCCGCGGCGCCGATAGGGCGCGGGCTGCGTCTTCTCGAATTCCTGCACGATGCCGGCAGCGCTCATCAATTTGCGCGTGTTGTCGATCACGACAAACGGCACATCGCCATCGCGCCTGTGCTCGATCGCCTTCACTTCGGTCCCGGCCTCGCGCGAGACGCGGTCGAGAAATTCCTTCAATCCATCCATCTTCAGACCCTCTCGGTTTGACCCGCTGCCTCATGCAGCGGCGTCGATTTGCGGCACGCTCTCCGCCCGTCACACCACGCTCCCAGTGCCATCACAGGTCCGGCAGGTGTCGCCGCCGGATTCGCGCGTCAGGCGGCCGCGTGCGGCCGCTGCCAGAACGGCATGGCGAGCTGTCGGGGATTCGTGGTGGCGAGATTGCCGTCGCCGCCCAGCCACATGATCGTTCCGCTGGCGGGCGCGCGCGGCGGCTTGACGACATATTCCGTCGTCACCTTGTAGGCGCCGCCTTCGAGTGTAATCTTGAATTTGAGATTGATCTCGCCGCTGACCTTGCCGCGGAAATGCTCGAAGTGCATTTCGATCGCTTCCGTCAGGTCGCGCAGCTTCTCGCTGAGTTCGCTGACCACGGCGCCCTGGCCCTGCTCGGCCATGAAGCTGAGAAAACTCTTCGGCACATTGGTGTGCGGCGGTTCGATTTCCATGTCAGGTCGTTCGGCTTCCATCGCCCTCATCTCCTCGCTCCTCAAAAAATCTCTCCGGCACCGGCGCGCGCCGGCTGGCGCCGGCCGGGCCATGTCTCGCTGGTCTTCTCGAACGGCGCGTCGAGCGCGTCGGCACAGTTGCGCAGCACGATCTGCGCCTCCATCAACTCGTTGACGCCGTCCAGTTCGGGAAGCCGCCGCATGATCTGGCGCGCCAGCCTGGCGATCTCGCCCTTCTTGGCGCGCGATTTCTCGACCAGCGTCTCGGGAATGCGGCCGGCCTCGCGCGCCGCGACGGCGCGGAACTGGGCGCTCTCGATATTGGCGGCGGCATAGCGGATTTCCGCGATCAGCTTGCGCAGCGAATGATTGGGCGCCCAGCGCTTCATGGCCGCGCCTCCAGCACCGCGCGCGCCGCCGCGCGCAGTTCGATCATCGCCGCCAGCAGATCGTCGGTCTCGCGCAGGATGGCCGAGGCATTGGCCCTGGTGAGCGTGCCTTCGCGCACGTCATGCGCGGCGGCGCCGAGCAGCTGGCCGGTCTCCTCGGTGATGCGCCCGACGACGACGGCGACCGGCTCCGCCGACGTGCGCGGCAGCGGCTCGACGATGCAGCCCAGTTCCTGGGCGAGGAACTGCGTCACGATCGGCTTGCCGCAGGCGCGCTCCAGATCGGCGACGACGTCCAGCGCCAGGTGACGCTGCGGCGCATCCGGATCGGTCGCCTGCTGCAGCACGCTCTTGCCGACGCGCGAAGCCTTCGTCGTCACGCCGCCGCAGGCATCGACCAGCGCCGCCTCCGCCGCCTTCAGCGTGCCGTGCACCCGCGCCTTGTAGAAGCCGCGGCTCATGGCGCGGCACCCCGTTGAGCGCGCAATTCGGATCGGATTTCCATCCAGAGGGCGCCGAGGACATTCTTGCCGTCACGATTCGGACCCCAACCCCAGAAGTCATCGCGCCAACTGTCCTCAATCAGTTGACGGTCTCCCGTCGCCAGCAGTTTGTGGCGAACGTACTCGTGCTGGGCTGCTTTTGCCCGCAGGATGTCCCGCATGACATCCACCTTGACCCGATCCCAGTCTGAACGGCGGAAGCAGCAGTTCTGCTCCGCGATCTTGAATGCGTCATGTGCGGAGGGAGCGGACCGGATAGCGGTCTGAACCTGGCGCGCAAAAGATGAAATGTAGCAGCGCTCAGGATCGAATTTTTCCCAATGGTAGGCCGCCTCGGACGTATCGAAGCGAATACCCTTCCATTGCAATGTGAATGCTGAAAAATTTGAGAGGACATAGAAGTCCTGCTCATAAAAGAAGACCTGCGTATCGGAATCGAGTTTGCGGTTGACACAGCCCGCGTTGTTGACGTCGCCGCTCATGCCCGCACCGCCTTCGCGGCGCGGCGCGGATTTGCGGCGGTGTGTTCCGCGTGCGCGGATGCCGCGGCGTCGCCATCTTCGCCGGGAAGAA
The DNA here is from genome assembly GCA_015654705.1 of Alphaproteobacteria bacterium. GTDB lineage: Bacteria > Pseudomonadota > Alphaproteobacteria > Micropepsales > Micropepsaceae > Rhizomicrobium. The sequence goes on along the minus strand of JAATGL010000088.1, from coordinate 4,395 downwards.
TTGCCGCCTCAAAGGAGCGAAGGGTCGATGCCGTCGGATTCCAGCCGGGGCTTTCCGCGCCACGCAGCAGCGTGTCGCCGACGCCGACCCGATCGGCGAACGGCTTCTTGACGATCCGGCGGACCACCTTGCGGACGCGTTCGATGGCGATATCGACATAGGTCATGGTCGCCATCGTATTCGCATTCAAATGCGATTGTCAAATCATGATGCGATATTTCCGCATAATGATGTTGTCGCAATAAAATGCGACTTACGGCTTAGTCCTGAACATGAAAATCACCGATTCTAATCGGAAGGCCCTAACGGCATTTATGGCATCGCGAGGTCTGAAGGTCGCTCCATGGTCAAAAAAGGCCGGTGTTCCTGAATCGGCGGTGCGAAATTTCCTCGCCGGTAGAAGTTCTACCATGACAGCAACAACATATGAAAAGCTAGCGGCGGCGGCCGACGTTTCTGTCGATGAACTACTTGGCGCGCAAATATTGCGGCCACGCTCTGGCAAAGATGTCATATCCGTAAAGCGATTGAACGTCAGAGCCTCGATGGGCGGCGGCTATGAAGTTTTGGATGAGGGGGAAATCGAGCCCATCTATTTTCGGCGTGATTGGATTGATTCCATCATGCGCAAAGAAACTGGGCAATTAAGAGCACTTGACCTCGAAGGTGATTCAAATTTTCCGACCTTGAGCGATGGTGACATAGGCCTATTCCGCCTGAAACCCAAATTCGAACCGGGCCGCTTCTACGCAATTTGGGATGGCCGCGGACTCATCGTTAAACGACTTGACACCGTAATCGGCGCGCGGCCGAGACTCAGAATCATCAGCGATAATAGCGAGCTCTATCCAACTTACGAGGTGGACGTCGATGAGGTCACGATCATAGCGAGGCTAATTTGGCGTGGTGGATTGGTCTAAGACGTTTCGCCATCAATATGCTCATATCCAATATTACGCGTTTCCCTCTGAGGCCGAATCAGCAACCCGAAAATGCCGAATCCCGCCGTTGGTAGGAACCAAAAAATAAGCCGCGAAATCCAGAAACCGTTCAAAAATCCCGCGCGCACCACGTCATAATTTCCAGGCGCACCAGATGTTCCCACTAAGCTTTGCGCGGCACTGCTCCCCAACGCTCCACTGAGAATGGTCTGCAGATTTGCGCCTGTCGGATCGGAGTTGACTTGATAAGTGATCCAAAACGCATCACCGAAGCAATATAAGGTCCAAAGGAAAATTCCGGCGACGATGATGTCATAGAAGCTAACGCGCATAATAATTTCCCCTAACCCCGTTGTCCTTCGACTCTAAGTCGAAAGTGCATTTGGCGGTATCGCATTGTGATGCGATACCGCTTGACAATCGCATTTTGATGCGAATACGGTCGGCCTGCACGTTGGACGCAGGGATATGGCATCGCATCATCCGACCTCGAAACGCCGCTCCACACCGGATGACTACGAGAGCAGCTTCGGCCGCCTCGTCCATGTGAAATCCGTCCTGGCGCTCGACGATGAGCTGAGCTTCGGCATTGAATTCATGGATGCGGCCGGGAACCGCACGCGCATCCGGATCACGACGGACGATGCCGCCAGGCTTTCCTTCCGCATCACCGATCTTTTCTACATGTTGCTGACCGATTTCCAGCGGCTGCGCTGGTTCGGCAGGCCCAAGGTCCGCCCGGTCACGCCGGGAAAATTGCGCAGGCCGAGATGATCGCCGTTGCAAATCATATCCAGGGCCTCGCCGACGCTTTCGGCGTCGCCGATGGGCTGCGTCCCGAACAACAGGACGAAATAGCCATTTCCGGTTTCGCCGTCGCGACGCTCCTCGATCGCGAAAAGACCGATCCGCGTGGCGAATTCGTATCGCCGCATCGTTCCTCCCCTTTGTCCAAGGAGATTAGCATGACCTTCAGTCCAGCGTCCTACTCCGCAATCGAAACCAAGGCCGAGCGCCGCGAGCGTCAGGCTTCGCGCGCGCGTGGCGCCGCCAGGCGTATCCGCGGCATGTCGGAGGACGTCAAGGTCCAGTTGCTCGGCCTCGCCATCGCGACGGCCTATGTCCAGCGCGGCACGGTCTCGCTGCTCGACCTGACCCAGGCCGGCTTCGCCGAGGCCGAGGCCAAGCGGCTCTACGATCCGGCCCTCGCCCACGCCCGCACGATCGAGCCCGCACTGATGGGAATTGCGGCGTGAACCGGATCGCGCCGCCAGAAGAACGCAACCGGCCGATCGCCGACGTCGACCGCATCGTCAGACGATTTCTGGCCAATCACTCTGGAGTGCAAGGGTTAGAAGACCCAGCGCTTCTTCGCGAAATCTCACCTCAAGAGCTTCGACGCTGGAGGCGCGACTATGCTTGATGCGCAGCTTCACGGAAATGGTGTGGCCATAATCCCCGCCGTCGATGATCTCGGCGAAGTTGAAGGTGATTGTTCCCACATAGACGTCAGGCGCGGCTCTGATGCGCGTGATCTCTTCGACCTGGATGCCGACGGGGTTTCGCTCAGTCATGGCTGTCTTTCTTCGAGATGGCGGCGAGAACTCTACCGCTTCAGCTGGGCGCTGATCAAATCCTCGGACGTCTCCGCGCTTCGCAGCGAATGGAAGGCGACCGTCGCTTTCATCCTTGTGCTGACGATCCTCTGCCTGGTCGCGACGGGAGGCCAGCCATGAAGAAACGCGCCGGCACCGTCATCTCGCCCTGGGGCTGGATTTTCCTTGCCTCGATCGCCTTCTGGATCGCCGCCGGCTGTGCGCTCGCCAGGGTGATCGGATGAAGGCCGCGCTTCCCCTGTCTTTCGTGCGCGCGATCGCGCCGAAGCTCTGCGCCATTGCGGCGCATCGGCCGCCGGACTTCGTTATCGGCGATCACTATTTGGAACGCTGGTATCTGACGCCATGGAGCCGCTACGAGCGCGGCAGCGCGCCGACTTCGCTGCTCGACAGGATCCGGCGCCGGCTGCCATCCATATACCTACATCACTTCCTGCATTCGGATGATGATCGCGCGCTGCATGACCATCCCTGGATCAACCTCTCGATCCTGCTGCGCGGCTTCTACATCGAGCACACGATCGCCGCCGGCGGTGTCAACCATCACGAACTTTTCCTGGAGGGCGCTATCAAGTTCCGCTTTGCGCGCCAGGCGCATCGCATCGAGGTCACCGCGCCGTGCTGGACGCTTTTCCTCACCGGCCCGGTAATCCGCGACTGGGGCTTCCATTGCCCCGCCGCGTGGCGGCCGTGGCGGCAATTCGTCAGTGGCGCCGACCGCGGCCGCATCGGCCGGGGGTGCGGATGACAAGCCCGCTGCGCATCGTCGACATCCAGCGGATCGTGGCCGCGTTCTTCGAGCTCGATCCGCAATCGATGTGCGGCCGGGAGAAGGCGCGGCGCTTTGCGCGGCCGCGCCAGATCGCGATGTATTTTTCGCGCACCATGACGACGCGCTCGTTGCCCGTGATCGGCGCCAGATTCGGCGGCCGCGATCATACGACGGTGCTGGTTGCGATCCGCGCCGTCGAGCGTCTGATGCGCGAGGATGCGCAGACCTGCCACGACGTCGTGGCCATCGGGATCATCCTCCTCACCACGCCGGAACGGCCGTGCCCGCACCTTGCCGGGAGCGGAGGGGCCGCGCTCCCCTCGCAGCGCTCCGCTCCCGGCGCCTTTTCTGCCGGAGCGGCGCCGTGAGCGACGATTACGTGCGCGTGCGCGGACGCATCAAGGAGATACGGCCGGCCAGCGTGCTGTTCGCCGTCGGCGCCGGCGTCGAGCGCGCCGCATGGCTGCCGCGTTCGCTGATCCACGGCGCCGACGACATCGCGCTGAACGGCAAGTTCGCGGGCGAGGAAATGACGCTGCGCGTCGTCGAATGGAAGGCCGACGAATGCGGCTTCACCGCCCCGCGCGACGACAATGCCGCTGCGCGCGACCTGTTTGGAGACGAGGATGGGTGACAAGACCGGAATCGAATGGACCGATGCGACGGTGAACTTCTGGTGAGGTTGCACGCCCGTTGGACCGGGCTGCGATTTTTGTTACGCCGAAAAGCTTGGACACCGTTTCGGTGTCGATTGGGGGCTTCACAAGCCACGTAGGAAGATCAAGGGAGCGGCAGCGCACAGAGGAGAGCACATGAAATTCGAGATCAAGAATAGCTTCACCGCATCGGTGATTTTTACCGCCGAGATCGAAGCAAGTGACGAGACTCCGCTGAGCATCAAGCTCGGGCTGGCAGTGCAAAGGGCATTCGAAGCGCGCGCCGATCTGCAGGGCGCCAATCTGCGGGGCGCCAATCTGCAGGGCGCCTATCTGCGGGACGCCGATCTGCAGGGCGCCAATCTGTGGGACGCCAATCTGCAGGGCGCCTATCTGCGGGGCGCCGATCT
>JAATGL010000230.1 GCA_015654705.1 Alphaproteobacteria bacterium | reverse complement strand
CGGCGATCTTGATGTCCATCTGCAGCGAGGTGACGCCGTCCTCGGTGCCCGCCACCTTGAAGTCCATGTCGCCCAGATGATCCTCATCGCCCAGGATGTCGGAGAGGACCGCGAAACGCTCGCCCTCCAGGATCAGGCCCATGGCGATGCCGGCGGTCGGCTTCTTCAGCGGAACGCCGGCATCCATCAGCGCCAGCGAAGTGCCGCAGACCGTCGCCATCGAGGAGGAACCGTTCGATTCGGTGATCTCGGACACCACGCGGATCGTGTAGGGGAACACGTCCTTGCCCGGCAGCATCGGATGGATCGCGCGCCAGGCAAGCTTGCCGTGGCCGATCTCGCGGCGCCCCGGCGCGCCCATTCGCCCCGTCTCGCCGACCGAATAGGGCGGGAAGTTATAATGCAGCATGAAGTACTGCTTGATCGTGCCTTCGAGCTGGTCGACGAACTGCTCGTCCTCCGATGTGCCCAAGGTCGCGACAACCAGCGCCTGCGTCTCGCCGCGGGTGAACAGCGCCGAGCCATGGCTGCGCGGCAGGGCACCGACCTCGGCCACGATCTGGCGGACCGTCGTCAGGTCGCGCCCGTCGATGCGCTTTCCGGTATCCAGCACCGCATTGCGCATCACCTGCGCTTCGAGATCGTGGAACAGATTGCCGAATTCTTTCGCGGTGATCTTGCCGTCGCCTTCACCGACGAAATATTCCGCCGTCTTCTTCTTGATCTCGGCGATGCGGTCGCGGCGCAGATGCTTTTCCGGGATCTGGAACGCGGCGGTCAGGTTGAGGCCGGCGACCTTGCGGATCTCCTCCATGACGGGAGACGCGTGGATTTCCGGAATCGGGCGCGGATCCTTCGCGGCCTTTTCGGCCAGACGGATGATCGCATCGATGACCGGCTGCATCTCGCGATGACCGAACATCACGGCGCCCAGCATCTCCTGCTCGGAAAGCTCCTGCGCTTCGGATTCCACCATCAGCACCGCTTCGGCGGTGCCGGCGACGACGAGGTCGAGTCTGGAATTCGGCATGTCGTCGATGGAGGGATTGAGCCTGTATTCGCCGTCGATGTAACCGACGCGCGCCGCCCCGATCGGCCCCATGAAGGGGATGCCGGAAATGGTGAGCGCGGCCGACGCGGCGACCAGCGCCAGCACGTCGGGATCGTTCTCCATGTCGTGGCTCAGCACCTGGACCACGACCTGGGTCTCGTTGCGATAGCCTTCGGCGAACAGCGGACGGATCGGCCGGTCGATCAGGCGCGAGGTCAGCGTCTCGCGCTCGGTCGGCGCGCGCTCGCGCTTGAAATAGCCGCCCGGGATCTTGCCGGCGGCGTAATATCTCTCCTGGTAGTTCACGGTCAGCGGAAAGAAATCGATTCCTTCCTTGGGCGTCTGCGCGCCGACGACGGTTGCGAGCACCACGGTCTCGCCATAGGTGGCCACCACCGCGCCGTCGGCCTGACGGGCGATCTTGCCGGTTTCGAGCACGAGCTTGCGCCCGCCCCACTCCAGTTCCTCACGGACAATATTGAACATTCTTCACTTCCTTCGTTCCCGCGGCCGGATTGCCACGGGGTTTTCTCGAGTCGTCTCAAGAATAGAAAAAGCACGGGTTCGCGACCATCGCGAACCGCGCGCGAAACATCCGAGCAAGCGGCAAGACGCGCCGTTCAGCGGCGCAGGCCCAAGCGGCCGATCAGCGTCTCATAACGCTTCTGGTCCGAGGCCTTGATGTAATCGAGGAGCCGGCGACGCAGCGAGACCATCTTGATCAGGCCGCGGCGCGAATGGTTGTCCTTCTTGTGCGTCTTGAAATGCTCGGTCAGATTGGTGATGCGCTCGGAGAGCACGGCCACCTGCACTTCGGGAGAGCCGGTGTCGCCGGACTTCTTCCCGTATTCGTTCATCACTTCCTGCTTGCGTTCTGGCGTTATCGTCATCTCGGTCATCCGGTTGCAAAGTTGAATACGCGAAACGGCCTGAGCTCCCCTTCGGCGAAACAGGCGAGCGCCACGGGCTCGCCATCGCCGGTCGAAAGAAAGACCGTGAGCCCTTGAAGATCATCGCCCGGGGCCGCGCTCTCCGCGATCCGCGCGAACTCGTGTCGACGGATCAGGATCGGATTGCCGCTTTTCAGGCGAACCGCATCGGAGCCCGTGACGGCCAGCGCCGGGATGCCGTCCAGCGCGGTCGAAATGGGTCTCAAGTGCTCAAAAGCGGCGGGACTATGCATAAAACCCCTGAGTTGTTCCAGCCCTATTGCATCCGAAACGGCGAAAGATCCGATCGCCAGGCGGCGCAATTGTGAAACATGACCCAAAGTGCCCAGATTCCGGGCCAGATCGCGCACCCAGGCGCGCACATAGGCCCCCTTGCCGCAGACCATTTCGAACTCGGCATGATCTGAATCCGGCTGTTCCAGCAGCCGGACCGAGCGGATGAACACCGTTCGGGGCTCCAAAACGACGGTTTCGCCGTCGCGGGCCAGATCATAGGCCCGCTCGCCATCGACCTTGATGGCCGAATAGACCGGCGGAATCTGGGTGATCGCACCGACCAGGGCAGGAATGGCCGCCTCGATCTCGTCGCGGGTCGGGCGCCTGTCCGATGTGCCCGTCACCGCGCCTTCGGCATCGTCGCTGTCGCGTCCTTCGCCCCATCGGGCGGTGAAGCGATAGGTCTTTTCCGCCTCCATCGCATAGGGAACGGTCTTGGTCGCCTCGCCCAGTGCCACGGCCAGCACGCCGGTCGCCATCGGATCGAGGGTTCCGGCGTGTCCCGCCTTCTGCGCATCGAAGACGCGCCGCACGATGCCCACGACCTGCGTCGAGGTAAGCCCCTCGGGCTTATCGATCACGACCCAGCCATGGACAGGAGACCCTTTGCGCCGACGCGCCATGAAAATCTTTCAACCGCTTTCGGGCGCACTCATGTCAAAGCGACAGGCAAGATGCAAATGTTTCACGCCGCCCTATCGTATCGCGATCCACGATTTCGTCAGGCCGAAAACCTTTTCGGGCACGATGCGGGCGTCTGGGAACAGGAAACACATCTGCGCCCGGGTCAGCAGGATGGCACTTTGCGCGGCGGCAGTGGCCTCGCCGATATCCCTGCCCCGCATCCAGCCGCGCCGCCTCTTCAGGATCATGCCGGCACGCACCGGCTCCGGCAGAAAGTGAAAGAACGGCGCATGCGCATGCGGCTCGACGGGGAACCAATAGTTGGGGGTCTGGACGAAGTAATGGGGCGCCAACCTGCGCACCTCGCCCGCCATCCGCGCCATGTCGCCCCAGAGGCCGACATGCTCGATCACCGAATTGGAATGGACGAGATCGAAGCTGTTGTCGGCGAAGCGCGACAGATCGCGGGCATCACCGCGCGCGAAGGAGATGCGATCATTCCTGTCCGCCTCGCCGGCCGCGAAATCGCCCTCGGGATTGACGCACAGCACGCGCACCCGCGCCCAATCGAGGTCGTTGCCATAGGCGTGCCAGAACGAGCGCCGGCCGCCGACATCGATGATGGAGCATTCGGCTTTCTCGCGCAGCATGTCCTGCACCTGGTCGGCGAAGAGCGCGAAGCGTCGCCGGCGGAAGGTGTTGCTGGTGCTGGCGGAATCGATGCTCAACATCGCGCGATTTTAGCGTTGCGAGCCTTACCCAAGCGTAAAGGGTCGTTAACGCCCATGGTCGCCTTCGGTCCTGTTTCACGGGGCGGCTTGAACAGGGTGTCAATCCGCTCGGCCTCTATCTGGCCGGCGCGAGCGGGCGCTGAGTTCGCTGCCGTGACCGCCTATTTGAGATATTCGTTGCCGAGCACCCATTTGGTCGCGCGCCTGTGGTCGGGCGAGCGGTAAGGGTGATCGTGGATGTGGGCCGCGAACATGCGGTCGATCCATTGCGTGTTCTTGAAGATGCGCCGCGAGCGCAGCAGAGTGAAAGGGGCGATCTTGCGCATGTCGTTCTCGGCGTTGAATTCCGCCACCGCGAGCAATTCGCCGCTCCACGGGCTGTTGCCGTCCATGCCGATGTCGTCGAGATAGACCGGCACCAGCGGCAGATAGTTCTCGGCGGCACCCGACAAAATTGGCAGCGAGGCCTTGGCGGCGGAATAGTAGTCCACATCCACCGCGACGAAGCCCAGCGGCGCGTCCGGCGTCAGCGACTTGGCGAAGGCCGGTGCGGTCTCGGCGACATCGCCGATGATCAGTTCGGCATTGGACGGCAGAGCGCGTTTCAGCGCCGCGAAGTCGATCATCGGGAAATCGCCCTGCTGGAAGTGCTCCGGCAGGTCGCGGTAGTCGATGGCGGGCGGCATGCCCTTGCCGCCGTCGAAACCCACGATATGGAATTCGATTCCGGTCGCCCTGGTCGTGCGCTCGGCGATCCGGCACTTGTTGAGCAGGCCGGCGCCGCTGGCGACACCCAGCTCGACCAGCGTGACCTTCTTGTAGCCATAGCGCCTGGCCGCATCGGCGGCATAAAGAATCGGAAAAGCGTATTGCTGGCGCACCACGAGGTCGAACGCGACCTTGGCGCGGTAGCTGCCGAACAGCGCCACAAAGGCCGACAGAAGATTGAGATGCAGCGGCTCGGTCAGCCGTTCGACGAAGACTTTCTGCAGCTTCTCCCTTTGAAGCAGGCGGCGCAGAACGTACCAGTTTGCCCGCGGCGCGCGCCTATGCGGGACAAGACTGGCCGGAAGCGGGACGGTTTGATCGCTGGTGCTCATGGCGAACGCGGCTTCGCAAACTCCATGCCGTTCTAGAGGGCGCGGATTAACCGTCCGTTTCGTCGTCGCCGGCCGACAGGTCGCGCTGCACGCGGGCGGATTTGAGCAGGGTCTCGATCCGCTCGGCCTCGGCGAAGGAGATATCCTCCACGAAGCGCAACTCGGGGGTGAATTTGAGTTCGATCATGTGGCCCATCTCACCGCGCAGGAACGCCTTGTGGCGGTTCAGCGCCTTGACGATGGCACCGGCATTGCGCCCGCCCAGCGGCTCAACAAACGCCGTGGCGTGGCGCATGTCGCCCGAGGGCTTGACCTGCGTTACCGTCACCGAGACGCCCTCCAGATCGGGGTCGCGGATATCGCCGCGCACCAGGATCTGCGACAGCGCGTGGCGCAGCATCTCGCCGACGCGGAGCTGGCGCTGCGAAGGTCCCTGTGCGGTTGACGTCGAATGACGGCGAGACATGGAGACGATTCCAATCGACGCTATCGGATCACAGCGCGCGCTGGATGGTTTCGACCTCGTAGGCTTCGATCACGTCGCCCTTCTGCATGTCCTGGTAATTGGCGAAGGCCATGCCGCATTCCTGGCCGTTCTGCACTTCGCGGACTTCGTCCTTGAAGCGCTTGAGCGTGGAAAGCTCGCCTTCGTGGATCACGACATTGTCGCGGATCAGGCGCACCTTGGCGCCGCGCCGCACCACGCCGTCGGTGACGCGGCAGCCCGCGACCTTGCCGATCTTGGAGATCGTGAAGACTTCCAGGATTTCGGCATTGCCGAGGAACTTTTCGCGCAACTCGGGTGCGAGCATCCCCGACAGCGCCGCCTTCACGTCATCCACCACGTTGTAGATGATGTTGTAATAGCGGATTTCCACGCCATCGCGCTTGGCGCGTTCGCGCGCCAGCTTGTCGGCGCGCACATTGAAGCCGATCACCGCCGCGCCGCTGGCATGGGCCAGGATGATGTCGCTTTCGGTGATGCCGCCGACGCCGGACTGCAGCACCTGCACGCCGACCTCGTCGGTGGCGAGCTTGTTGAGCGCCCCCACGATCGCTTCGGAGGAGCCCTGCACGTCGGCCTTCAGCACGATCGGCAACAGCCGCTTCTCGCCGCTTTCGCGCGTCTTCAGCAGCTGGTCGAGGGTCTGGCGCGAACTCGACGCCTGGCGCGCCTCGCGGCGCTTGCGGGCGCGGTATTCGGTGACCTCGCGGGCGCGCGAATCGGATTCGACGACGACGAATTCGTCGCCGGCCTCCGGCGCGCCGGAAAGGCCCAGCACCTCCACCGGCATCGCCGGACCGGCGCTCGCCACCGTCTCGCCGCGGTCGTTCTGCAGCACGCGCACGCGGCCCCATTCGGAGCCCGCCACGACGATGTCGCCGACCTGCAGTGTGCCGCGCTGCTCCAGCTTGGTCTCCATTGGCCCGTGTCCGCGATCGAGCTTGGCCTCGACCACCTCGCCTTCGGCGGGACGGTCGGCATTGGCCTTCAGATCGAGCAGTTCGGCCTGCAGCAGG
>JAATGL010000047.1 GCA_015654705.1 Alphaproteobacteria bacterium | reverse complement strand
GCTACATCACGCCGGTCTCGACGCTGATCAAATGGTTTCCCGACCGCCGCGGCATGGCCACCGGCTTCGCCATCATGGGCTATGGCGGCGGCGCCATGATCGGCTCGCCGCTCGCGGTGTGGCTGATGGCGCGCTTCAGCCATGGCGGCGTTCCCGGCGTGGCGACCACGCTGATGGTGATGGGGGCACTCTATTTCGTCGTGATGGCGCTCGGCGCGTTCGGCTTCCGCGTCGCGCCTGTCGGCTGGCGGCCCGCCGGCTGGACGCCGCCCGCCGCGGCGACCGGCGCATCGATGATCACCGCCCGGCACGTCCATCTCAATCGCGCCTGGAAGACGCCGCAGTTCTGGCTGATTTGGGGCGTGCTGTGCCTGAACGTCACCGCCGGCATCTCGGTGATTTCGATGGCGAGCCCGATGCTGCAGGAAGTCTTCGGCGGGCGTCTTCTGGGGCTCGATCTCAATGCTACGCTGACGGTGGCGCAGAAGGCCGCCATCGTGGCCGCGGCGGCGGGCCTGGTCGGCCTGATCAGCCTGTTCAACAGCCTGGGCCGCATCTTCTGGGCGTCGATGTCGGACTATCTGGGCCGCAAGAACACCTATTACGTCTTCTTCGTGGTCGGCATCGTGCTCTATTGCCTGCTGCCGACCTGGGGCCATCTGGGATTGGCGGCGCTGTTCGTGGCGTCGGTCTGCATCATCCTGACCTTCTATGGCGGCGGCTTCGCCACGCTGCCGGCCTATCTCGCCGACATCTTCGGCACCCAGATGGTCGGCGCGATCCACGGCAGGCTGCTGACCGCCTGGTCCGTCGCCGGCATCGTCGGGCCGGCGCTGATCGCGGAGCTGCGCGAGGTCCAGCTTGGCAGCGGGGTTGCGAAGAACCTCGTCTATGACGGCACGCTCTACATCATGGCGTTCCTGCTGTTCTGCGGCCTGATCTGCAACCTGTTCGTGCGGCCGGTGAACGAGAAGAACTACATGAGCGAGGAGGAGTTGGCGCGCGAACGGGCGCTGCAGCATGAGGACCACGCCGCGGCGGACGTGCAGACGGCGGCGCGGGGCGGCTTCGGCGCGCTGGGCATCGTGGCCTGGCTGGCCGTGGGCATTCCTTTCGCCATCGGCCTTTATATCGCGCTGACGAAGGCGGCGGCCCTGTTCTGAAGTTGGAAGCGCCGCCTTTTGCAGATTGACTGCGAAAGCTCAGCTTAACGCGGCGTCATGTCCGGCGAGTTGCCTTAAGGGCATCGGGACCACATGCCAGGCGTTCTCGGGCGCCAGATCTGCCGGCTGCGCGCAGGGCCCGCAACGATAGGCGCCGACGACCACGCGCAGGGTTTCGGCGATGAGCCGTTCGAATTCCTGGTCGTGCAGCCTGTCCGCCAGAAGCAGCGTGACGGTCCCGTGCAGCGTGGCCCAGAACACTCGGCCGATCAGTTCCGGATCGCCGGCGAAGAATCCGCGATCCACCAGAGATCGCGCATGTTCGGTCATCACGTCGCGGGCGCGCTGCTCCTGCCGCGCGAGTTCCGGCACCGTTTCGTTGTTCGGCTGCGAGAGATCGAACATCAGCCGGTAATGGATCTGTTCCTCCAGCGCGAATTGCACGAAGGCGCGGCCCATCTGGTCGCTTTTCTGCTCCGGCGCGCCGGGCGCAGCGTACGCGGCTTCGAGATGATCGGCGAAGCGCCCGAACGCCCGCGCCCGCACGGTTGCGAGAATTTCCTCCTTGTCCTCGAAATAGCGATAGGGCGTCATCGCGCTCACGCCCAGCCGGGCCGCCAGTTCGCGCATGTTGAAGCCGGCATGGCCCCGCTCGACGAGGATGGCGGTCGCGGCTTCGCACAGCCGGTCGCGGAAGTCGGCGATATCGGTTCGGGTGAGAATGCGCGGCATAGTTCCTCCTGGCCTTGCGGGGGTGACGCAGTCCGGCCTGGCCGTGCCGAAGCAGGGCCGCGCCGGAAGGAAGAATGCCGGGCGGACGCACCGCGGTTTCCGGCACCCTCATATGTCTGACGAAGTAAGCCGGTCCGATATTCCCCCGGAACCCGAACAAAATGCCGGCTGGCATGTCGGCCGGTCAGAACGTGCGTTCGAGACTCAGGGCAATGAAACCGCGATCGGTCAGCGGCTGGCGGGACGGCGGGCCCAGGAAACTCGTTACCGTGAGGTCGGCCTTCCACACCGAGAGATAGGTCGCCGAAAGCCCCGCTTCGAAATCGCCGGCGCCGGAACTCGGCGAATAGCCGACATAGGAGCGGCCCGACAGGCTGTAGCCGATGCCGAGCGGAAGCGAGATGTCGAGATGCGGCAGGATCTCGAAATAGCGCGGCTGGAAAAGCACCCGGATGGTGCTCGCAAATCCGAGCCGCGACGGATCGACGGCGGCCTTGTTCCATGTCAGGTCGAGAAGATCGTTGGCCGCGACTTCGACGCTGAGATCGGCGCTGTCCCATGCCGCGGCCGGCGCCAGCGTCGTGACGCTGGAAAGCTGCGCGTGAAACTGATCGCCGCGCGCATAGGTGCCGGTGTCGACGGGCTCGGTCAGGTATTGCTGGATCGAGACGAGGGTGGTGAGCGGCGTGTTGCGCCGCACCGAGACTTCGCCGGCGACATTGCTGCCGCCGAGATAGGTGCTGAAGCTGGCGCCGTAAAGTTCGATTCCCTTTGGATAGACCGAATTGAACTCGCCTTCGTCCGCGGGCGCGCTGGAGGGCGGCAGGTAGGATACGACGTTGAATATGGGATATTTGTCGTCGTATTTCAGCGCGTAGAGGCCGAGATCCAGATCGTCGACCGTCGCGTGCAGCGAAACGCCGAACTGGTCGTCGCCCTGCGGCGTCGCGTCCTTGCCGTGATGAAGAAACTTGCCCCACGGCAGCAGCACGCGCTCCGCGCCAACGCCCACCAGATCCGTGTCGCTGAAATAGCTGCCGACGCCCGCCAGGCGGGAGCCGCGCCATCCGAACTGGTAATAGGCGGCGAGGGTAATGCCGGCGCGCGGTTGCACGCTGAGTGCGATCTGGTCCACCGGCAGGAACGCGTCGTTGGAATAGCCCTCGGGCATGTCGGCATTCTTGATGTAGTCGACGGGGGCCTGGGCGGCAGCGATGCTGCTCTCGTCGAAAAAAAGACTCTCGCCCCACAGCACGCTCTGCCGGCCGACGCGCATCGAGACCGGCATGCCGCCGACCGCACAATTGCCGTAGACGAACGTGTCGCCGAGGTCGGCGTCCTGGCCCTGGAGATTGCGGACCGCGCGCACGAATTGCGTTGCGGGCACCGAGGCGGCATTGCTGGTCCAGGGCGAATGATTGTCCGTATGCGCATGATAGACCGTGTCGTACCAGGCCTCGACGCTGGCCTGGACGCCGAAATCGTCCTTGGACAGATCGACCACGGACAGCAGGTCGAGCCGGTTCGAGATCAGGCCGGGCGCGAAATTGCGGTCGCCGTCATCGGCGTTCAGGCGGCTCAGGAGCATCGGGTCGGCGGAACCCAAGCGGGCGGCGGCGCTGTAGCGCAGCGTGTTGTCCCAGCGAAGATCGAAGCCGTCGCCCGAATAGAGGTCGGCGGCGCGTCCCGCGGGAGCGCCCAGGAGAAGCCCGGCGGCGACAACCATCACGGGCAAGCCGCGCGCGCGCGACGGTTCGGTCAGGCCGATCGGCCTGTCTGGCATCGGGCGGATCATCGCATGGCTGCTGTGCTGGCCGCGGAAACGTGCATTATCGCATGAATATCAGTATATTGCCCGCCGCAAAGGGCACGCAATGGTACAGGATCTGTGCGGCTTTCCGGTCTGCTTTGGATATCCCTGCTGGTCGCGGTCCCGCTTGCGGCCGCTAGGACCGCCGTGCCCGCCCAGGACGCTGCCGCGCTGAAATCCGATTTGACGCCGGTGGGGGCCGAGCGCGCCGGGAACGCGGCGGGAACCATCCCCGCCTGGACCGGCGGTTACACGACCATCGCGCCCGGATACCAGCAGGGCGCGCCAAGGCCCGATCCGTTCGCGAAGGACAAGCCGCTCTTTTCCATCACGGCGCGGAATTTCCGCGACTATGCCGACAGGCTGCCGGAAGGCGCCAAGCTGCTGTTCGCGAAATATCCCGACTATCGCATGGACATCTATCCGTCGCATCGCTCGGCGGCGGCGCCGGACTGGGTCTATGAAAACATCTTCCGCAACGCGACCTCGGCCCATGCGGCGCCCGAGGGCATCGTCTACGGCGTTGAAGGCGCGGTCGGCGGCATTCCCTTTCCCATTCCGAAGAACGGCGACGAAGCGATGTGGAATCACCTGCTCGCCTTCTGGGGCCCGGCGCGCGAACTGAACGTCGGCACCTATGTGGTGTCGCAGGACGGGACCGTCGACAAGACGACGACCTACAGCGAGATAGCCGACTTTCCCTATTACGACCGCAACGCCACGCCGGAAACCTTCGGCGGCTATTATTTCAAGACCCTGCACCTCGCCGTCGGCCCGGCGGCGAAGATCGGGCAGGGCTATCTGAACTGGCAGCCGATCAACACAAGGCGCTACAGCTTCGCGGCCTGGCGGCTTCTGCCGCGCGAGCATCGCGCCCGCAAGGCGCCGTCCATTTCCTACGACGTGCCCGATCCGGATTCGGCCGGCTTCGTCAGCATGGACGAGTACTATCTCTTCTTCGGCGGACTCGATCACTACGACTTCAAGCTCCTCGGCAAGAAGGAGATGTACGTCCCCTACAACAACAACCGTCTCTACACGCGTCCGGCGCGCGAAGTGCTGGGGCGCGTGCACGCCAATCCCGACGATCTGCGCTACGAGCTTCACCGCGTCTGGATCGTCGAAGGAACGCTCGCCAAGGGCCAGCACGACATCGTTCCCCACAGGCGCCTCTATCTCGATGAGGACACCTGGTTCGCGGAATACAGCGATTCCTGGGACGAGGAGGGCAAGCTGTGGAAATTCGGACAGGGCACCATGTATCTGATGCCCGACGTACCGGCGGTCATCCTGGGCAGCCAGTTCGTCTATGATTTCGAGCTCGGCGGCTATGTCTACGGCTTCGCGTTCAACGACGAGCCGGCAGCATACAAAGTGACGCCGCCGCACCCCGCGTCGCTGTTCACACCGGATTCGATGTCGGCACGCTCGGTGCGCTGAGCCGCGACCGCATTCAGATCGTGAGCCCCGTATAGGCCAGGCTGGCCAGCCTCTGCATCGCCGCGGTGGACACGTTGCCCGCCATCACGGTGCTGAGTTCGCCGTCCTGCCACAGACAGACGCGCAGGCCGTCGCGCTCGAACTGATCGAAGCGCGCCTCGTCGCCGGAGCGGCGCAGATAGAGCGTAAAGAGCCGCGCCTTGGCGTCGCGATAAAGCAGCTCGGCGGCACCCGCGCCGGCAGAACCCGGATAGAGCCGGATGGCGGCGAGTTGATAACCCATCCGCCGCAAATCGGGCACCTTCACGGGCAGGGCCACGGCGGCGCTGAGCACGGCGTCATATTGCCGGTCGTTGCCCGCGACCGCGATGATCTTTTGCGCGCCGGCCGTATTGGCGCGCGCGTCGAGCGCCATCTGCACGATCCCCTCCGCGCGGGAGGGCTGCGCCTGCCGATAGGCCAGCACTCCCGCCAGCGCCACCACGATGACTGCTGCGATCGCGCCCGCCATGCGCCAGGAGACCCAGGGCCGTGCCACGGGACGATGCGCCAGCGCGATCCATTCGCGCGGAATCGGACGGCCGCCCAGCGGCGCATAGACCCGCTTCAGCATAGCCATGTCCGCGCGATAGGCCGCGACGCGTGCGGCAAGCACGGGATCGGCTTCGATCCTCGCCGCGAACGCCTGCGCACATTCGGCATCGAGCGCGCCGTCGACATAGGCGTGCAGTTCGACGTCGCTGGTTTCCGGTTTGCCGTTCATGGCGTGTCTTTCCGCAGCGACGAAAGCGAAACTATTTCCGCGCCGCTCTCGATCTGCTCGCGAAGGCGTTCGCGCGCCCGGGCCAGCCGGGACATCACCGTGCCGATCGGGATGCCCAATTCGTCGGATATCTCCCGATAGCTGAGCCCCTCCAGGCCGACCAGCAGCAGGATCTGGCGATGCTCCAGCGTCAGGGCGTTGATCGCCCTCAGAAAATCGCGCGTGGCTGTGCCGTCCGTCGCCGCGACGCTCAATTCGAGGTGGTCGACCAGTTCCATGACGTCCTGTTGAACTCCTCTGCTTTTGTTGCGCCGGATTTCGTCGATATAGAGATTGTGCAAGATGCGCCGCAGCCAGCCGGGAAAATGCTGCAGGTCCCGCAATTGCGCCGACTGTCGCAAGGCCCGTTCGATGCTGTCCTGCACGAGGTCGTCCGCCAGCGCGGCGTTGCGGACAAGCGCGACCGCATAGCGCCTCAGCCCCGGAAGTTGCGCAACGAGCGCCGTGACGAATTCATCATGCGTGATCATGGTAAGACGAGGTGTCGCTCCGGTCGTGCTCTGCATACCATGATCGGCCTTGGCCGTGCGCTTGGCATGATGTGTCGGTGAAGATGCCCTGTTTCATTCCTCCATGGCCGCCGGGGGAATCGCGTCGATCCCCGCCGCCGATATCTCCGCAACTCATCGTATTGACGAGACAGCGGCGCGTCTTATTCCCTTGCGCATGAAATGACGGCGTAAAGCGATGCGCTTTTGCACGGCATCATGCCGCGCAAACAGCGGGTTTCATGGTATTTTCGGCCCCTGCGCGTATAGTCCGTCACATGCTGCAGACCATTCCCGGCGATATTCCGAAGGACGATCCGTCTGCGGCGCGCGCGCTTCTGCGCGACTTCGTTTCCGTCGCCGGAGGCAAGGCCGTCCCGGCGGCGGTCTACGTCATGGCCGGTGCGGTCTTCGAGGGACTGAGCGTCTCCCTTCTGGTGCCGCTTCTCGGCCTCATCTTCGGAATGCGCGCCTTGCCGGGCGGGCTGGGAAGGGCGGCGGCCGCATTGTTCGGCACATTCGGCGCGGACACGCCGCTGCGGAAGCTGCTGCTGCTGATGGGTGTCTTCGGCGTGCTGATGATCGTGCGCGCCTTCGTGATCGCGGCGCGGGATATCGCGATCGTCGAATTGCAGGTGCGGTTCATCGAGGCGCAGCGGCTGCGCCTCGCGCGAAACCTGGTCGCGGCGAAATGGGAATATGTCGCGCGGCTGCGCCATTCGCGCATCGCCCATCTGATGAGCGGCGATATCCAGCGTCTCGGAATAGGCATCCAGTTTCTGCTGCAGACCTGCGTCGCGGCGACGCTCCTTCTGGCGCAATGGACCTTGGCGTTCATTCTGGCGCCCGGCTTGGCGACGGTCCTCCTGCTCCTGCTGGTCGTCGGCGCCGTCGTCTTCGGCCCGATGCTGCGGCGGGCGCGCAGCCTGGGCAATTACGTGACCGAGGCGAATCTTTCGCTGCTGAACAGCACGACGCAGTTCCTCGGCGGGCTCAAACTCGCGATCAGCCAGAATCTGGAGGACGGCTTTGTCGAGGAGGCCGGGCAGACCCTGCACCAGTTGGCGAACCGGCAGATCGGCTATGCCCTGCAGCATGTGCGCAGCCAGGCGGCACTGGTTTCGCTGACCGCGCTGGTCGGGGGCGCGTCGGTGCTGGTCGGCTTCGGCTGGTTCCATGTCGCGCCGCCGGTGCTGATCACGCTGCTGCTCATCGTGACGCGGGTGATGGCGCCGGTGGGGCAGATCCAGCAGGGCGCGCAGCAATTTTCCCAGGTGCTGGGCGTCTATGAAAAGGTCCGCCAGCTTCAAGGCGAACTCGTCGCCGCCGCGCGCGGGGAAGGCTTGCGGCGAGGCGCGATGCCGGTCCCGGCGGGCGCGATCGTCTTCGAGCATGTCTCCTTCTATCACCGCGATGAACACGCACAGGAATCGCAGGGCGGACTCGATAGTCTCGATCTCACAATCGCGCCGGGCGAATTTCTCGGCATCACCGGCGCCTCGGGCACCGGCAAGACCACCTTCGCGGACCTGCTGGTGGGGTTGTATCCGCCGCAGACGGGACGCATCGTCGTCGGCGGCGCGACGCTGGAGGGCCCGCTGCTCGCCGCGTGGCGCGATGCGCTCAGCTATGTGTCGCAGGATCCGTTTCTCTTCCACGACACGATCCGGCGCAATCTGGCCTGGGCCAATGCGCGGGCCGGCGAGGACGCGATGTGGCAGGCTCTGTCGGTGGCGGGCGTGGCCGAGATGGTCCGCCGGATGGAACATGGACTGGAGACGGTCGTGGGCGAGCGCGGCACGCTGGTCAGCGGCGGGGAGCGCCAGCGCATCGCGCTGGCGCGCGCGCTGCTGCGGCAGCCGAGACTGCTGGTGCTCGATGAGGCGACGGGCGCGATCGACAGCGACGGCGAGCGCGACATCTTCGCGCGGCTGCGGGCAATGCCCAACCCGCCCACCATCGTGCTGATCGCGCACCGGACGGAAAATCTCGCCGCCTGCGACCGCGTGCTTCGTTTCGGCCGGCAGGACGCGCATGGCTGAGACGGGCATCGCGCTGCCGCCATCGCTTATCCGCTTGTCCCGTTTGGTCGGCGAACCGCTTGGCGGACCGCCCACGCCGGTTACCATCCTCGGCGAAGCACTGGTGACGCTCGCGTTGCGCCGGCACCAGGTCGGGCCGCTGCTGTATGCCGCGGCGCTCAGCGGCCGCCATCCGGTTATGCCGGACCTTCTGCAAAAGCTCACGCAAAGCTACCGCGCCAGCGCGGCGCGGCGGGAAACATCTCTCGCACGGCTGGCGCAGATCGCGGCGCAGTTCGCGGCGCATGGCATCGACTGGATGGCGCTGAAGGGCGCGACCCAGGCCGCACGCCTCTATGCCGATCCGGCGTGGCGCTTCTCGGCCGATATCGACCTTCTCGTTGCGCCGCGGGATTTTCGCCGCGCGCTCGATGTCCTGCACGGCGCCGGCTTCGTCGCCAGCGATCCGCCCATGCCGCCGGTGCGCGCGCTATGGGGACCGCTGCTGCGCGCCGTCCGCGACGTGACGCTCATCGCGCGCGACGATCCGACCTGCGCGATCGATCTCCACAGCCGCCTCTTCGTTGCCAAGGGGGATTTCGATGCGGCGCTGCGCGGTTCGGTGGCGCCTGGCAAGGCGCCGGCAATCGGGCCCGAACTCGGTTTCTATCTGATCGCGCATGGCGCGCTGAGCGGCTGGGTGCGGCTCAAATGGCTGGTGGACCTTGTGCCTCTGTTCGCCAGGCTGAGCGGCGCGGATCGTTTGGCTGTTCTTGAACATGCGCGGCGCGCGCGGGCGGAGAATTCCGTCGCGGCAAGCCTGCTGCTGCTGCGCGCGCTGTTTCCTTTCGTTGCGCTGGACGGGTTGACGACGTGGCTGGAAGACATGACGTCAAAATCCGCAGTGCAATCGCGCCTGCGGCGCTATGTGCGCATGTTGAGTCTCGACGATGACCAGCGCGGATCGCCGCTGAGTGATGCGCTGGTGAATCTGGAATCGAACTGGCTGCTGTTCGAAGCGCCGTCGGCCCGCGCACATCTTCTGATCTCGGCGCCGGCTTCGAGCGCTATGCGGCGGTTCGGCCGCGCGCTCAACAGGACCGATCGTGCCCTGAGGCTGCCGCCCGATCTTCACGCCGTCTCGCCGATCCAGCGGCGCACGCCGTAACGCTCCAGCATCCGGCCGCCGGCCGGTTTCACGATCGGCACGAGCGCCGGATCGAGCACGCGCAATTCCCCCGCCGCCATCACCAGCGCGACATCGTCCAGCGCCGCCTCCAGCAGCGGCCGGCGCAGCAGGACGAGATCGGCCGGCATGCCGGGCGCAAGGCGCGGCTCGACAAGGCCCAGCCGGCGCGCCGCCAACGGTCCCACCGCGTCCAGCAGCCTCGCATCGGACATGCCGCCGCGCGCGGCGCGCAGTTCATCCAGCAATGTGCCCGCCCCGGTGAGCAGCGAGTCGGTTCCCAGCAGCACGTCCATGCCGTCCGCAAGCAGCGCGGCGGATGCGCTGCGGCCGAACAGGAAACGGTTGGAGCTTGGGCACCAAACCACAGTGCAGCCGCTGGCGCGCAGTTTCGCGATGCCGTCCGTGTCCGGACCAACGGCATGCACCGCGATCAGGTGCTCGGTCAGAATTCCCCGCGCCGCCAGATCGTGCACCTCCGCCGCGGCGCCGCGATCCACGCCCTCAGCCAGGTGCAGCGCGAAGGGCGCACCGGCCGGCGGAGCCAGAGCCGGCGTCATGCCCAGCGAATCCGCGCTGGAAAGCCGCACCACGGTTAGTGGAAAACGATCGTCGAAATCCGTCTCCCAGGGATCGTGATGCACCACATGGGTCACGCCGGCGAGCAGGTTTTTCCATGCCCCATGCAGCAGCGCGGCGCGTCGCGGCATCGTCCGGCCGCGCGCGATTGCGTCGGCATGGCGAGTCTGGATGTCGCGCGCCCAGTCATAGGCATTGGCATAGGGCGGCGCGCCCAGCCGGCCGTAATGGTTGCGGTGCAGATGGTCGTGGGCGTTGATGAGGCCGGGCCGCACTTCGCCGCCGCGCAGGCGGATCGCGCCGTCGAAACGGCCTGAAGGCGCGACGATCACACCGTCCGCGACCGCGACGGTGGCGTTCGCCGCCTCGATCAGGAGGCGCATGCCCGGCGGAACAGGAATGCCGCCACGACATTGAGGCCCAGATCGGCGTCATAGGCGGCAAGGCGGTTGGCGCGCGCGTAAAAGTCGCGGATCGACGGGCCGATCGCGCCGTCGTGCCGTCCGGCCAAGGTCAATCCGGCTGCGTTCGCCATCGCTTCATGCCGCGATACGGCATGGATGTGATGCTCCACATCGCGCACAACGCCCGTCGCGTCACGGAAGCTGCGGCGATGGCCGGCGCGCGCCGCGTCGGGATGAAAATCGCTGACGAGAACATGGCCGCTCGGCGCGCAAACTCGGGCCAGTTCGCGATAGGCCGGAACGGGATCCGCCAGATGGCCCAGCACAAGCCGGCACCACACCATGTCGAACGCGCCGGACGCAAAGGGCAGGGCGCAGACATCGGCCGCGGCGAGCATCGGCCCGCCGCCGGCCTGAAGCATCTCGGGACTTGCATCCACGCCGATGGCGAGTCCCGGCGCATCTTTCAGCCGCCGCCCGATGCCGCAGCCGGCATCCAGCAGGTGCGTACACGGCAGTCCTTGCAGCAACTCGGCTGCCATCTCCTCGTCCAGGGCGCTGATCGCGGTTTCGGCAGCATAGCTCGGCGCCCACAGCCGATAGGCCTCGCGCGGATTGAGCATCGTCACAGCGCGCCCTCGGCCCGCAGATGGCCATAGGCCTGCTGGTCGTCCGGGATGATGCGGGCAAGCCGGCGCAGCCGCTTCAGCAGGGCGGGATCGGCATAGTCGCCGCGCCGCCAGCGGTTTTGCGCCAGCAGCCGTCCGGCCAGTTTGCCCCATGGCCTGGTGGCGCGGTCATGCACCGACGGGAAGCGGCTCTTCAGCACCAGTTCGAAATCCTCGACCTTGGCTTTCAGGCGCCGGTCGAGCCAGGGCAGTTCGGGATCGACATGCGTCATCCAGTTGACCCAGGCCGGTGTCGCCCATTCCTCCAGATCGACTGGCGTGCCCGACAGCGGATCGATGTTGCCGTAGGTGTCCTTGCGCTGCGGCGTCGGCGTGTAGAAATAGGTGATCAGCTCCATCGCCGGGTTGATCGTCTTCAGCTTGCGGATGAAGCCCAGCGTGTTCTCGATCTCGCGCTCCGGCGCGTCGGGGTCGCCGAACACGAAGGAGAATTCCGGAATGATGCCGTGCTCGCGGGTGCGCGCGGCGACTTCCGCGATCTGCTCGACGGTGATGCCTTTCTGCATCTTTGCCAGCACCTCGTTGGAGCCCGACTCGGCGCCGCAGAACACCATGGTGAGGCCGGCCCGTTTCAGCCGCCGCCAGGTCTCGTCGGAGAAGCGCAGCAGCGCATCCACCCGCGCCTCGCACCACCATTTGAGGCCCAGCGGCGCAAAACTGTCCGCCACCGCGCGCGCATGGGCCTCGCCGAGGAAGAAATTGTTGTCGTAGAAATGCACCGAATCCATGCCGTGCGCGCGCGCCAGGAAGCCCAGATGCTCGGCGGTGCGCGATGGCTCCTGCACTTTCTCCTTGCGCCCATAGACCGAGATGACGCCGCAGAAATTGCAGGCATAGGGGCAGCCGATCGACGCCTGGTAGACGCCGGAGCGTTTGCCCAGAAAGGTGGGGCGCAGGTAATCCTTGACCGCGATCTTGTGATAGGGCGGTGCCGGCAATTCGCCCGGCCCCAGCCAGATGCGCTCGACGCCGATGTGATGGGTGCCGTCCGCGCGGCGGAAACTGAGGCCGGCGACCTTCTGCGGATCGCGCCGCCCGTCCAGCACCTGCAGAAGCTCGCCGAAGGTCTGCTCGCCCTGGCCGCGCACCAGCCAGTCGATATAGGGCGCGTTGAGCACCGGCTCGGGATAGAGGCTGCCGAAATTGCCGCCCCAGACGATCTGGATATCGGGATGGCGCGCCTTGACTTGCCGGGTCAGCGGCACCGCATTGGCGAGTTGCGGCCCCGGCATCACGGTGAAGGCGATGGCGCGCACCGGATCGTTGCCGGATTCGTTGGCCTCGACCAGCGCGGTGATGCGGGCGGCGACGTCCAGCCGCGGCAGGTTGCCGTCGACGATCTCCCAGTTCTCGCCCTCAGGAATCGAGGCGCCGACCGCCATCACCGACAGCGGAAAGCGCCGGTTGCCGGGCCGCGTGGCGCGGGGATTGACCAGGATGATCATGGCGCGACGGCGCTCCACAGATCGAAGCGCGAGGGCGGCCGGGCGCCCTTGAGCCGGGCAAGCAGCGGGCGCGCCTCGTACCACAGCGGATAGCGCACCTGCCTGCGCGACCAGGCGAGGCCGAGCCCGGCGGACGCGTCGGCGAGGCGCACAACCGTGAGATATTCGATGAAGGGCAGGGACAGCAACGTGCCGGCGCGGGCGCCGAAGCGGTCCGGCGCCCGGGCGCGCTTTTCCGCGACCATCGCCGCGCCGTCTGCCTCGCGGGCATAGAACGGCGAGTCGAGGATCACCAGCCGCCCACCCCGGCGCGTCACCCGCGCCGCCTCGCCGAGCACTCTGGAAAGATCCTGCGCGTAATGCAGAGAGGCGTTGAACAGCGCGATGTCGAATGTGCCCGACGGCAGCGGCAGATCGTCGAACGAGGCGACGCAGCGCGCGAACAGGCCGGGCGCCGCGTCGAGCAATTCCCCCGCCGCGCCCAGGCCGTCGACCGTATCGTCGCGGATGTCGAGCGCCGTCGCCTTGTGCCCCACCTGCGCGAGGCGGTGGCAGAGCCAGCCATTGCCGGCGCCGAGATCGAGAATTTCGAGCGGCCGTGCGGTCACCCGCGCCATCGGCGTCAGCACATGGCGCACGAAGGCGTCGAAGCTGCGCGCCCGCACCGTCCATTGCCGCGCATGGGGGCCGTGGCCGAGATAAGGCAAGGCGCGCAACGCCGCGCCGCGATAGCCGCGGCCCTCGGCGGCGCGATGATGCGCATATTCGGTGCAGAACCGGGCCGTGATGCCGCTCATGGCGCGTCCGTGCGGCGGAACCGGTACAGCACATGATCGCCGAGCGCGGCGAGCGGGCCCGCCAAGATGCGGTCGAGACTCTCCATCGTCCGCAGCAGGCGCGGCCGGCGCGAGATCCACGGCTCGGCCGCGCTGGGCGGCACGAACACGCCGACGCCCAGCCGTCCCGCCGGCGCGAACCAGGGCGCCATCACGCGCACCAGTTCCGTGCGCCGGTGATAGACGATGCTGAACTCCCGCCTGGCGAGCTTTGCCGGCGCCGCGCCGCGCGTCAGCCGCCGCAACGCCGCGGACGGACGCCCGCGCAGGACTTCGGTGATCATCTCGCCGGGACACAGCGTGCCGAACAGCACCAGCAGTGCGCTGGCGCCCGGCTTCAGCAGGGGCGCCAGGCCGCGCGCGACCGGCGCCAGATCCTCGACGCAGTTGAGCGGCGCGAAATTGGAGAAGGCGCCGTCGAACGCCACGCCGCCGGCCGCGAAATGACGCTCGGCGAACTGCTCCAGCTCTTCCGCCGCGGCGATTTCGGCGCGTCCGCCCAGCGGCGCCAGCTTGGCGTGCGCCAGCGCCGCCATGGCCGGCGAGGCGTCGGTCGACAGGATGCCGAAACCGCGTGCCGCCAGCCAGACCGCGTCCTCGCCGGTGCCGCCGCCCAATTCCAATATGCGGCCCCTTGCCGGAAACGCTTCCAGCAAGGCGCCGCGCACCGCACGGCGCTGGGCGGCGACGCTGCGCCACGCGCCGAAGCGCGAATCGAAATCCGGCGCGATGGCATCGAACGCCAGGCCGGCCGGCCGAAGCTCCTGCGCCGTCATCGCCATCACGAGCCGGCCGCGAGCGTGATCGGCCGGTCGGAGCGGTGCTTGAGGCCCTCGCGTCCCAGCAGCGCCCAGCGGCGATCGTTGCGCCGGCCGCTGCGCACCTCGTCATGCAGGAGGTCGCGCACCATGCGATAGAAGCCGGTCTCGAAGGTGCCCTGGAACAGCATCGCCAGGTCGTCGGAATCCTCCCAGTTGTGGCGCGCGCCGAGCTGCGCCCGCACCAGCTTATGGAAGCGCGTGCCGGGCAGCGGATAGGCGACCGACACGCCGATATCGTCGGGCCGTTCCTCGCAGATCAGGTTGCGCGTCGCCGTGAGATCGTCCCAGCTCTCGCCGGGATAGCCGAGCTGGATGAACCAGCAGGCGCGGATGCCGCGCGCCTTGAGCCTGCGCGTCGCCTCGCGCACCATGTCGATGCCGGTGCCCTTCTCCATCAGGTCGAGAATTTTCTGCGAGCCGGATTCGACGCCCAGCCAGACTTCCTCCGCGCCGGCTTCGGCCAGCGCATCGACGGCTTCCGGCCGCATCAGATTGGCGCGCGACTGCATCAGGAAGGGCAGGCGCACATCGAGGCGGCGCACTTCGGCGGCGAACGCGCGCAGCCATTCCGGCGTCAGCCCGAATATGTCGTCGGCGAACCAGATGTGGTCGGGTGCGACCGTCTGTTTGAGCAGCGCCAGTTCCTGCGCCACTGATTGTGCCGAACGCTGCTCATAGCCGCGTCCGAAGGTCGGCTTGGCGCACCAGTTGCAGACATAGGGACAGCCGCGCGACGTCGCCATGTTCCAGGAGAAGCGTCCGTGCCGCGCGGTCCATGCGTCGCGATAGGCCGCGGCATCCACCAGATCCCAGGCGGGCAGCGGCAGGCGGTCGAGATCGTGCTGCACCGGGCGCGGCCTTGCCTTGCGCAACTGACTGCCGAGGCCCGGCAGCGCCAGGCCCGCGATGTCGTCGAGCCGCGCGTTGCGATCCGCCGCCCAGCGCCCGGCCAGTTCGACGAGCCCGGCTTCGCCCTCGCCCAGGATGACCGCATCGGCACCGGCGACGATGTAGAGCGCCGGCTGGTCCGTCGAATCGGGACTGTTGACGGCGATGCGGCAGCCGCGCGCCCGCGCCAGCGCGATCATCGCCATCGCATCCTCGCGCCGGCGCACCGTGCACATCTTGGTGAGGAAATTGAAATTGTCTTCCATGAGCGCGACCACCGATGGACGCGTTTGGTCCAGCATCCGCGCGAAGGCGTCGACATCGGGCGCGAAGGTCGCATCGAAAAGCTGCACGCCATGGCCGTGCTCGCGCAGGCAGGCCGCCGCGATCAACGTCGCGAGCGGCGCGTAGGGCGTCATGCGGGCGAGTTGCTTGGGGTCGTGATTCAAAAAATAGGAATGAGCGACCACAAACAAGATGCCTGCTCCCACTTGATTCAACTGATCTTATGAGGACGATAGCAAAGGCGATTACAGATGCGAAGCAAAACCAAATGCTGACAGTGTTACACATGTTCGATTTACAGCTTATATTTAAGACTGACAGCGATGATGTTTTCTCCTATTTGATTAATTCCTATTCGTCATCGTCTTACACTTGTAAAACGGACGTTTCTATTTACGTCGTAATTTCAACCAGCGACTTCGACGAGGAGATGTCGATCGACACGATCACCGTCGACGGCCCGCATCTTTCGCTGTACGGCAGGGGCGTGCGCGGCGGCGCGGATGCGATTTCGAAGCGGGCATGGTGCGAGGTGCCGCGGCGCTGCGCTTCCGGGCCGCAAATGCGGGAATTGCTCGACATCCTCATTCTGTTTCTCGCCACCCGCAGCGGCCGCGTGCCGCTGCACGCCTCGGCAATCGTGTTGGACGGCACGGCGATCGTTCTGGCGGGACGCAGCGGCGCCGGAAAAAGCACGCTGGCACTGGCGGCGGCGCGGGCGGGGCTTGCCCTGCTGACCGACGATACGGTGTATATCCAGACGAGCCCGCGCCTGACGCTCTGGGGCCTGAAGCGGCCGCTGCACGTGTTCGCGTCCGATGCGCCGTTCGCGGAGGGGCCGCTGCGCCTGCGCGCCGGACGCTGGAAAAAGGCGGTCGAGGTGCCGCGCCATGTCGGCAGGGCGCAACGCGCGATCCTGTGCGTGCTGGATCGCGGCGAAGACGTCACGCTTTCGCCCGTTGCTGCGGACGATGCCACGGCCGTCCTGACGGCGGCGCTGGAGCCTGGCTTCGATCATTTCCGCGCCGAGCTGCCGGCGGCGCTGGGCGCGCTGGCCGCGGATGGCGCCTGGCGGCTGACCTTGTCGGACGATCCCGCCGAGGCGGTCGCGCTGCTGCGCCGGACCTTTGCCGATGGCAGGCGGGCCGCCGGCTAGATGGACGCGTCCTTTCATCGCCGCTATCTCACTCTTGTCGAAGAGATCGAGCGCGGTTTTCCCGTGGCGCAGTGGCGGCGCGGCGATGTGGACATCTGGCCGCTGGCGCGGATGGATCTCTATCTCGATATGCATCGGCGCCGGACGGGCGAGGCACCGCCCGCCGCACGCGCGCTGCCGTTGCGCGTCGCCTCGAATGTCTTGCGGCCGCTTGTCAATGTGTGGCGTAGCCGGCGCGATCTCGCCCATCACGTGGCGCGGCCCCGACTGGCGCATGCGATCTTTCTGGGCGACGGCGTCTCGCTCGACCGCGTGGATGGCGCATGGCAGGACCGCTACGGCGAGCCGCTGATCGCCGCGCTGGAACGGCGCGGGCTGCGCTCGTTCCTGATGCAAAGCGGCGATCTGAGCCGCCTGCCATGGCATCGCCCGACCTTTGCCGCGAATGTTGTCGAGGCGCGCGGCTGGTTGGGCGCTTTCGCCGTGGCCGGAGCCACGCGTTTGCCGCAGCATGAGCAGGTGTTGCGCTTTCTCGCCGGCAACGGCGTCGAAGCGCCGTCGCTCGCGCCGGCGAAACTGGCGCGCCGCGCCGCCGTGGTTTCCGCCACCGCGTCCGCCTTCGAGCGCGTGCTGAAACGCGTGCGTCCGAAGATGGCGTTCGTCGTCACCTGTTATGCGGGGCTCGGCCATGCCTTCGTGCTGGCCTGCCGCCGCCAGGCCATTCTGTCCGTCGACCTGCAGCATTGCCCGCAGGACGGCGCGCACAAGGCCTATCGCTGGTCCCTGTTGCCGGACGGCGGCTTCACGACCTTGTCCGCGCTGTTCTGGAACTGGACGGAAAAGGATGCGGCGGACATCCGGCGCTGGACCGGCACGCTTGCGTCGCCCTGGCACCAAAGCCTTCATGGCGGCCATACGCAGCTCGCGGGCTTTCAGGATGCGGCGTGGAACGCGCGGTGGACCGCCATCGCCGGAAACCCGCATTTTGAACGTGAAATCCTGATCGCGCTTCAGCCGATCGGCGGCCGGCGTGCGGTCTGGGATGCGCTGGCCGATGCGATCGAGGCCGCGCCGCCCGGCTGGCGCTGGTGGATCAGGCGCCATCCGTCGTCGCGCGTCCGGCAGGACGCGCAATTCGGGCGGTTGTTGATGATGCGCAGAGCCAATGTGGTGATCGATCCGCCCCTGCCGCTGCCGGCGCTGCTGCGGCACATGAGCGTGCTGCTCTCGCTCGCCTCGGGCGCGGCGGCGGAAGCGGCCATGTTCGGGGTGCCGGCTGTCTTCCTCGGCGAAGATGCGCGCGGACCGTTTGGCGATCTGATTGCACGCGGTTGCGCCTCCGTCATCGATGTGCGCGATGTCGGCGCCGAAATCGCCAAACTGCCACCGGCGCCCGCGCGACCGCCGGACCGGCAGCCCGATCTGGATGCGACGTTGCGGCGGCTGGAAGAAATCGCCGGCGATTATGTGCGACTGTGCCGACCGGCGAGGGATCGCGCCGAAGCCGGGAGGCCCACCTAATTGCCGTCGATGCCCTCACAGACCGCATCCGCGCTGCGCGTGCTGGTCGTCGGCGCCGGCGCGACGACCAATCTGATCCATCTGCCGATTCTCGCCCGCCTGCGCGACAAGGGTGACATCCGGCTGGTGCTGGTCTGCGACATCCAGCAGCGCAACGCGGCGGCGGCGCGGCGCAAATTCGGATTCCTGGAGGATGGCGGCGACGCGCGCGCGGCGCTGGAGCGGCCGGACATCGACGCCGTGTATATCTTCGGCAGCGCGCAGATGCATCACGAATACGGCCTGCGCGCGCTGCGCAGCGGCAAGCATCTGTTCGTCGAGAAGCCCATCGCGCCGAATTTCGTTGCGGCGCGCGCGATGGCGGAGACTGCGCGGGAGCGCGGCCTGGTCGCCGTCGGCGGACACAATCGGCGCTTCCACAAATCTCTTGCCGCGCTGCGCGCGCGGGCCGGTAAGGCGGGCTGGCGCTTCGCGGAAGCCGTGTTCCACAAGCCCGAATTCGGCAAGCCGCCGCTGTTCGGCGCGCAAAGCTGGCTGGGCGCCAACGGCATCCATGCGCTGGACGCGCTCGTCTATATGATGGGCGGCCTGCCCGAACAATTGACGGCGCTGACGGGAGACGCGGCGGAGCCCGGCGCCTTTTCCGCCATCATGCGCTGGCGCGATGGCGCGCAGGGAACGTTCCTGTGCAACAACAACGCGGGCGCACGGCGCGAGCGCTACACCTTCCATGCGCCCGGCGAGACCTGCAGCGTCACGGAGGCCGGCCTCGCCGTCGAAAAGAACGGCACGCTGTCGAAGACCGCCTTTCCGGCGATCGGCGACGGGTTCGCCGCCGAACACGACGCCTTCCTTGAGGCGATCCGCAGCGGCATCGAACCACGGCACAGCATCGCCGCGCTGGCGCCGTCATTGTATCTCGCCGAGTTGATCGAGAGCGGGTTCAGCGGCCGCGTCGCTTTGCCCGCGCCGGAGACGCCGCGCCCGCCGCATCCAGCCCCGGCAAGATCGGTTCTGCTCATAGAGCCGGCCGGGTTACAGCCGGCGCTGGCGCGGCTGTTGCCCGATGTCCGATTTGTATCGCCCGACGAAGTCCGCGCCGCCGGGCCGCGTCCCGACATCGCGGCGGCGATCCTCGGCCGCGGCGCGCCGCCTTTGCCGGCCGACCTGTTGGACAGATTGCCGGGACTCGGCATCGTCGGCGTGCAGGCCTTGTCGCTGGTGCGCTACGAGCCGGAGGCGTTGCTGGCGCGCGGGATCGTTCTGGTCAACGCCGGCGGCGCTTATGCCGAGAGCGTGGCGGAGTTTGCGCTGGGGCTGGCGATCCTGGGCCGCCGTCGCGCCTTTGCTTCACATGAGGTGATGCGCGCTGGGGGCTGGGGCGTCAGGCCGCCGCTGCCCGGCATCAAGGGCATGGCGCGCGCAGCGGCGGGGAGCCTGCGCCCCATCGCCAGGACGATCGGGCTTGAGCCGGTTCTGCTGCGTCTCTGGCGCAAGGCCGGGCCGCTTGTCGATACGCCCGGCGCCGGAAAGTTGGGATCGCGCGACCTGAAAGCAAGCGTGGCCGGACTGATCGGATGGGGCGCAAATGCGCGCGCCTTTGCCAAGCGCCTTGTCGATGCCGGCGCACGCGTGCTGGTCTATTCGCAGCACGGCGCGGCCGAAGACGTTCGCGAAGCCGGTGCCAACCCCGCTTCGCTGGCCGAGGTTCTGGCCGCCGATATCGTGTCGCTGCATCGCGGCCTCAGCGAACGGACCAGACATTTTCTGGGCGCGGCCGAACTGGACAGGCTGCGGCCGGGTGCCGTGCTGATCAATACGGCGCGCGGCGCGTTGATCGAGCCGCAGGCGCTGTTGGCGCGTCTGGCACGCGGCGACATCTTCGCCTGTCTGGATACTTACGAAGAGGAGCCACTCGCCGCGGCACATCCGTTGCGGCGTCTGCCGAACGTTTTCCTGACATCGCATATCGCCGGCGGCTCGCCCGACATGCAGGCCGCCGCCGGCGAGGAGGTCGTGGGCAAAGTTGCCGGCTGGCTGCGCGGCGACGCCGTCGAAACCATTTCGGCGGAGCAACTGCGCAGCATGACGTAGAGCTAGCGTTGCGATGCCTTGAGGTGCGCCACCGCGAAAGCCTGCCGCGGTTCGGATGCGGGCAGGGCGCCGCGCCGGATGCCGATCGCGTTTGCCCAGGCGCGGTCGAAGCGCTGCGGCGACAGATGCCGGGCGACGAAGTCGTGGCCGCGCGTCGCCGCTTCGGCCCACAGCGCCGCATGCGCATCCGGATCGGTCAGCAGCGGCGGCCACAACGCCTCGGGCAGGTTGAGCGGATAGTTCTCGATCGCCAGGCCCTCGAACGCGGCGGCATTGCCCAGCACGGGACAACCGAAGGACCAGGCCTCCGCGACCTTGGTCTTGATCCCGCCGGAGGCCAGCGCAGGCAGCAGCAAAACGCTGCCCGGCCGATACACCTCCCGAAGATCGGGGGCGAAGCCGCACCACTCCACGCCCGGCGCGACGGCCTGCGGACGCGTCTGGGCGCTGTATATATAGAGTGTTGCAGCGGGCCTCAGCAGCCGCCAGCGCTCCAGCAGATAATCGATCGCGGTGCGGTTCTGCAATTGGCGGTCGCTGCCCACGAAAACGAAGCGGATGGCTTGCGCCGTCACCCAGGGCGGCGATCGCACCGCCATCGGCGGCGGGATGGCATGCATCACCGCCCGCGATCGCGGCGCCAGGTTTTCGCGCAGGAGCGTGCGCTCCTTGTCGGAGAGCAGCACCACGATGTTCGAGGCATGAGCGGCTTCCTGCTCGGCATGGCGCAGGCTGGCCGCCTCGTAATGCGTGATGAGACGGGCGAGCGGCCCCTCCGCCAGCTTGCGCAGCCAGTTCGGAAACACCGCGCCGGTATGGCCGACGAGCAGCGGCAGCCGGTGCTGTGCCAGATAGCGCATGCGCCGCGACATCAGATCGTCGAAATCGGTGACGATGAAGATGTCGGGCAGGGCACGCCGAAGCATCCGCAGCAGCATCTGGCAGCGCACCGTGTCGAGATAGACCATCGCGAACGCGCCGTCGCGAATGCGCCGCACCAGGCGCGCGCATTCGCCGTGCGAGGAATAGAGCAGGCATTGCAGCGGCATGGGGCGCAGCCGGATCAGCGACCAGAGCCAGACGGCGAGGGCGACGGCAAGATCGGTGACGGACCGCGTCTCCAGCAGGCTGCGCAGCCGCAGCGGCGTGACGTCGTTGTCGCGCGACAGGCCTTCCAGGATCTTGACGACGACAGATGCGCGGCCGACGCGCTCGGTGATGTCGCGCGTCAGCACCATGGCGATCCCGCCATCGCCCGGGCGACATGGGCGATGACGGAATCCGGAACGCCTTGTTGCCGGTCTCACTTCGGAACGGTCTTCAGATAGGCAACGACGTCTTCGCGCTCCTGCATCTCGGTCAGGAAGAAGGTCATCTTGTTGCGGGCGTGGGGATCGTTGAGGTACTCGACGAAAAACTGGTGCGGGTTGGCGAGATATTTGACGATATTGTCTTCCGTCCAGACGAGGCCCTTCGCCGCCGAGGCTTTCATCGCGTCGGAATATTCGAAGTTGGGGATGCTGCCCGCGGGCCGTCCGACGACGCCGTAAAGGCTGGGGCCGACCTTGTTGACGCCTTTTTGCGCCGTGTGACAGAGCTGGCAGCGCTGGAAGATGTCCGCGCCTTTCGTGGCGTCGCCGGCCGCGCTGGCGCCCTGTACCGCGTAAAGTAAAAACGCCACGGACAAGAACATACTGCGTAGATTTACTTTGTTATTTGAAGACATCGTATCCCTCTTCTGGAATTATCAAAGACGAGTTCAGTCAACATGACTCGTTTTGCTTTCGTGTGAAAGACTCGAAGCGTCTTTTTGTTCCGGGAGATCGAGAAGCGTGCGCCCATCGTTCGGTAAAGGCGCTCGCGGCATGGGCGCCGCCGCCCTTGTCGGCATCGTGGCCGTCCTGTTTTTCTCCTTCGCGAGCCGCGGCGCGGATCGCTGCGACGATGCCTGCATGAAGGCGCGGCTCGACAAGGCCTTCGCCGGTCATCCGGGCGATGCGATCAGGCGGCATCAGGACGCCGTCGCCGAATATCTCAGGAAGGTTCACGCCGGCGTGCTGGGCGCTGCCGCGGCGGAGAGGATCGCCGGCGACGCCGCCCGCGCCCATCCGGCCGCGCCGCAGAAGGTGGCGTCGGCGGACGGCGATCTCGGCCGCCAGATCCGCGATTACCTCAAGACGGCGCCGGCCCAGGACGATGCAATCGATTCGTCGCCGCCGAAAAATCCGCCGCCCAGGATGCAACGCCTGGTGCAGGCCGACATGCCAGCCGGTCAACCGGCCGCGGCGCCGCCACAGGGCGACGACACGCGCAGCTATGTCGGCGAGAAGACCTGTATGACCTGCCACCAGCAGGAGGCCGACAACTGGGCGCATACAATCCACGCCAAGGTCTTCGACCTCAATCCGCAGAACGCGTTGCAGGGCCGCGGCTGCGAGGCGTGCCACGGGCCGGGCTCGGAGCACATCAAGAACCCGTCCGACCTTTCGACCATCATCAGCTTTTCGAGCAAGAGCAAGACGCCGATCCCGCTGCAGAACGGCCAATGCCTGGCCTGCCACAGCGGCGGCCCGCGCATCTTCTGGCACGCCTCGATCCATGAGGTGAACAGGCTCGGCTGCAGCGACTGCCACAATCCGATGGCGAATTTCTCCGCCCACGGACTGACGGCGCGCGAATCGGTCAACGAGACCTGCTTCCAGTGCCACAAGGAGCAGCGCGCCGAATTCACCCGCCGCTCGCACATGCCGCTCGTGGAAGGCAAGATCAGCTGCGTCGACTGCCACAATCCGCACGGCAGCAGCACGGCGCCGCTGCTGAAGGCCGACAGCGTCAACGAGGTCTGCTACGGCTGCCACGCCGACAAGCGCGGTCCCTTCATCTTCGAGCACGCGCCGGTGCGCGAGAACTGCCTCAACTGCCACACCCCGCACGGCTCCAATTTCGAGGCGCTGCTGACGACGCCGAGGCCGCTGCTCTGCCAGCAATGCCACGCCCAGACCGGCCATCCGGCCGAACTGATGACGCGCGGCAACATGCCGATGGGGCCGATGCCCGATCCGCGCCTGATCGCGAGCTCCTGCCAGACCTGCCATTCGGAAATCCACGGTTCCAACAGCCCGGCGGGAGCGCGCTTCGAACGATGAGACCGGCCGTCCTCCTTCGCGCCGGCGCGGCGCTTTTGCTGATCGGCACGGCGGGCGCGCGCGCCGACAGCGGATTGCTGGGCGGCCCGCGGCCGGGCACGCAGGACGATCCGCGCGGCCTGATCCCCGACCTGGCGCGCGATCCCAACGGGCTTTCGCTCAATTTCGACGAGACGCGGACGCCGACCGGGCTCCTCTATCCCCTGCCGTTCGCTTATCCCGACATGACGCAGAGCAAGAGCGATCCGGATTGGTGGAGCTATGGCTGGATCGACGGTGGGCTGCTCGGCACTTTCGGAAAGACCAATTCGGCGCAGTTCCGCGAATATGGCGATTGGAGCAACGGGCTGATGCTCTCGTCGCTGGGGTTCCTCGGCGAGAACCGCAAGACCGCGTTCTATGTCTCCGCCAACGCGCAGGATGTCGGGCGCGACGACCAGACCTATCAGCTGAAGACCGGGCGCTACGGCGTGTTCAACGTCACGTTGTTCTTCGATGCGACGCCGCACTTTTTCTCGACCGAGGCCAAGAGCCTATGGAACGGCATCGGCACCGCCAATCTGACGCTCAAGGACGGGCTGGTGCCGGCCGCCTCCACGGCGGCGCAGGTCGATGCGGCGCTGTCGTCGACCGGCACCAGCGACCTGAAGGTGACGCGCGACAAGGCGGGTTTCGCGGTCAACTACAAATTCGACGACGACTGGCAGGCCGTGTTCCAGCTTTCCAACGAATGGCGCAACGGCACCCAGCCGATCGGCGCGACCTTCGGCTATCCGTTCCAGAACGGCGCCACCCAGATCGTCCAGCCGATCCATTACACCACGCTGGATGTCACCGGCGCGCTGCGCTATTCGGGCGACGAGACCCAGCTCAATCTCACCTATAGCGGCTCGCTTTTTCACGATAACCTGC
Organism: Alphaproteobacteria bacterium; assembly: GCA_015654705.1. Taxonomy (GTDB): domain Bacteria; phylum Pseudomonadota; class Alphaproteobacteria; order Micropepsales; family Micropepsaceae; genus Rhizomicrobium. The sequence goes on along the minus strand of JAATGL010000047.1, from coordinate 3,165 downwards.
AAGCGGTGAGTTGGCAGAATCCCGGGCTCAGCTCCATCGCCGGGCCGGGCGTCTATGTGCCGCCGGAGGGCCGGCTCAGCCTGCCGCCCAGCAACGAATATCATTCGCTGAAGGCCGACCTTTCAGACGTCGTGACGCCGCAGCTGCGCTTCAGCAGCAGCCTCACCTACAGCATCATGCGGCAGAACGATTCGCTGTTGCCGCCGACGGTGAATGACGGCGTCATCCGCGGCGTGGCGACGGCCATCGATCTCAGCCAGTGGGACACCACCGCCGCGCTCAGCCAGCAAAGGGCGCATGCCGCGATCGACATTTTCCGCGCTTTCGCCCAACTCGAATATACACCGTCATCCGACGTGACGCTGGATTTCACCCTGAAGGACAACAACGAGGACAACCGCACCAATTACCTGGCCTTCAATCCCCTGACCGGCCAGTACGGCTATATCGCCATCGACGGCGGGCTGGCGGCGTTCAATCCGAAACTGTCCGGCGTCTACGAGCCGAACGTGCCGGGCAGCCTGACGCAGATCCGCAACGTTCCCTACGCCAACGACAATCTGGAATTCGACGGCGACGCGGCCTACCGGCTCACCAACCATCTGAAGCTGGATCTGAGCTACACCCACAACAACATCCGCCACAGCGACCGCGAAGTGCCGGACGCGGATGACGACCGCGCGCGGCTGCAACTCGTCTCCACCGGCAACAGCTGGGGTACCGTGCGGGCGTCCTACGAATTCGCCAGCCTCGACGGCAGCGACTACACCTCGAACCCCTATACCGCGTTCTATTCGTCGGCGCTGCCGGGTTATGTGCCGGCGACCGCGGCGGGCGATCCGCCGTTCACGCTCTCCAACCTGCGCAAATTCGATGTCGGCAACCGCATCGAGCATGCGTTAAAGGTGCAGAGCAATTTCATCGTCTCGCCCAAGACCGATCTGCAACTGAGCGGCGACCTGAAATCGGACGCCTATGACGCGCAATACGGCCTGCGCGCCGCGACCGCCTATGACGCCACAGCATCCTTCGCCTATCAGCTATCGCTGAGCACGACCCTCAATGCGTTCTACAGCTTCCAGTTCCAGGATCGCAGCGTCGCTAATATCAATGCGCTCGCCAAGGGCACCAGCGGCGCGGCGGGCAGCATCGCCTATCCGCTCGCCAATGCCTGGTCCGAGAAGGAGCGCGACCTCGACAGCACGCTGGGCGCGACGCTGCACCAGAGCTTCGACGACGTCAGCCTCGATCTCAACTACACCTTCACCAGCACCACCAGCACTCTTGCTTACCTGTATGCCAGCACCGGCGCGTTCTTCAATTCGCTGACCCCGGCCGAAGCGGGCAACCAGTTTCCCAACATCGACTTCCGGTATCAGGCGCTGGAGGCCAATCTGCGCTGGCAATATTCCAGAAACCTGGCGGTGCGCCTCTTTTACCGGCTGGATTACCAGGACCTGAACGATTTCCATTACACGGGCCTGGCGCCGGGCGTGATCACCAACAACATCTATCTCGGCGTGGTGCCGGAGAATTACACGGCCCAGGCGGTCGGCACCTTCGTGCAATACACGTTCTGAAAGCCGCGTCCGGCCGGCCCTCGCGAAACTCCTGCGACAAAGCTAGGCTCCACTCGCGGCACCCGGCCACTCTGGAGTTCTGTATGCGTATTGGTTTTGCCGTCATGGCGGCTGGCGCCGTGGTGCTCGCGGCGTGCGCTGGCGGCCATCATCGCGACGAACCGGCCGAGCCGCGCGGGCCGGAGTTCCATGCGCCGGCCGAGATGCTGCTGCGCTATGACGCCAACCATGACGGCATTGTCACCCGCGCCGAGATGGAAGCCGGCCTGAAAGCCGATTTCGCCGCCGCCGACACCAACCATGACGGCCGCCTCGACGAGGACGAAACCCGCGCCGTCAATCATCAGCGCTGGAGCGACAACGCCTCGACGGCTTCGCCGCTGGTCGACTGGAACCATGACGGCTATGTGGATTTCAACGAATTTGCCGCCACCGCCCGCTCGCTGTTCGACGAGCTGGACCGAAACGGCGACGGGCAGCTGAGCCCGAGGGAACTCAATCCCTCCGCACCCGCCACCAAATCGGACGCGGCACCGAGCGGCCAGCACGGCAAGCATCGTCACCCGCCCGCCGGCGGCGGCGGCAATTAAGGCGCCTTGACAGGCTTTGGGGTGGGCCGTACATCGACCCTCCTTCGCGGTTCGGCCGCGAACGCCCGCGGGGGCGTAGCTCAGTTGGTTAGAGTGACGGCCTGTCACGCCGTAGGTCGCGGGTTCGAGCCCCGTCGCTCCCGCCAGTCCAAACCGCCCAGCAGCGCGAAGACTTTACAAGGTTCGCGCAGCTTCAGGTGGCAGGGTATCGCGCGCTTTGCCGGGTGCATTTTCCATCTGCGAGTGACTCGCTAAGATCGTCGAAAAATCCTGTTTTCCTGCGGCGAATCTTCCTCTAAACCGCGTTGCGCGCGGGGGCCGGCTTCTTATACTGCGCCCGCGAAGTGAGTTGGCCTGATCCGCAGCGCTTGGCGGTCCGGGCGGCGCCTCAAGGCAGTCAAGGACACGGTGATGGAACGGCTGCTCCTGGAATATCTGCCGATCCTGATCTTCATCGGCATCGCGGCGGTGATCGGCGGCGCCCTGGTCCTCATCCCCTTCCTGATCGCGCCGTCGAAGCCGGACCCGGAGAAGCTCTCCGCCTATGAATGCGGCTTTAATGCCTTCGGCGATGCGCGCATGAAGTTCGACGTGCGGTTCTACCTGGTCTCGATCCTGTTCATCATCTTCGACCTGGAGGTGGCGTTCCTGTTACCCTGGGCGATCACGCTGGGCGCCACCGGCGTCTTCGCTTTCTGGGCGATGGTCGCGTTCCTGGGCATCCTGACCGTCGGCTTCGTCTATGAATGGAAGAAGGGAGCGCTCGAATGGGAGTGATCCCGGCGGGAAGCGCGGCGCGGGCCGGGGTCGAGGGCGGCGCGGCCGCCATCACCGACAACGATCCCTATTTCAAGGCGGCCAATGCGGAACTCCAGGACAAGGGCTTCCTGGTCGCCGGCGCCGATTCGCTGATCAACTGGGCGCGCACCGGCTCGCGGCACTGGATGACCTTCGGGCTGGCCTGCTGCGCCGTCGAGATGATGCAGGCCAGCATG
>JAATGL010000297.1 GCA_015654705.1 Alphaproteobacteria bacterium | reverse complement strand
ATTCTATGACGCACGGATACGCGTGTGCATGGCGCGGACTCGAAGATAGTTCCATGCGCATCGCGGCTTCTTCACAGAAAGACAGAAACAGCAATTTTTATCAATATGTTAAGGCCGAAGTTCAAACGAATGATCCGGCCGTGAAGCAGGATGTATGGCGTTGGCGTCGCTCACGGTCATGAGGAACCAGCGAGACCCGGCGCGCGCGCGAAGTCGTGATCACATTCATCTTCCAAAATTCGCCTCCCCTGGATTACTATTCTGACGAATTCGAGGGTGTCTGCCATTCTTGGCGGCACCGATGGTGAGGAGTTTCACGTGCGCAATCTCGTTCTTTCGCTCGCTTCGACGACGGCTCTTTTGGCTTGGGGCATCGGGGCTATGGCAGACCCGGTCGAGCCGGCCCCGACGGTTTCACAGACCGCGCCGGCGGCGACGACAGCCGATTCCGACAAGGTCGTGTGTAAGGCAATGGGCGCGACGACCGGCAGTCGGCTGGGTGCCCATAGGGAGTGCAAGACCCAGAGGGAATGGGATGACGCCCGCCTTCAATCCGAGAAGGAAATTTCGAAGATGGAAGCCCAGGGAAATCTGGGACCGCGCGGCAATTAGGCTTTTGTGTCCCTCAAGAGCCTGACACGGCACTTTTAATTGGTAGGCGTTCCCGTGCTGGGCTAGGCTGCGCCGTCCTGTGGGCGGCGGGCGCATAATGTCGGGTAGTTCTTCGGGGGATGGACGAGGTGACGCGCGCGTCGGCGTCCTGGTCAGGACAGCGCAACAATTCATGCTGGAACGCAGGCTCGACGAGGCCGCGCGCGTATGGAGCGATGTGCTGGCGATTGCTCCGGGACATTCGCAGGCCTTGTTTCACCTGGGTCAGCACCGGCTTTTCCGGAAAGATCTATTAGGCGCGCGTGGGCTGCTGGAGCAAGCGGCAAAGGCCGATCCGCAAAATCCCTCTGTCGCGCTCAATCTGGCTTTCGTCTTTCGCGCCGCCGGCGACGCCGAAAGCGAAATGGCCTGGCTGACGCGCAGCTTAACCATCGATCCCTATTTTTTTCCGGCGCTGCTGGCCAAGGGCATGTTGCTGGAGCGCCGCGGCGAACACCGCACGGCGGCGCGCATCTTCAAGGACGTGCTGACGATAGCGCCGCCCGACGATCAATTGTCCGCGGAGATGCAAAATGCGATGCGGCGGGCGCGCGCGCGGGTCGACCAAAACGCCGCCGCGCTGGACGACCATCTTCGCGAACGCATGGCGGCGGTTCAGGCGCGCCATGAGGGAGCCGATCTGGAGCGCATCTACGAAAGCAAGGAGATCATTCTCGGCCGCAAGAAGGTTTATGTCCAGCAGCCGAGCCTGCTGCTGGTGCCGCATCTGCCCGCCCTGACATTTTACGACAACAGCGACTTCCCCTGGCTGAAACGGCTTGAGACCGCCACCGGCGAAATCCGCGAAGAGCTTCTGGCGGTGCTTCGCGAGGATCGCGATGATTTTCGACCCTACGTCGCCCATCCCGACGGGGCTCCCATCGCCCAGTGGGCGGAGCTCAATCATTCGATGCGCTGGAATGCCCTGTTTCTCTGGAAGGACGGCATACGCCAGGAAGAGCAATGCCGGCGCTGTCCGCGGATGGCCGCGCTGCTCGACACGTTGCCGATGATCGACATTCCCAATTTCGGGCCGACGGTGCTGTTTTCCGTTCTGGCGCCGCACACGCATATTCCGCCACATTCCAGCGTCACCAACGCCAGGCTCGTCGTTCACCTGCCGCTGACCGTGCCGCCGGGATGCCGGTTCAGGGTGGGCAACGAGACGCGGGAATGGCGCGAAGGACAGGCATGGGTGTTCGACGATACGATCGAACACGAAGCCTGGAACGACAGCGACGAAAAGCGCGTCATCGTGATGATCGACATCTGGAATCCCTTTCTGTCGGCGGCGGAGCGGGAGCTTGTGTCGGAACTGCTCAACGGCATGCGCAGCTATTACGATCCCGCAGGGCGCCCGCGGAGTCAGTCGGAGGCATAGCCGAATTTCTCGATCCAGGGCTGCAGGATCGGGAAAATGGGCTCAAGCTGCTCGCGGTAGCGGCGCCACTGTTCGATGGCGTCGCCGTAAAGCGGGCGGCGGACCTGCGCGGCGCTCGGAGAGCGCAGATCGACGATCGGGGCGATCTTGTCGAATTCGCGCATCGAATCCGACCATTCCACGTCCATGTATTCGCAGACCGCACGCACGCGTGCCTCGAAATTCTGCACCATGTCCTCATAGCGGTGTTCAAAGACGTTCAACGGCAGCTTTTCGCGGTAAAGCTCCGCCAGGCGCATGACCGAGGCATAGAACCGCGCTGCATCGTCCAGCGCCAGAAATTCGAACATCGTCACGTTGACCTGGAAGTGGCGGCGGAAACAGCTGAACACCACGTCGCGGGGATCGCGGAGCGCAAAGATGATTTTCGCTTTCGGAAACAGTTTTGCGATCAGCGGCATCTTCATGGTGTTCAGCGGCTGCTTATCGACGAACACCTTGCCGCGCACGCCGAGATTGAGGGCGCGAACCCGTTCCCAATAGAGATTGCGATTGTAGCGCAGGCCGGCCTCATCGAGGTTGGCGAGCGCATCCAGCCCTTCATTGCTGGTCATGAACACGGCTCCCAGGCCGTTCAGCGTGCCCTTCTCTTCGGCCGCCACAATCTTGGGATTGCTGGCGAGAACCTGCTCCAGCAAGGTGGTGCCGGACCGCATGAAGCCGAGCAGGAACACATGGGTGTCGGGACCGTCGTCCGGCGCGTAATCGTCATGCGCGGCCCATTGCGCGGCCGGCGTCCCCTCGAAATAGGCGATCAGATGCTGTACCGCGTCCGCGCCGCGGTCCTGTTCGAAGCGATGGAGATTGCTGCGGCGCAAATCCTCGTTCTCGACCAGATAGGTTGCAAAGGCCTCGGAATAGCGTCCCTGTCCGTCGAGCGCATCGCCCAGAAGGCCATAGGCGCCGGCCCGCGCGGCGGGCGGCAATTTTTTTTCGCTGAGCAGGGGACGCAGACGCCGTTCCGCGCCGGCAAAATCTCCATCCACCATTTCGACCATCGCCAGGGCGTAGAGCGCGGTCGGCTCCGCCGGTCTGAGCGCAATCGCGCGCTCCGCCAGAGCGCGGGCGCGCTTGGTCTTTCGTTTTCGCGCCATGACGGAGGCGAGGCTGGCCAGCGCTTCCGCGTAATTCGGATCGATCGCAATCGCGCGTTCGAAATCAGCTTCGGCAAAGTCATGGTGCCCCTGCATGGCTTGCGCCAGGCCGCGGCGATAAAAGGTGGGAGCATGGTTCGGGTTTTCCACCAGCGCCGCATCGAACTGCTTGACCGCTTCCGGAAGGCGTTCCAGGGCCAGCAGGGAGGCCCCGATGGCGTTCAAGATGAGAGGATTGTGCGGCGCCAGCGACAGCGAGACATTGAAGTCCTTGAGGGCCTCCTGGTGATGGCCGGAGGCTTGCAGCGCCAATCCGCGCGCGTTGAACACCAAGGGCTGCCTTATGCCCTGGACGACCGCCATGTTTGCCAGGCGGCCAGCGCGGTTGAGGTCGCCGGCACTCACCGCAGCGCTGATATCCGCGAGAATTTGGTCCTCGCTGATATTCCTCCCGAAGCTACCGATGGCCATCTGCGTTTCCTTGATTTCGCGCCCGGATGTAACACGCCGTTGCCGGGTGGCGGCTCATCCCATTCTAAGCGGGATGCTAATCCGTGGGATAACCAAATCGGCGGACCCAGGGTGTCAGGAGCGGCAGAACCGTGGCGATCTGTTCGCTATAATGGCGCCACTGGCCGATGCCCTCGCTGTTCAGCCCGCGGATCAGTTGAATGGAACTTGGCGTCGTCACCCCTCTGGTTTTCGACTGATCCGCGAAATTCCAGAATGAATCCGTCCAGGTCAGGCCGAGATGGTCGCAAAGCCGGCGCAATTGCAGCTCGAAATGGTCGACGAGGGATTCATGGCGCAGGTGGTAAAGCTCCACCGCGAGTTTTGCCCGATAAAGCTCCGCCAGCCCCATCACGCCGTCGTAAAACTGGGCGGTGCGCTGCAGGGTCACGAATTCGCTGCTGAGCGCGTTGGCCTTGAAGCGGCGGCGGAAGCAGCTGAGAACGACGTCGCGCGGATCGCGCAACGCGAACACGATCTTGGCCTGGGGAAAGATTCGCACGATCAGCGGCAGGTAGATCGTATTGATCGGCGTTTTGTCGACGAAAAACTTGCCGTCGGGTGTTGCTCCGAAACTGCGCACCCTTTGCCAGTAAAGCGCGCGCTGGCGCGCCAGTGTCGGCTCGTCCGCGGCCCAGAGCTTTTCGAGGTCCTGCGGCCGTCCCATGAAGGCACGAACGGCATCCGTCAACGTGTCCTTCTCCTCGAGCGTGACCACGTCGGGATGGCAGGCAAGCACCTGTTCGAGCAGGGTGGTACCGGATCTGGGAAAGCCGAGCACGAAGACATGCCGCTGTGTTTCCGCCACGGGCGGTATCGGTGCCGGAGGATGTTGGCCGGGCACGGTTCGCATGTAATCGCTCAGCCCTCTGACGACTTCGAGCATGGTGTTGTGGCCGGAAGTCGAGCCCGGCAAATTCCGGCCGACGTCGTTCGCCTTTTCATAATAGGCGTAGGCCTCTGCGATCCGACCCTGTCGGTCGAAAAGGTCACCCATCAGTCCCAAGCAAACATAGCGATCGTTTCCGATCACCTGCTTGCTGCTCATCAGACGTCCGAGCCGCAATTCGGCGGCTGCATAGGCGCGATCCTCGATTTCGGTGGTCGCCAGGGCCAGCTGGGCGCTTGTCTGTTGCACGTCCAACGCCAGTGCGCGCTCGGCATAGGCTCGCGCCGCCGCAATGTCACCACGGCGAGTCGCCAGATAGGCGAGGCGGCCCAAGGCCTCCGCATAGTCGGCGTTCAGCTCGACCGCGCGCTCGTGAGCCCGCCGGGCGCTCTCGAGCTCTCCCTGCAACTCGTGAGCCCAGCCTTTGCGCATGTGAAACTGAGGGGTGTTCGGCTGGAGAGCGAGTGCTGCGTCGAAAGCGGCGACGGCCTCGTCCGTTCGACCGAGCTTGGCAAGGCAAACCCCCATCGCGCTTCTCAGCGCCGCAGTTGGCGGTGACATGGTCTCCACCTGGGAGAATTCGAAAAGCGCCTGTTCGTGGCGTTCCTGGCTGCTCAGCCAGAGCGCATGCGCGGTATGGATGAGGGGGTGCCGCAGGCCGCGCGACCGCGCCGCATCGGCGGAAAGCGCGGCCGTTTTTAGGTCCGCCCGCTGTATGGCGGCGGCGATCTGCTGCAGGAGCTGGCCATCCTGCGCGTTGATTTCGTCCCTCACAGCCATTCTTTCCGTTGGACTGATGTCGCCGTGGCAAATACCTCTGTGATGTAGTGCCAAGCGGTTAAAAAGAAAACGGCGGTCCAAAAGACCGCCGTTTCTCAGGCTCGTTTCAAGAACTCAGTATTTGAGCGTCGCGCCGATGAAGAAGGTGCGGCCCAGGGAATCGTACACGCCGGGGAAGGTGTTGCCGTTGCCGAACGGCGGGCCGGACAGGCCTGCCGTGTTGCTGTCGACGACGGGCGGCGTCTTGTCGAACACGTTGTCGACGCCGCCGCGCAGCGAGACGCCTGGGTGAACGGTCCAGTTGAACGCCAAGTCGAAATAGTCGAACGCCGGGAGATGCGCGTCAACCAATTCTGGGCAGGGCGATCCGTTCGTTCCGCACTGGCCGTTGAACAGGATCACGTTCTTCTTGTTGATATCCAGCCCGACGCCGCTGAGATGGCGCCAGTCGAGGGAGAAATCAACATCCCAGGGCGTGGTCCATGTCACGCGCAGCTTGTGGCGCCAGTCCGGGCTCGGCGTACCGCAAAGCAGTCCATACAACCCCGCGCAATTATAGGCCAGGAAGTCGGCGTGCTCGATCGGCGTCAGTTTCAGGGTCTGCAGGTACGTTCCGATAAAGTTGAACGACAGTCCGCCGAGGCCGGAAATTCCCATGTCCTCGAAGCTGGTGTTGTAGTTGGCCTCGAAATCGATGCCGCTGGTCTGCAGCGAACCTTCGTTCTGAACGATCGCGTCGACGAAACCATCGTTCGTATGGATCGAATGGTTCGCCGGATCGCGGAAGATCAGCGGGCAGGCGATCGCCTGGGTTACTGCTGTCGCGCCGTCGCCGTAGCACGCGCCCAGCACCGCATTCGAGTCCGGTGCCGCTAGGTACTGATTGATCTTGATGTCGAAGTAATCGATCGTCGCCGAGAAGCCCTCGATGAAGGACGGTGTCAGGACGATACCGAACGAATCGGTCCTGGACGTTTCAGGCCGCAGAGCGGCATTGCCGGCGAATTGCGCGTTACATTGCGCGGCCGGGCAATTCAGGATGCCGCTGCCGGCGTTCGGCGCCGCAGCATGGGCAACGCCGCCGCCGCTCAGACAGTTCGCCGCGACCGTCGCATTCGCGGGCGTCGCGCAGGGATCGCTGCCGCCGAACAGACCGGTGTTGGGGTTGGCAAACAACTCGATGATGTTCGGGGCCCGCGTGGCGACCTGATAGCTGGCACGCAGGCGGAAATCGTCGATCGGCTGCCATTCCGCACCATATTTGTACGAGCTGACATTGCCCTGAAGGTTATACGACGAGTAGCGATAGCCACCGTTTATGCTCAGGTCCTGGGCCCATTCCACACCCTGAACAACGGGGACGCGGATTTCGCCGAAACCTTCTTCCACATCGAAACCGCTGCCGGGAATCGGCAAGGTCTTGGCGCCCTGGCCGTAAAGATCGCCGGTCTGGAAGTCGCGGCTCGTGTCGAGCTTTAGCGATTCTCTACGATATTCGCCGCCGACCGCCACCGCGATGGGATCTTTCGCCCAGGGCGACTTGCCGCCCCAGTCGCCCAGATCGCCGGTCAGAGAGCCGCTGAGGACCTGCTCCTTTGTCCAGCCCGACTTGAAGCCCTGCGCTTTCACATAGGCCAAAGCATTCTGGAAGTTTGGGTCTGTCGGATTGAATCCGTTGAAGATATCCAGCGGAACGCAGTTAGGATCCTGGCCGTTCTCGACGGAATAGCATTGGCCGGTCGCCGGGTCGACGTTCAAGGCATTGGCCGTACGCGACTTCGACCATTCATTGCTATAATTTTCAGCGTAGATCGTCGTGCCGTATTGGCCGTAGATGTCATAGCTCCAGCCATGACCCAGATCGCCCTTCGCACCGATTTTCGCGCGATAGGCCGTATGACGGAGATCGTCGATACGATTGCCACCTTCGATATCGCGGCGGCCGATAGCGACAGTTGCGTTATTCGGGTCGATATTACAGTTACCCGTGTTACCGACCGGCGTGCAAACATTGCCCAGAGCCGCCTGCGCGTTGCCGGAGCAAAGGGCCGTGCGCTCCGAAGCCGTCATCAGCGGATTGTCGCAATTGAATGTAAAGTAGTTGCCCAGGAACGCACCCGAGGGAGCGATCTGCGCCAGCGTATGATCGTCCGAGAACATGAAGTCCGAGTAGACGTCGAGCATCGGGTTGACCGTGTAATGGCCAAAGAACCCGCCCGTGTAGCGCTCGTCGGGACGCTGGAGGTAGTTCAGCGCGCCGTAGTTGAACTTCTGGTCGCCGGCGCCGGTATAGGGCACGAAATGGCCGCTGCCCGGATGGCCGTTGCCTTCCTGGTAAAGCTCGTAATTGGTGCCCGCATAATAGTCATCGAGCGACACCCACAGGTTCTTGTTGGCGGAACCGGCGCAAACATGAACATCGGGCGTGTGCGAACTGGCCTTGGTGACCGAAATCGAGCAGGCCGAGAAATCGCGGGCCGCTTCCGTCACGGCCTGAATGTCGCGATATCCGATATACGCCGTGATGTTGCCCTTACCATCGGCAGTGTTGGTACCGATGATCAGCGTGGAATCCGTCGTGCCGCCACCCCACCAATCCTTCGGCGCGTGCGCGATGCCCAGGGCATCCTGCGGATTCTCGAACTGCTTTCCGCCATTGTCGGCGTTGTTGACGCTGTACTGTCCGTCAAGCTCGACGCCTTCGAAATCCTTGCGCATGATGAAGTTCACGACGCCGGCTTCGGCGTCCGAACCGTAAACGGCCGAGGCGCCGCCGGTCTGCACTTCGACGTGATCGACCAGCGCGGCGGGAACCTGGTTCAAGTCCGCGACCGGATTGGAGGGGTCCGACGGCATCAGGCGCGTACCGTCCACCAGGACGAGGGTGCGGACGGAACCCAGTCCGCGAAGGTCGACCGTGGCCTGACCCGTGGCGCCGTTCGACGCCGTTTCGGTGAAGTCCGCGAACACGCCCGGCAGATTGTTCAGAAGGGTTTCGACGTTGGTCGTGCCCTCATACTTCATTTCCTGCGAGTTGACCGCGGTCACCGGGCTAGAGCTGTAGAGGCCGACTTGCGGAATGCGTGAACCCGTCACGACAACGGTCTCGACCGTCGATTCTTGTGCCTTGGCCATCGTCGAGAGGCTCATGGCAGATGCGCTGGCTGCTCCGAGGAGCAGAGCAGTTTTCAGACCGCTCTTGCTTTGGATTTGAAACACTTGGGAACCCCCTTGGTTCTGTCGTAACGACGTTCGCTGGCGGGCTCTTGCTGGCCACCTCATGGCACCAACATTTTCGTGCCGCCAATGTTGCAGCGCGAAACCACCCGTTCGCAAAGAGGTTACGAGGCTGTGAGCTTTGGGTCAAAACGGAATCGCATATGGAGCAGATTCACGACTGAACTGTGGTATTTTGGCGTCAATTCCTGCCGCGGAAGATTTCTTCTGCCAATGCGGGCTTCGTGTGCGTAATAATATTACCTAACTCGATGAAGAACGCCCGAAATATTGTTGGAATTGCTGTGGTTTTGCACGCTGCACGAGTGCCGGACGCAATTTAAAACCGATCCTGAACCGGCCTATCCCGGCATTTCGATTTCGCAAGGGGCGGATTTTGCCCGATTCCAATGCTATGGCTTCGCCATGAGCACCGACACACCGCCCGATTCGGCCCGACAAATCGCCATGTCACTTCAAGAGGCAGACCGGCTGCGCGCCGCGGGAAAGGCCGGCGAGGCCGAGCGCCTTTGCCGTGAACTTCTGGCGCGGCATCCGGCGAACGCAAATATCCTGAACAGCCTGGCTCTTCTGGTCTGGGATCGTGGGGAGATGAACGAGGCCGAGGTGCTTTTCCGGGCCGCGATCGCAACCGCGCCCCAGCAAGCCGCGCTGTACAATAATCTAGGAGGTCTGCAGCACAAAAGGGGCGACCTGCCGGGCGCGGAATTCGCCTTTCGCACGGCGATCGCATTGAAGCCGATCTATCCCGAGGCCTGCTACAATCTGGGCCTGGTGCTGCACGAACTCGGCTTTGCGCCGGAAGCGCTGGCCGCGCAGCGCCGTGCGGTGGCGCTGAACCCGCGCTACGGCGAAGCGCTGGTCCGGATCGGCGCGCTGCTCAGCGAGGCCGGCAGGAACGAGGAGGCGCTGCGCGCGCTCGACCGGGCGCTTGCGCTCGACCGGACCTCTTTTGAGGCACATTACTATCGCGGCTCGGTCCTGACGGCTCTCGAACGCTACGAGGAGGCGCTGCTGGCGCTGAATGCCGCCTTGGCGCTGCGGCCGGATAGCCATCAGGCCCATCATGCCTACGGCAATGCGCTGGTGCGCGCCGGACGCGAAAGCGAGGCACTCGAATCCTATCGCAAGGCGCTCGATGCGGCGCCGGAATTTCTCGAGGCCCATCGCGATTACAACGCCCTGGCATGGACGATGGGACGGCACGACCTGAATTTGAAGTCCTACGCGCTGGCGCGCGCGCGCGCCGGCGAGACGCCCGACCTGCTGCTGGCCGAAGCCGATCAACGCCTGCGCCATGAAGAAGGTGCGGTCGCCGAGCGGCTGCTGTGCCAGGCGCACGAGGCCGCGCCGGAACGGCTCGACATAACCAATGCGCTGGCGCGCGCGCTGACGATGCAGGGACATTTCGGCGACAGCATCGCGCTGCTGGAAAACGCAACAAAAATCGCGCCGAATGCGATATACAATCACCGCGACCTCGCCATCGCCTTCCTGCAGGACGGGCAGCCGGCCCAGGCGCGCCGCGTATTGGAAGAGGCGCTCGCGCTTGCGCCGTTCGACCAGCTGATCCTGGCCTTTCTGACGCTCGCCTATCGCGAACTCGGCGACAGCAATCTGGATCGGCTCATCGATGTGGACAAATATGTGCGCGTCTATGATCTGCCGCCGCCATCGGGCTATGTCGATGCGGAGTCTTTCAATCGGGCGCTGGGCGAGGACCTGCTCGGCCTGCATACCAGCCAGGTCGAGCCGTTCGATCAGACCCTGCGCGGCGGAACCCAGACCCCCGGATTCCTGTTCGATCGGCCGACCCGCGCGATCGGCGCCATTCAGGAACGCATCAGCGAGGCTGTCGCGGATTATGTGGGCCGGTTTCCTGATGACCCCACCCATCCCTTGCTGGCGCGCAAGGACAAGGACTTCAGCTTTTCCGGCGCCTGGTCCTGCCGGCTGCGTTCAAGCGGCTTTCACACCAACCATGTCCATCCCGAAGGCTGGATCAGTTCGGCCTATTACGTCGCGCTGCCGGACGCGGTCGGCGACGCGAGCGCCCGGCAGGGCTGGCTCAAATTCGGCGAATCCAATTTGGCGCTCGGCGCGCGCGACCAGCCCGGTCGCGTCATAAAGCCGGGAATCGGCAAGCTGGTCCTGTTCCCGTCCTATTTCTGGCACGGCACCGTGCCGTTCCGCTCGGACGACATGCGACTGACAATCGCTTTCGATGTGATTCCCGGAAAGCCCGCCGGCCAGGCCGGCCCCGGATAATTATAAGCCGTTTTCCGCGCACGAACGTGCTAGCTAGGGCCTTCGTCCTGGAATCGGGAATACGGAACACGATGACAGAAAAGCTGAAATCGGCCCCGTTGCCCGCCGTCGAATCGCTGAGTTTCGAGGCGGCGTTGAAGGAGCTTGAGGGAATCGTCGGCCGGCTGGAGCAGGGGGAGGTCGATCTTGAGGATTCCATCGCGCTCTACGAACGCGGCCAGGAGCTGAAGGCCCATTGCGAGAAAAAGCTCAAATCGGCCGAGGGCCGGCTGGAGAAGATCGTGCTGGGCGCCTCGGGTCCGGCCGGGACCGAGCCGATGGAGCCTCTGTGACAGTGGCGTCACGGCAACGGTTTGCGCTTTGGTTGGACGGGGCGGCTTGTTTGCTTGATTTATTCCCCGAAAGGGCCGACTTTTTGCGCAGTGCAACAGATTAGAGAACGGCGCCCTCAGCGCCGCACAGGTTCAAACATTCATGGCACTCCCCTCCAAGGCATCGCTTTCCAAGACACCGCTGCTCGACGGCATCGACGAACCGCAGGAACTGCGCGCGCTGCCGCGCGGCGACCTGCGCCAGCTCGCCGACGAATTGCGCCATGAGCTGATCGACGTCGTGTCGGTCACCGGCGGCCATCTGGGCGCGGGGCTCGGCGT
>JAATGL010000275.1 GCA_015654705.1 Alphaproteobacteria bacterium | reverse complement strand
CTGCGTCGCCGTGCGGTCAGGGCGCTGCGCCCTGCCGCGCAGCCCGCCAAGCCGCGCCCCGGCGCCGGCCCCTATGACGCGGGCCTGGAACGCAACCCGGCCAATTACCAGCCGCTGACGCCGCTCACCTTCCTGGAGCGCGCCGCCAAGGTGTTTCCCGAGCGCGTCGCGATCATCCATGGGGCGCGGCGCTGCACCTATGCCGATTTCTACGCGCGGTCGCGCAAGCTCGCCTCGGCGCTGACGCGGCAGGGCGTGCGGCGCGGCGACACGGTCGCGGCGATGCTGGCCAACACCCCCGCCATGCTGGAGGCGCATTACGGCGTGCCGATGGCCGGCGCGGTGCTCAACGCGCTCAACACGCGGCTCGACGCTGTGGCACTGGCCTTCATGCTCGATCACGGCGAGGCCAAGGTCCTGATCAGCGACCGCGAATTCGCCCCGGTCATCAAGGAAGCGCTGGCGCTCGCCAGGACGAAGCCCTTCGTCATCGATTACGACGACCGCGAATTTTCGCAGGACGGCGAAATGCTGGGCGAGATCGAATATGAGGATTTCCTCGCCGACGGCGACGCGGACTTCGCCTGGCTGATGCCGAAGGACGAATGGGACGCGATCACGCTCAACTACACCTCAGGCACGACGGGAAATCCCAAGGGCGTGGTCTTCCACCACCGCGGCGCGGCGCTGATGGGCTACGGCAACATCCTGGCGGTCGAGATGGCGCGCCATCCGGTGCTGCTGTGGACGCTGCCGATGTTTCATTGCAACGGCTGGTGCTTTCCCTGGTCGCTGTCGGTCGTCGCCGGCACGCATGTCTGCCTGCGCTGGGTGCGCGCGCGCGCGATGTACGACGCGCTGGCCGAGCACAAGGTCACCCATCTCTGCGGCGCGCCCATCGTGATGTCGGCGCTGATCCACGCCGACGAAGGCGAGCGCCGGCCGCTATCGCACGCCGTGCGCTTCGTCACCGCCGCCGCGCCGCCGCCGGAATCCGTGCTGGCGGCGATGGGCGAGCAGGGCTTCGAGGTCACCCATGTCTACGGACTGACCGAGACCTACGGCCCGGCCGTGGTCAATGAATGGAACGAATCCTGGGACGGGCTCGACGCGCCAGAGCGCGCAGCGAAGAAGGCGCGCCAGGGCGTGCGCTATCACGCGCTCGACGCGCTGTCGGTGCGCGATCCCGAGACGATGGAGCCGGTGTCGGCCGACGGGCTCAGCATCGCCGAGGTGATGTTCCGCGGCAATGTGGTGATGAAGGGCTACCTGAAGAATCCCGCCGCGACGCGCGAGGCGTTCCGCGGCGGCTGGTTTCATTCCGGCGATCTGGGCGTGCAGCACCCCGACGGCTATGTCCAGCTCAAGGACCGCTCGAAGGACATCATCATCTCGGGCGGCGAGAACATCTCCTCCATCGAGGTGGAGGACGTCCTGGCCAAGCACCCGGCCGTGCTGTTCGCCGCGGTGGTGGCCAAGCCGGACGAGAAATGGGGCGAGACGCCCTGCGCCTTCGTCGAGCGCAAGCCCGGCCACGAGCATGTCAGCGAGGCCGACCTGATCGCCTGGTGCCGCGCCGGCCTTGCGCATTACAAATCCCCGCGCCGCATCGTCTTCACCGAACTGCCCAAGACCTCCACCGGCAAGGTGCAGAAATTCAAGCTGCGCGAGATGGCCAAGACGATGGTATAGCGGCATATCGTTGACCTGCACGGCAAAACGCCGTACATTTTTCTATAAGGAGACCGCCGTGCCGACGCCCGTCCGCCGCAAGCAAACGACCAATCGCGAGGCCAAGAGAGAGCGCCTCGAATTGCGCATTGCCGCGTCCGCCAAGGAACTCATCAGGCGCGCGACAGCCGTATCGGGTCTGACGGCGGGGGATCTCGCCTATGAAGGCGCGCGCCGCGTGCTCGACGAACATGAGCGCATGGTGCTTGCGGGCGCCGACCGCGATGTCTTTCTCGAAGCCGTACGCGCGCCGTCCGCGCCCACACCCAGACTGGTCGACGCCCTGAAGCGCCATCGCGCCCTGTTCGGATAGAACCTTGCCGCTCACTATAGAACCGCTCGGAAAGCGGCATGACCGGATGACGTTTTCTTCCGGACAGCCCGCGCTTGATGAATGGTTCAGGCACAGGGCAAGCCAGGACGACAGGCGCAATGTCGCGCGCGTGTTCGTAGCGGTCGATCCCACGCTGGGTGTAGCGGGCTTCTACAGCTTGAGCGCTTTTACACTTTCGATTACGGACATCCCGGAGGATTTTGCGCGAAAGCTGCCGCGCTATGACGTGATCCCGGCCGCTCTGATCGGCCGCCTTGCGCGCGACGAAAAGGTCCGCGGCCAGGGGATTGGCGAACTGCTTCTCGCCGACGCCATCCGGCGCGTTCTTGGCGCTTCGCGATCGCTGGCCGTATTCGCCGTCGTTGTCGACGCCAAAGACGGGCGCGCGTCAGCCTTCTACCAGACTTTCGGATTTCGGCCTTTTCCCTCGCGGCCGGACCGGCTCTTTCTTTTGTCCGCTAGCGCTGCCGCCGGTCTTGGTACACCCAAATAATGCGCAGGTCCGTTATCCGACAGCTTCTCCCTTCCTGATCCGGGCTTTCCCGTTTCGTCCGATGCTTATCCGATGGCGGCCATCCGCGCGCATGTCCGGCTCAAGCATGGCCGCTGCGGCGCCGCCTGGTGCTCGCGCCACGCGGAAATCGTCCTGCTGATCCACGAGACCCGCTGCGCCATCGTCCTTGCGCGCATGGTGGGGCAGGCGCGCCGCGCCTGGATCCGGGTTGCGCTACGGCGTAATGCAATGACCGCGTGCGCATGCAACCCATTGTTGAACCTCAATTTTCTTGGACCATCTGCCGAATCACCGGTAAGAATTGCGCGGGGGCCGCGGGGGCATCGCGGCGGGGCTGAAGAGGGATGCGATGATAGCCGGGGCTGCCGACTACAACGACGCGGCCTTGCGCGAAAGCTGGCCGACGCTCTGCGACGTCACGCTCGATTTCGGCCAGCCCGACCTCGGCCGCCTGCTGGCGGTATGGCGCAGCCAGGCCGGCGAGAGCGGCATCCCGCCGCGCCAGGCCATGTCGCCGCGCGTGCTGAAACCGTTCCTGCGCGATGTCGCGCTCTATGAGCGCCTCGCGGGAAACGATGGCGGACGGCGCTATCGCGTGCGGCTGATGGGCACCGGCTTCGCGCAGATCGTCGGCGACATGACCGGCAAATTCGTCGACGAGGCGGTGCCGGCCGAATTCCTGCCGCGCTGGCACGCCGCCCTCGATGCCACGCTGGCGGCGCGCGTGCCGCTGCGCTTTCTCGGCCGCGAGGACACCAACCACATGGCCTTCCTCACCGGCGAGTTCTTCTCCGCGCCGCTGGCCGCCGATGACGGCCAGCTGAATCTCGTGCTCTCCGCCGCCCGCTTCAGCGGCCGGCAGCCCTGGGAAGAGGTCGAGGCGGAGACGCGCAAGAAGCTCGGGCTCTGAGCGCCGCGCACCCTGCGCATTTTTTGCAAGACGCGCGGCACGGCGCAGCCTAATTTGCCGCGCCGATCGAAGGGACGCCGTTCGCCGTGGCCGATGACAAGCCGTTAGCCTTCGCGAGCCGCTATGCGCTCGCCTTCGTCTTCGTGACCATGCTGGTCGATTCGATCGGCCTGGGGCTCATCATCCCCGTGGCGCCGAAGCTCATTTCCGAACTGACGGGGCTCGGCATGAGCGGGTCGGCGCGCTGGGGCGGCTGGCTCTATTTCGTCTTCGCGCTGATGCAGTTCCTCTGCGCGCCGCTGATCGGAAACCTGAGCGACCGCTTCGGCCGCCGCCCGGTCCTGATCGCAGCACTGCTGGCCCTGGGCGTCGATTATGCGATCACCGGGCTGGCGCCGACGATCGGCTGGCTCTTCATCGGCCGCTTCCTCTCGGGCATCGCCGGCGCCAGCTACACCACCGTCAACGCCTATATCGCCGACGTCTCGCCGCCGGAAAAGCGCGCGGCCAATTTCGGGCTGACCGGCGCGGCGTTCAGCGTCGGCTTCATCCTGGGCCCGGCGCTGGGCGGGACGCTCGGCGAATACAGCGCGCGCCTGCCTTTCCTGGTCGCCGCGGGGCTTTCGCTGGTGAACGCGCTGTTCGGCTTCTTCGTGCTGACGGAATCGCTGGCGCCCGAGAACCGGCGCAAATTCGAATTCTGGCGCGCCAATCCGCTGGGCGCGCTGGCGGCGCTGCGCCGCTTTCCGGGCATCCTGGTGCTCTGCATCGTCATCGTGCTGATGCGGCTGGCGCACGATTCCAATCCCGCGGTGTTCTCCTATTACGTGATGCTCAAATTCCACTGGACGCCGCGGCTGGTGGGCTATTCGCTGATGGCGGTCGGAGCGATGATGGCGGTGGTGTTCGGCTTCCTGACCCGCGCGGTCATTCCGCGCATCGGCGAATCCGCCGCCGTCTATCTGGGACTGGCCTGCGGCGCCGTGGGCTTCGCCGGCTATGCCTTTGCGACGCAGAGCTGGATGATGTTCGCCTGGATGGCGCCGTTCGCGCTGATGGGCTTCGTGATGCCGGCGCTCAATTCCATCATGTCGAAGCAGGTCGGCCCCACCGAGCAGGGTGAATTGCAGGGCGCGCTCGCCTGCATCGGCAGCCTGACCTCGATCGTGGCGCCGCCGCTCCTGACCAACCTGTTCGCCTATTTCACCAGCGGCCGCGCGCCGGTCTATTTCCCGGGCGCGGCCTTCCTGGCGGCGAGCCTGTGCCTGGTGCTGGCGATGCTGGTGTTCGCGCGCATCCGTGCGCCGTCACCCGCGTTGCAGCCGGCACAGTGAGGCTTCGATGGTCGCCTGTTTAGTGGACGCTGCTTCGCAGTCGTTCCAATTCGTCCTTGACGCGGAGTTTTTCTTTTTTGAGCGCCGCGACCCGGACTTCGTCCCAGTCGGGATGGGCCATTTCGGCGTGGATCGTCTCTTCGAGACGTTTGTGCTTCTCGGAAAGTTCCAGGATATGCCCGTGCTGAAGTGTCATGCGTGAACCTCATCATTTAGGCAGCGGAATTAAAGCACCATCGCGGGCACCTGTCACGGCCCTCTTCCCGCCGTCCTTACGCGGGCGTAAAGAATTGTGATGGCGCGAAAACCCGCGGAAAACGGACAAAAAAGCCGGCTGATCGTGGGTCTCAGCGGCGCCTCGGGCGTCGCCTACGGCATCCGTCTGCTGGAGGCGCTGGCAGAGCTGCGCATTGAATCGCATCTGGTGATGAGCAAGGCGGCCGAGATGACGGTCGCCTACGAAACGGCGCTCAAGCCCAGGGATGTCGCCGCCAAGGCGGACTTCTCCTACGCCATCGGCGACATCGGCGCGCCCATCGCCTCGGGCAGTTTCAAGACCGCCGGGATGATCGTGGCGCCGTGCTCGGTGCGCACCATGTCGGAGATCGCCACCGGCGTGACCACGACGCTGCTCAGCCGCGCCGCCGACGTGACGCTGAAGGAGCGCCGGCCGCTGATCCTTATGGTGCGCGAGACGCCGCTGCATCTGGGCCATCTGCGCACGCTGACGGCGCTGGCCGAGATGGGCGCGATCATCCTGCCGCCGGTGCCGGCCTTCTATGCCGAGCCGAAGACACTGGCCGATCTGGTCGATCAGATGGTCGCGCGCGCGCTCGACCTCGTGGGACATGACTGGCCGGGCGCCCTGCGCTGGGGCGAGGATCTGGCGAAGGGACGGCGCAAGCCAAGGCCGCCGCGGCGATGAACGAGAACGAGGAAGCGCCGGACCTGCGCGCCAGGCTGGCCCAACTGACCGAGGAGCATCGCGATCTCGACACCGCCATCGCCGCGCTGATACAGGCCGGTGCGCATGATCAGATCCAGCTCACGCGGCTCAAGAAGCGCAAATTGCAGCTCAAGGATCAGATCGCGCAGATCGAGGACGACCTGCTGCCGGACATCATCGCATGACGCCCCTATCGCATGCCGCGCTTGTGGGCGTACATCGCCTCGTCGGCACGCGCCATGGCGGTGTCGGCGTCCTCGCCGGGCTTCAGCTCGAACGCGCCATAGGAAAAGCCGGTGGGGATCGAAAGGCCGCGCCAGAGCGTCGGCGCGTTGTGGAGATATTGCGCCAGCTGGTCGGCCTTCCTGTGCGCCTGCTCCTGATCCGCGTGCGACAGCAGGACTCCGAACTCGTCGCCGCCCAGCCGTCCGACCACGTCGCTGTCGCGCACATTGGCCAGCAGCACGTCGGCGAAATGGGCGAGCACCGCGTCGCCACCGGCATGGCCATGGGTGTCGTTGACCAGCTTGAATCCGTCGAGGTCGAAATAGATCAGGCTGGCGGGCGTGCCGTAGCGCCCGGCGAAGGCGATGTAGCGGGTCAGTTCGCGCACGAAGGCGCGCCGGTTGAGCAGCGGCAGCAACTGATCCTGGTCGGCGGTCCTCTCGACCTCTTCCAGGCGCGAGCGCGTCTGCGCCAGTTCATGGCGCAGCGAATCCACCTCGCCCATCAGCGTCATGATGGCGTCGCGCACGCGCGGCGTGAATTCGCTTTCGGGAATGCCGAGCACGGTGGCGGCCACGGGCGCGAGGCTTTCGGTCGCCGACACGACATCGGCCTGCCGCGCGTAAGCCGCAGCGCCCACCGCGCGCACGCTGCGCGATGTGTTTACCCTGTCGACCTTCATCGCCCGCTCCACCCCGGCCGTTCTGGCCGCCAGAAGCCTAGGGACGCGGCTTTAACAATTCGTTTACAAACCCGGCCAAATGGTTAAGGCCCCGCCGAACGGCCCTTTTCTACCGGCCGACGCCGCCCTATAATGCGTCGCTTCCTCGAATCGTCGAGCCAGAGCAGGAAGCATGACCGCCCCCATCGTCGGCCTTATCATGGGAAGCCAATCCGATTGGCCCACCCTGCGCGCTGCGGCCGAAATGCTCGACGCCCTGGCCATCTCCTATGAGAGCCGGATCGTTTCGGCGCACCGCACGCCGGACCGCATGAGCGCCTATGCCAAGGGCGCCGCCGCGCGCGGCCTGAAAGTGATCATCGCGGCGGCGGGCGGAGCCGCCCATCTGCCGGGCATGACGGCATCGATGACGACGCTTCCGGTGCTGGGCGTGCCCATCGAGAGCAGGGCCCTCAAGGGCATGGACAGCCTTCTCTCCATCGTCCAGATGCCGGGCGGCGTACCGGTCGCGACCTTTGCGATCGGCGAAAGCGGCGCCAAGAACGCGGCGCTGCATGCCGCGGCGATCCTGGCGCTGTGCGACGCGGCGCTGGCCGCGCGGCTCGCCGCCTGGCGCGAGGCGCAGACGCGCGCGGTCGCGGAAGAACCGTCCGAACAATGAGCACGGCAAAGCGGCTTTCCGCTCCCGTGCCGCCGGGAGGAATGATCGGTATCCTGGGCGGCGGACAGTTGGGGCGCATGCTGGCGCTCGCCGCCGCGCGGCTGGGGCTGAAGGCGCACGTCTTTTCGCCGGAACGCGACGCGCCCGCGTTCCAGGTCGCGGCGGCGTGCAGCCATGCCGCATTCGACGACAAGGCGGCGCTGGCGAAATTCGCGCAGGCCTGCGATGTCGTGACCTTCGAGTTCGAGAATGTCCCGTCCGAGACGGTCGATCATATCGCCGCCTCGAAGCCGGTCTATCCCAGCGCCGCCACTTTGCGCATCACGCAGGACCGGTTCGCCGAAAAGAGCTTCGTCGCCGCGCTCGGCCTGAAGACCTCGCCTTTTGCGAAGATCGACACCCGCGAAGAGGTGTATGCGGCCTTCGAGAGAATCAGCGGACCCGCGGTGCTCAAGACCCGCCGGATGGGCTATGACGGCAAGGGACAGGCCAAGGTTTGCACCGCCGAAGAGGCCATGCGCGCTTTCGAGACGTTCGACAGTGCGCCCTGCATTCTGGAAGGGTTCGTCGATTTCGCCTGCGAGGCTTCGGTGGTGGCGTCGCGCGCGGCGGACGGTTCCTTCGCCGCTTATGATCCGCCGGAAAACATCCACGAACATCACATCCTGCGCCGGTCCATCGTGCCGTCGCGTCTCGATGCGGGCCAGATCGACGAAGCGAAGGCGATCGCCGGGAAGATCGCCGGCGCGCTCGATTATGTCGGCGTGCTGGCCGTCGAACTGTTCGTGACCCGGAACGGCGCTCTGCTGGTCAACGAAACCGCGCCGCGCGTGCACAATTCCGGTCACTGGACGCTCGAAGCCTGCGTGACGAGTCAGTTCGAGCAGCACATCCGCGCCGTTGCGGGCTGGCCGCTGGGCGATCCGTCGCGCCATTGCGATGCCGTGATGGAAAACATCATCGGTGCGGAAGCGGCGGAATGGCGGGCATTCGCCGCGCGGGACGGCGCGCTGCATCTCTATGGAAAGTCGGAAATCCGCCCCGGCCGGAAGATGGGACACTTCACGCGGTTGTTGCCTAGGGGCGGCGCGCGCTGATGCCGCCCAGCAGATCGGCGAACGACGGCCAATCCTTGGTGCGTTCCTTCACCTCGGCCTTGAACCTCTCGAACCGCATCACATTTTCTATGCGGGCGAGGAGAAATTCATGCGTCTCGGCCTCGTCTTCGCCGGTGTTGTTGAACCAGCGCATCAGCGTCAGGGAATAGACGCCGGCGAGGATCGCCCGCTTGCTGTAGAAATTGAAATCGGTGGACGTATCACCGACCGCCCGCCACATCGCATCGACCGTGCGATAGACGAGCCTGGCGCCCAGAGCCACATGCGTCGGCAGGGTCAGAAACGCGGCGGCGCGGCGCGCGGCTTCCTTGTGCGGTTTCAGGACCGCAAGCCGCGTCAGAACCGCCGTGGCGATGCGTTCGCGGATCTTCATCTGCGAGAGATTTTCCCCGGCCAGACGCGTTTCCATCTCCGCGTCGCAATGTTGCGAATAGAATTCGACCAGGCTGAGCGGCCCCTGCGGAAACAGGTGCAGCAGCATTTCCTGGCCGACTCCAGCGTCCACGCCGGCATGCGCCAGCATGGTGTCGCTGAACCCCTCAAGCGGAACATGCGGCAGCGCGGCGTCGAGCACCGCCCGCTTCAGCGCGGCATCGTCGGCCGGCGGAGATTTTTTCTTCCGCGCGGTCATTCGTCCTTCATCCAATGGCGCGCTTCGGACTCGAAGATGAACTTCGTCATGTCGCCCATCCGCTGGGGATAGAGAATACCGTCCAGATGATCGCATTCATGCTGGACGACACGGGCATGGAATCCCTTCGCCGTGCGGGCCACGACGTTGCCCTCATGGTCGAAGCCGCGATAGCGGATATGCCCCGGCCCTTCCACATAGCCGCGCAGGCCCGGGACCGAGAGGCAGCCTTCCCAGCCGCCCTCCGTCGCCGCATCCATGATCTCGATCACCGGGTTGATCAGCACGGTCAGGGGCGCGGTGTGGTCGAAGCGTTCGGCCTCCGACACGCCCGCGTCCGTCCGTTCGCCCGGCGCCTGGAAGACGACGACCCGCAGCGGCACATGGACCTGCGGCGCGGCGAGGCCGGCGCCGTTGGCGTCGATCATGGTCTCCACCATGTCGGCGACGAGGCGGCGGATGTCCGGGGCGGCGGGGTTGGCGACCTCGTCGGCCCGCTGCGCCAGAACCGGGTGCCCCATGCGGGCGATTTTCAGGATAGACATGCCGACACTATGAAAGGAGCGGCGCACCGGGTCAAAACCCCGCTTTGGCGGACTTTTCTCCTATCGCGCGCCAAAATGAGGCCGGGAGGTGGACACGCCGTGACCCTTCTGATATTTAGCCCGGCCCTTGGAAACGGCCAGGAGAATTGCCTTTGCAGATCATCGTTCGCGACAACAATATCGACCAGGCGCTGAAGGCGCT
>JAATGL010000002.1 GCA_015654705.1 Alphaproteobacteria bacterium | reverse complement strand
GGAAGTCCCGCCGCCTGTGCGGGCTGCGGCGCCACACCGTGCGGGCGCCATCGGCCACCTCGACGATGCGCCAGCCCAGCGTGCCCAGGATTTCGCGCAATTCGTCATTACTGCAGCCCAGCAGTGAGACCAGTTTCGGCATCAGCACCTCCGCCGTGGCGCCGGAGGCGACGCCTTTTTCCAAGTCCTCTTCGAGGCGCTCCAGCATGTCGTAGCGGATGGCGCGGCCGGCCACGACGCGAAAGCCGCAGGCCGCGAGGAAGGCATCGGGCGCCGCGCCGTCGCTGTCGAACGAGGTGAGGCCAGGCTGCGGCGGCGCGGGAACGTGTTCAAGCTTTTCCCGCACGCCCCAGAGCAGGCCCAGCAGCGCGGCGGCGTCGGGCCGCAGCAGCTTGGGCATGTAGAGGACGCGGCGCCCGAGCCAGACGCCGAAGGGGCGCAGAGCGCGGATCAGGCCGCGCGGATCGTCCGGCAGCGCCAGGCCGGCGCGGTCCAGCGCGCCGAAATTCTCGGCCATCTGGTGGGCGATGCCGCGCGCGAAGCCGGGCAGGGCGCCCGCCGTCCCGGCCCTGGCATCGGCGGCGTCGCGCAGCGCCAGAAGGGGCTGCAGCCGCTGCGCGATCCGCGCGCCCAGCCATGAATCGAGGCGGCGCTGCACGCCCTCGCGCAATTCGCCCTTCAGATGTTCATCGGCGACGATGGCGACGCTGGGGGCATAGGGCGAGGCGCCCGCCACCAGCCGCGCCACGATGGCGCCGTCCCACCAGATGCGGCCGTGTTCGCTCAGGCTGAAATCGCCGTCGCCGGCGCGCGAGAGTTTGCCGGCGCGCGCCAGGAACTCGCCTTCGAGGCCCTTGAGGGCGGCGGCGCGCAGCGTGCGGCCATGGACGCCCTCGGCGCGCGGATCGGGCGCGAAGCGGAAGCCGTCCAGCTTGCCGATCGCCTCGCCGCCGATGGCGACGCCGCCGGATTCGTCCAGCGTCAGGTCCATCAGTTCGTCATCGCGCAGGCGTTTCATCAGGACCGAGGTACGCCGGTCGATGAAGCGCTGCGTCAACTGCTCGTGCAGCGCGTCCGACAGGCGGTCTTCCACGGCGCGCGTCACGCCCTGCCAATGGGCGCTGTCGCGCATCCAGCCGGGCCGGTGCGTCGCATAGGTCCAGGTGCGGATCTGGGCGAGCCGTCCCGACAGCGTCGCCACGTCGCCTTCGGTGATGTTGAGGCGCTCGATCTGCCGGGCCAGCCAGTCGTCCGGCAGGATGCCTTCGTCGCCCATCAGGAAAAGGAAGATCGTATGCACCAGGCGGGCATGCTCGTCATCGCTGAGCTTGCGGAAATCCGGGATCTGGCAGACGTCCCAGAGCCGCCGCACGCCGGCCGGGGCGCTGGTCAGTTCGCGAACATCGTCCATCTGGCTCAGATGGCGCAGCGCGATCAGGTCGCTGGAGGGGCGCACCCGCACAAGGCCGCGTGCTGGCGGCATCTCGTCCAGGCTGGCGATCAAGCCGTCCAGCGAATGGAAATCGAGCGCGGCATTGCGCCATTGCAGCACGCGCACGGAATCGTAGCGGTGGCCTTCGACGCGCGCGACGGTCTCCTCGTCCAGCGGCTCGGCCTCGGCGGTGACGCCGAACGTTCCGTCGTTCATGTGGCGGCCAGCGCGGCCGGCGATCTGGCCGATCTCCTCCGGCCTGAGCGCGCGCATGCCGACGCCGTCGAACTTGTCGAGCGCGGCGAAGGCCACATGGTCCACATCCATGTTGAGGCCCATGCCGATGGCATCGGTGGCGACCAGGAAATCGACCTCGCCGTTCTGGTAGAGCTGGACCTGCGCGTTGCGCGTGCGCGGGCTGAGCGCGCCCAGCACCACCGCCGCGCCGCCGCGCTGGCGGCGGATCAACTCGGCGATGCCGTAGACGTCCTCCGCCGAAAACCCGACCACGGCCGAGCGGCGCGGCAGGCGCGTGAGCTTCTTCTGTCCCGTATAGGCGAGATCGGAGAAGCGGGCGCGCGACAGGAAATAGGTGCGCGGCACGAAACGCTGGATCGCGCCGCGCATCGTGTCGGCGCCGAGGAAGACCGTCTCCTCCTCGCCGCGCGCGTGGAGCAGGCGGTCGGTGAAGACATGGCCGCGCTCGGGATCGGCGCAGAGCTGGATCTCGTCGATGGCGAGGAAGGCGACGCCGAGGTCGAGCGGCATCGCCTCCACCGTGCAGACGAAATAGCGCGCGTCAGGCGGGACGATCTTCTCCTCACCGGTGATCAGCGCCGCCGCCTGGGCGCCTTTCAGCCGCACCACCTTGTCGTAGACCTCGCGCGCCAAAAGGCGCAGCGGCAGCCCGATCATCCCGGAGCGGTGCGCCAGCATCCGTTCGATGGCGAAATGGGTCTTGCCGGTATTGGTCGGCCCGAGGACGGCCGTGACGCGGGGCTCCGCCAATGGCCGGGCCGCCCCGCCGGGTGCGCGTGCTTTCATGGTGCTGCAAATATTGGCTTTTTCGGCCGGTTCGGCAACCGCAGAACGGGCCGCCTAGCGGTCCGGGGCGTTCGGTGAGACCATGGAGCGCACCCGCCCCCATTCCTGCAATTCGGGGCCGCCGATCAGCGCCTTCCAGCGCGGATCCGCGATCAGGGCGGCGGGGAGGAGTTTGCCGATCGTGTTCTGGAAGAACCTCGAATCGCGGACGGCGACGGACTTGCGGAACCAGTCGAGGGCGGCGTCGAAATCCCCGGCCTGCGCGTAAATGAGGCCCACCAGGCTGACGTTCACCTTGCCGTCCTGGCTGGCCCGCCCGGCATCTTGCGCCAGCGCGCGCAGCGCCGCCCGCGCATCGGGCTCCCGTCCGGCGAGCGCCGTCCGGCAGCGCGTGGTGTAGTTGCCGTCGCCATCCACCGCGATCAGGCGGTCGTTCAGGAGGGTCTTGGCCTCCGCCACCGAGCCCCGTTCCGCGTATGAAACGCAGAGCTGCGCCAGCGAGAAGACCAGATCGGGATCGAGCGCGAGCGCTTTTTGATATTCCGTGATGGCCTCGTCGTTGCGGCCGAGCGCATGCAGCGCCTCGGCGATGTTCTCCTGGTCGATGGACGAAAGCGGATCGAGCGCCACGGCGCGGCGATGTTCGTCGAGCCAGCGTTCGGGCAGATGAAAATTCATCATCAGATAGCCGTAGAAATGATGGGCGTCGGCGTTTTTGGGATAGCGCGCGAAAAGCCGCCCGAAAGCGCTGTACGCTTTCGCCCAGTTCCAGGAAATCTCCTGGACCTCGGCATCCGCCAGCATCGCCTCGAAGAGGTCCGGCTGGAGCCGCAATGCCACGGCCGCTTCGGCCTGCGCCGCGGGCAGGACATCGCGGCGCACCCCGTTGCTGATCTGCACGCCATAGGCGAGCGCAAGGCTGGCATGGGCCTCGGCATAGTTCGGATCCAGCGCGATCGCCTGTTTGAAGAAGGCGATCGCGCTCGTCATCGCATCGCGGTTGCGCCTGTTGAGGAAAAAGCGTCCCTTCAGGTAGGCGGTGTAGGCTTCGGGAACGACCTGATGCCGGCGCGGCGCTTTTGCGGGCACGCCGCCCAGCAGATGGCCGATCAGTTCCCTGGTGATGGCGCGGCTGATCTCGTCCTGGACAGCGAAGATGTCCGAAAGATCGCGATCATAGGTCTGCGACCAGAGGTGATAGCCGTCCGATGCATCGATGAGCTGCGCGGTGATGCGCACGCGGTTGCCCTGGCGCCGCACGCTGCCTTCCAGGACCGTGGCGACGTGCAGCGCCCTGGCGATTTCGCCGATCTCCGCATTCTTGCCCTTGAACGAAAACGAGGAGGTGCGGGCGGCGACGCGCAGGCCCGGAACCTGCGTGAGATCGTTCAGCAACTCCTCCGAAACCCCGTCGCTGAAATACTCGTTGTTTCTGTCGCTGCTCATGTTGTTGAAGGCGAGCACGGCGATGGAGGTGTCGCGCTGCCGCCGGCCGGCCTGCGGGGGCGCCGTGCCCCTGAACTGCGAATAGGCGAACTCGCCGGCGCTGGCGATCAGCACCAGCGCTAGAAGACCCATCAGCATCCATTCCGTGTGGTGCAGCCGCGCGGGCGCGCTGTCATCGCGCGTAACGGACGGATGGCTGAGCCAGAGCGCGATCCACAGAATGGGCAGCGCCACGACCAGCAGGACGATCAGAAGGCGCAACGTCCAGCCGGGAAACGCGAAGGCGGGAAAGACAATCCCGGCCGCCTGGACCAGAACCCAGCTCGTCACGGCATAGGCAGCGCTCACGCGATGCAGATTTCTCTGCCGGATTTCCTCCCAGATTTGCTGCATACAGGCCCCGCACCCACTCGCCGGACGATACCGCCGGCCCGGCGCAGAGGCGAGGGCCGGCGTCCATCGGAACGGCAAGCGCATTCGCTCCATGGCGAAATGGTTTTGCGATGTCGGTAGGTTTAAATGGCTGCGAGGTGCCGTTACGTGTTTGTCCGCCCGAATTTTCGCGCAACCATTCAAGACGTGACCGATGACAGTTTTGCCGAAGGAACATATTAAAAACGAATCAGGCTCGAATCACTAACCGAATCAATATCAGCCTTTGTTCTCATACTATTAGAGGTTTGTCAAGATGTGGCCGGCACCACATGTCGTGGCCGGTCCGAGCGATGGAGTCTGGCGGGGTTATCCACGGAATACTCCGTACCCGGAAGATTGTGACGATTGGTTGAAGCCGGTTCATGACATGTCCGATCCATTAAAACGCGACTCTCAGGGTTGAATATAATCCTAGAAGAAATACTTGCGGCTGTGTGAACAGCCGGATGGCTGCCGGGCTGAAAGCGGGCCCACAGATTAGACCGCCGTAAGCGCATTATCACCGCGCGCGATTTGACCGCCTTTTCGCACCTGCGATACTGCGTCCCAGTGGAGGATGCGATGACGGACAGGACGCCGAAGGCGTGGCCGACGCGCGCGGCCAAGGAATTGAAGGACCGGCCGCTCGACAGCCTGACCTGGGCGACGCCGGAG
>JAATGL010000129.1 GCA_015654705.1 Alphaproteobacteria bacterium | reverse complement strand
TTTCGGCATCCCCGATCTCGGCTACAAGCGGGGCCTGAGCGACAATGTCGTCATCGCGCCCTATGCGAGCGGCCTTGCCGCCATGGTCGATCCGGGCGCGGCGGCGCAGAATTACGCGCGCATGGCGCGCATGGGCGCGCGTGGTCCTTATGGCTGGTACGAGGCGCTTGACTACACGCGCGCGCGCCTGCCCGAAGGCGTCAAATTCGCCATCGTGCGCGCCTATATGGCGCATCATCAGGCGATGAGCCTGGTGGGCATCTCCAACGCGCTGCACGAGGGCGCGATGCGCGCGCGCTTTCATGCCGAGCCCATCGTGCAGGCCGCCGAACTGCTGCTGCAGGAGCGCATGCCGCGCGATGTCGCCCTGGCACGGCCGCCGCCCGAACAGGTCTCTGCCACGGCCGCCGCAGCAGGCCTCATTCCCGAGACCCAGCGCCATTACGGCTCGGCCCATTCGCGGATTCCGCGCACGCACATCATGTCCAACGGGCGCTACAGCGCGATGCTGACGGCCGCCGGCTCGGGCTACAGCCGCTGGCACGATGTCGCGATCACGCGCTGGCGCGAGGACGTCACCTGCGACGGCTGGGGCGCCTATATCTTCCTGCGCGACGTGCGCAGCGGCGAAACCTGGTCAGCCGGCTACCAGCCGAGCGCGACGGAGCCAGACGGCTATGAGGTCACGTTCAGCGAGGACCGCGGCGAGATCATCCGCCGCGACGGCACCATCGTGACGACGCTGGAGGTCATGGTCTCGCCGGAGGATGATGCGGAAGTGCGCCGCGTCTCCATCACCAATCACGGCACGCGGCCGCGCGAGATCGAACTGACCTCCTATGCCGAAATCGCGCTGGCGCGCCAGGCGGACGACGCGGCGCATCCCGCCTTCGCCAAGCTTTTCGTGGAGACCGAGTTCGCGCCCAATCTGGGTGCGATCCTGGCGACGCGGCGGCAGCGCTCGTCCGGCGATCCGCAGGTCTGGGCGGCACATCTGGCGGTGCTCGAAGGCGAGCCGTCCGGCGACGTGCAGTTCGAGACCGACCGGTCGCGGTTCCTGGGCCGCGGCCAGACCATCCGCGCGCCGGCCGCCATCGCCGATGGCTGGCCGCTCTCCAATACCGCCGGCCCCGTCCTCGATCCGATCTTCAGCCTGCGCCGCCGGGTGCGGATTCCGCGCGGCGGCACGGCGCGCATCGCGTTCTGGACGATGGCGGCGGCGACGCGCGACAGCGTGCTCGACCTCGCCGACAAGCACCGCGACGCGATGGCGTTCGAGCGCGCCTCGACGCTGGCCTGGACGCAGGCCCAGATGCAGCTGCGCCATCTCGGCATCAGCGCCGACGAGGCGCACCTGTTCCAGCGCCTCGCCAACCATGTGCTCTATTCCGATCCGACGCTGCGTCCGCCGCCCGACATCCTCAAGCGCGGCGCGCGCAAGGCGTCCACGCTGTGGTCGCAGGGGATTTCCGGCGACCTGCCGATCGTCCTGGTCCGCATCGAGGAGGAGGACGACCTCAAGCTGGTGCGCCAGTTGCTGCGCGCCCACGAATATTGGCGGCTCAAACAGCTTGCCGTCGATCTGGTGATCCTCAACGAACGCGCCACCTCCTATGTGCAGGATCTGCAGGTGGCGCTGGATACGCTGGTCCGCATGAACCAGTCGATGCCGAGGCTGGCCAGCGACGATTCGCGCGGCGCCGTCTTCGCCCTGCGTGCCGACGTGGTGCCGCCGGAGACCCGCGCCCTGCTGCAGATGGCGGCGCGCGCCGTGCTGCATGGCAGCCGCGGCACGCTGGCCGAGCAGATCAACCGTGCCCGGGAACTGAAGCCCGGCAGCGCCCCGCCGGCCCGGCGCGCGCTGCCGCCGCCGGTGCCCGAAGTACCGCTGCCGCGCCCGGCGATGGAGTTCTTCAACGGCGTGGGCGGCTTCGCCAACAACGGAAAGGAATATCTGACGATTCTGGAAGGCAGCCAGCGCACGCCGGCGCCGTGGATCAACATCATCGCCAATCCCGTGTTCGGGTTCCTGACCTCGACGGACGGCAGCGGCTTCACCTGGTCGGTCAACAGCCAGCAGAACCAGATCACGCCATGGTCAAACGATGCCGTTGGCGATCAGCCCGGCGAGGCGCTCTATCTGCGCGACGAGGAGACCGGCGAAGTCTGGGGGCCGACCGCGCTGCCGATCCGCGAGAAGACCGCGTCCTACTCGGTGCGCCACGGTCAGGGCTACAGCCGCTTCGAGCACACCTCGCACGGCATCGCGCTGGAGCTTCTGCAATATGTGCCGGTCGACGATTCGATCAAGATTTCGCGGCTGAAGATCACCAACCGCTCGGGCCGCGCGCGGCGCCTTTCGGTCACCGCCTATGTGGAATGGGTGCTGGGACAGAACCGCGGCGCCGCGGCGCCCTTCATCCAGACCGAGATCAATCCCGAAACCGGCGCGGTCTTCGCGCAAAACCCCTGGAACGACCAATACGGCGAGCGCATCGCCTTCGCCGACCTGAACGGCAGGCAGACGGCGTGGACCTGCGACCGCACCGAGTTCCTGGGCCGCGACGGCACGCTGGAAAATCCGCTGGGCCTGACGCCGGGGATGGCGCTGTCCAACCGGGTGGGCGCGGGGCTCGATCCCTGTGCCGTCCTGCAGGCGCCGGTCAGGCTCAGCGCCGCCGGCGTCGTGGAGATGGTCTTCTTCCTCGGCGAGACGGCGACCAGGCCGGAGGCCGAGGCGCTGGTCGCGAAATACCGCCAAGCCGATCTCGACGCGGTGTTCGCGGAGGTCACTAAGCAATGGGACGACACGCTGGGCGCCGTGCAGGTCAAGACGCCGGACCGCGCCCTGGACATCCTTCTGAACCGCTGGCTGCCCTATCAGGTGCTTGCCTGCCGCGTCTGGGCGCGCACCGGATTCTATCAGGCGAGCGGTGCCTACGGCTTCCGTGACCAGTTGCAGGACGTGATGGCGCTCTGCATCGCGCGGCCCGAGATCGCGCGCGCGCATCTGCTGCGCGCCGCAGCGCGGCAATTCGTCGAGGGCGACGTGCAGCATTGGTGGCTGGCCGAATCCGGGCGCGGCATCCGCACGCGCGTCTCCGACGACCGCGGCTGGCTCGCCTATGTGGTGGCGCATTATGTGAAGGTCACCGGCGACGTCGCGGTGCTCGACGAGATGGTGCCGTTCCTCGAAGGGCCGGTGCTGCGCGACGGCGAACGGGACGCGTTCTTCCAGCCGACAATCTCCGAAAAGCAGGCCAGCCTGTTCGAGCATTGCGCGCTGGCGCTGGACAAGAGCCTCACCACCGGCGCGCACGGCCTGCCGCTGATGGGCACCGGCGACTGGAACGACGGCATGGACCGCATCGGCGAAGGCGGCAAGGGCGAGAGCGTGTGGCTCGGCTGGTTCCTCTATTCGACGCTGATCTCGTTCGCGGGCCTCGCGGAGAAGCACGATCATGCCGAGCATGCCGCCGAATGGCGCGACGCAGCGGCGGGACTGAAGACGGCGCTGGAGCGCGAGGCGTGGGACGGCGACTGGTACCGTCGCGCCTATTTCGACGACGGCTCGCCGCT
Source organism: Alphaproteobacteria bacterium (assembly GCA_015654705.1). Lineage (GTDB taxonomy): Bacteria > Pseudomonadota > Alphaproteobacteria > Micropepsales > Micropepsaceae > Rhizomicrobium. The sequence continues at coordinate 234 of JAATGL010000129.1, read as the reverse complement.
GGGCTCGGTCTCCAACAACGAATGCCGCATCGATTCCATCGCCCAGTCCTGGGCCGTGATCTCGCGCGCCGCCGAGGCGACGCGCGCCGCCCGCGCCATGGAAGCGGTCGACAAATACCTGGTGCGGCGCGACGAGAAGCTGTCGATGCTGTTCTCGCCGCCCTTCGACCATCCTGCGCACGATCCGGGCTACATCAAGGGCTATCCGCCGGGCATCCGCGAGAATGGCGGGCA
>JAATGL010000260.1 GCA_015654705.1 Alphaproteobacteria bacterium | reverse complement strand
GAATCGAACGGCGAGATGCGCACCAGGCGGTGCACGCCGGCCTCCGATTTGAGCCAGCCATAGGCGTTGCGGCCCTTGACCAGCAGGGTCGCCGATTTGATCCCGGCGCCCTCGCCCTCGCTCTCCTCGATCAGCTGCAGCTTGTAGCCGTGGCGCTCGGCCCAGCGCATATACATGCGAAAGAGCATTTCGGCCCAGTCCTGGCTTTCCGTGCCGCCGGCGCCGGCGTGGATTTCGAGATAGGTGTCGTTGGCGTCCGCCTCGCCGGACAGCATCGATTGCAGACGCGCCTCCTCGGCGCGTTTGGCCAGCGCTTCGATGGATGTCTCAGCGTCCGCGACCATCGCGGCATCGCCCTCGGCTTCCGCCATCTCGATCAGGCCCAGGGCGTCGGCGAGTTCGTTCTCCAGCGCGCGCACCGCGGACATGGCCTCGTCCAGCTGCTGGCGCTCGCGCATCAGCTTCTGGGCGTCCTGCGGCTTGTTCCAGATGGCCGAATCCTCGGCCCTGGCGTTCAGTTCATCGAGGCGGCGGACGGATTTGTCCCAGTCAAAGATGCCTCCTCAGCAGGGCGATGGCCTGCTGGATCTCTTCGACAGTGCGTTCGGTCTCGGTGCGCATGGCAATCCCGGTTCGGCGGTGGAGATATAGGAAGAGTTTGGCGGCCCGTCAAAGCGGCTCAATAAAGGCCGCCCGTACCTTCGCCGACATCGCTGGGCGCAGCGGCTGCGCCGGGTGCCGCCGCCGTCTCGCCAACGACGGCGCTGCCGGCGGCACCCGCCTCGCCCGGCGCGGTCCCCGACTTGAACGCTTCCTGGATGGAATTGGGGTCGCTCGCATCGTCGGGCCTGCCGGTGATCGCGTTCGTCGCCACCAGTTCTATGCCGGGCGCGACGCGGAAGGGCGTCGGCGGCTGATCCGCCAGCGCACCCTTCATGAAATCGCGGAAGATCGGCGCCGCCGCCGTGGCGCCCTGCTCGTACTTGCCCAGCGAGTGCGGATTGTCGAAGCCGACGAAGACGCCGCAGGCCAGATCGGGCGAGAAGCCGACGAACCAGGTGTCCTTGGCCTCATTCGAGGTGCCGGTCTTGCCCGCCAGCGGCTTGCCGACCGCCAGGATCGAACGCCCGGTGCCGCGCTGCACGACGCCTTCAAGCATCGAGACGATCTGATAGGCCGTACGCGGATCGATGATCTGTTCGCGCGGATCGGCCAGCAGCGGCTCGGGCTGGCCGCGCCAGTTCGCGTTGTTGCATCCCTCGCACACCCGTCCGTCATGGTGCCAGATGGTGACGCCGTTGCGGTCCTGGATGCGGTCGATCAGCGAGGCGCTGATCTTCTTGCCGCCATTGACGAATTCCGAATAGCCCGTGGTCAGCCGGATCAAGGTCGTCTCATAGGACCCCAGCGCGTTGGCCAGATAGGGCGGCAGATGATCGTAGACGCCGAACCGTTCGGGATAGGGCACGACCTTTCTCATCCCGATTTCCTGCGCCAGCCGCGCGGTCGCGTTGTTGAGCGACAGCGCAATGGCGCGGCGCAGCGTCACCGGACCGAGGAATTTGTGGCTGAAATTCTCCGGATGCCAGAGGCCGAGGCCCGGGCCCTGGTCCACCACGACCGGTGCATCGAGCACCTGGCTGACCGGCGTATAGCCGTTGTCGAGGGCGGCGGCATAGACGAAGGGTTTGAACGCCGAGCCCGGCTGGCGCATCGCCTGCATCGCGCGGTCGAACTGGCTGGAGGCGTAGCTGAACCCGCCGGACATCGCGAGCACGCGGCCGGTATGCGGGTCCATCGCCACGATGGCGCCGTTCACCTGCGGCACCTGGCGCAGGCCGTAATTGCCCTTGTCGTCGACGGGCTCGACATAGATCACGTCGCCGGGCTTCAGCACGGTCTGCGGCCGGGCGGGCGCCGCGCCGAGGAACATGCCGGGAAGCTGCCGCCGCGCCCAGGCGAGTTCGCTGAACGGGATGGTGCCTTGGGTGCCGCCGGCGATCCCGATCTGCACCGATTTATTGTCATTGAATCCGATCACGGCGGCGACGCGCCAGGTTTCGATGCCGGACTGGTTCGGCGCCGAGGACAGCGCCGTCTTCCAGTCGGCGGCGCCGATATTGGCGGTCGCGCCGCGCCAGCCGTGACGACGGTCGTAACGCACCAGGCCGGCGCGCAGCGCGCTCACCGCGTAGTTCTGCAACCGCGTGTCGAGCGAGGCGCGGACCTGCAGCCCGCCATCATAGAGCGCGTGCTGGCCGTATTTGGCGTAAAGCAGGCGGCGGACTTCCTCGACATAGTAATCGACGTCCTGCGCCTGGCTGCCCAGCGGGCGCGTCTGGGTGATCAGCGGTTCGGCGATCGCGGCCTTGGCGTCGGCATCGCTGATATAGCCGTTGTCGGCCATCTGCCCGATGACCCAGTTGCGCCGCTCCGTTGCGCCGCGCGGATTGCGCACCGGATCGTAGTTGCTGGGCGCCTTGGGCAGCGCCGCCAGGAACGCGACCTCGGCGATGTCGAGTTCGTCCAGCGACTTGCCGAAATAGTTCAGCGCCGCGGCGGCGACGCCGTAGGAATTCTCGCCGAGATAGATCTCGTTCAGATAAAGCTCGAGAATCTTCTCCTTCGAATAGGTCGCGTCGATGCGGACCGCCAGGATCGCCTCACGAATCTTGCGCGAGAACTTCACGTCGCTGTTGAGCAGGAAGTTCTTGGCCACCTGCTGGGTGATGGTGGAGGCGCCCTCCAGCCGCTTGTGCTGGATGACGTTGAAGACGTCCTTGACCGCCGCGCGCGCGATGCCGCCCGGATCGATGCCGGGATGGCTGAAGAAGTTGCGGTCCTCCGCCGAGGTGAAGGCGTCGACCACGAGTCTCGGCACGAAGGAGATCGGCACGAAGATGCGCCGCTCGCGGGCATATTCGCCCAAGAGGGTTCCATCGCCCGCATAGACCCGCGTGGTCACGGGCGGCGTGTAGTTCTGCAAGGCCTGGACGCTCGGCAATTCGCGCGTCACCGACCAGATATAAAATGCCGCCACCAGTATGCCGGCCAGCGCGCAGGCCGCCACCGTCAGGCCGAAATAGAAAAACACCGACCGCCAGAAGCCGCGGCGCCGCGGCCGAGTTTCGGCGACTGGTTTCAACGGCGGGGGGTCCGGTCTGTCGTTCATAACCTGCACTCATGGCGAGGCGGTGCCTCGCGTCACTCCGATATGGGCGCCGCCGCTGCCGTCGCGGGCGCAAAATGCCGCTCCACGGCGGAGGCAATAGCATCGGCCACGCCGTCGCGCCACCGCGCCGTATTCATCTGCGCCGCATCGCCGGCGTTCGACAGATAGCCCAGCTCGATCAGCACCGACGGCACGTCCGGCGCCTTGAGGACGACGAAAGCGGCCGCCCGATGCGGCTGCCGCGGCAGGATATTGGTCGCCCGCGACAGCGTGTTGACGATCAGCTGGGCGAAGCGCGACGACTTGTTCATCGTGTCGCGCTGCTCGAGGTCGAGCAGGATCGGCGCCACGGCGGAATTCTCGCCGCCCAGATCCACGCCGGCGATCACGTCGGACTGGTTTTCCTTTCGCGCCAGGGCTGCCGCTTCCTTGTCCGAGCCGGATTCCGACAGCGTGTAGACCGAGAACCCCGTGACGCTGGCATCCGGATTGGAATCGGCATGCAGTGAGATGAACAGGTCGGCATGATGGGCGCGGCCGATATTCACCCGCTCGCGCAGCGGTATGAAAACGTCGGTGTCGCGCGTCATGTAGACGGTGTAATTCGGGTTGTGCCTGAGCGCCCGCGCCAGCCTGAGCCCTTCATCCAGAACCAGATCGCGCTCCAGCAAGCCATTGACGCCATTGGTTCCGGAATCGATTCCGCCATGGCCAGGATCGATGACGATGATCCTCTTGGCGCCGGGCGCATGCGGAACCGGCGTCGCTGCAGGCGGCAACGAGGCGACGCGTTCGGCGGCGGTTTCCCTGGCTTTCAGATCGGCCGGCCAGCCCGCCGACTGGTCGAATTTGGGCTGCGCGACCGGGAACAGGTCGATCACCACGCGGTAGCCCGAGCCCCCTTCCGGCGGGATCACCAGCGGGTCCGACACCGTGACCGGCTGGTCGAGATCGATGACGAACCGCGAATTGCCGGGGCGGAAGAGTCCATAGCGGTAGCTCTTGATCGCGCCATGTCCGGTCGGTCTCGGCGGGCCGCTCAGATGCCACTGCACCGCCGGCATGTCGATGACGACGCGGTTGGGATTGCTCAGCGTGAAGGTTCGCATGTTCACCGGATCGGAGAGTTCGACCACGAACCGGGTGCGGTCCGCATGCTCGCCGATGCGCGCGCTCATCACGATAGGCTGCTGCGCCGAGGAAGCGGCCCTGGCCGTTCCCGCCGCGGCGGCGGAGGGCCGGGAGGGCGCCGGACTGTCGCGCAGGACCTTGGCGATGACGTCGTCGACGGTCATCGGTGCGGATCTGGGCGCGGCGCCGTCCTGGCCCAGAGCCGGCCAGGCCAAAATCCACGCGACCAACCCGATCGCCACGGCGTTCGTGCGTGGAACCATTGGCATCATGCGCCCTTGTCGAGGGCCGAAACTTGGCCCCGAACCATTTACGCCCGGTTAGCATAGCGGATTCGCGCGAAGGCGGTGGCAAAAAGGCGCCTCCGGCCGGGCGGATTTCCGCCGTCAGAGGCCGACGCCGCCGAAATCCGTGTCCAGCTTGAAGCCGCCGTAGAAGAAACGCCCCAGCGGCTCGGCCGGAAGCCCGTTCTGGCCGATCGAAGGCTTCTGATAGAACAGGTTGTCGATGCCGAAATAGACGTCCCAGCCTTTCACCGCCTCATAGTCGAGTTGGATCGATTGCACGAAGCGGGGCGGAATGCGCAGATATTGCGGGGCATAGATATCCGGCTGCGCGATCCATGTCTGGCGGTCCACCGCCAGCACGGCGTTGTACCAGTCGATGTTGTAGTCGATCGTGAGGGGATCGAAATCCCAGACGATATCGAGATTGGCCTGCCAGCGCGGCGCCACCGAGCCGTCCACGCCGCCGTCGAAGGTGTTGGCGGATTCCTGCGGCGCTTCGCCCGGCAGCGGCGTGGTTTGCAGCCGGTCCAGCCGCGAACCGATCAGATGGAAATCGAGCGTGCCCGCGTCCTTCTGGAACAGGTCGGCGAGGTCCAGGTGATAGCTGAGGCCGAAATCGACGCCGTCGGTGACGAAGGCGGCGACATTGATCTCCTGCGCGGTCACCAGGCTGATGGAACCTGGGAACGGCGGACTGGAGGTGCGCTGGACCGCCGCGCAGAACGGGTTGTTGATGGAGGAAAGATCGACGCATTCGTCCGAAACGCTCTGCGCGCTGGGCGCCTCGATCGCGTTGGCAATGCTGACATTGTACCAGTCGATCGAAACCGCCAGGCCCGGGAACCGGTCGGGCTGCAGCACCACGCCGGCGGTCAGCGTCCGCGCGGTCTCCGGCGTCAGTTTGGTGTTGCCGCCGACGATGCTGGGCGTGCTCTGGTCGGTCTGCGTCGCGGTCTGGCCGGCCTTGTAGCCGGCGAAACCCAGCGCGTGCTCGATGATCGTGCAATTTATCGGACGGAACGGCGTGCCGTTGAAGACATAGAGCTTGTCGCAGGGATCGTCGACGAAGGCGAATCCGTGTTCGAGCGGCGCGAACAATTCGCCGATATTGGGCGCGCGGACGGCCACCGCGTCGGTGGCGCGGAATTTGAGTCCGTTGATCGGCGCATAGATCCCGCCGATCTTCCAGCTCGTGCTGTCGCCTGCCGTCGAGTAATGCGACTGGCGCACCGCGCCCTCGATCGAAAGCTCCCTGGCGAAGCGCCGGTCTTCGAGGATCGGCAGCGACGCTTCCGCGAACGCCTCGCCCACGTCGAAGGAACCGCTGACCGGCGATTGGCCGCCGATCCAGACAAGGCCGGCCTCGGTCAGGGAATCCGGCGTCGATTCGCTGGTCTCCTTGCGGTACTCGCCACCCACCACCAGGCTCAGCGGATGGGCGAAGCCCCAATCCTCGAAGGCCGGGACATCGGCGCTGAAATAGCCGTTGAGAACGCTTTGCGTGATCACGCCCAGGGTGTGGGTGTTGGTCGTCATGAACGCGATCGCGGCGCGATTGTCCGCCTTCGGGTCGAACGGATTGAACGGCACGCAGCCGGAATTGGGGCCCGGCGTGAAGGTGAACGGATATTGCGAGGGATCGAGCGTATCGGTGTCGGTGAAGCCGGTGGTCCCGCGGTAGACGAGGCTCAGATCCGGCGGCGCGGCGGAGGGATCGAGGTTGGACCGGCAGGTCGGCTTTCCCGTCGCCGGATCGATCACCGAATCGAGCGCGGCGAAAAAGCGGTCTTCGACCCGATTGCCGATCTGGATGTCGTCGACGTCGGTCTGGCCGTACACGAAGCTGCCATCATAGCGCAGCTTGCTGAGGAATGACGGGCTCGGCACGTCGCCGGAAAGATCGAGCACGGCGCGGTAGGTGTTGCGCTTGACCTCTTCGGCATTGCGCAGTTCGATATAGTCCTCGCTCAGGATGCCGGCATGGTGCCGGTTCGCCTTCAGCGCGGCCGCGACGTTGGCGGGAAGAAAGGCGTTGTCCGCCAGCAGCACCGTGGTGTCGTCGAAGGTCGGATAGGAATAGGACTTCGTATCGACGCCGGCATATTGAAAGCTGCCGTTGAGCTTGAAGTAGCGGGAGAACTCGTAGGTGCCGGCGATCTGCGCGATGTCGCGCCGCGCAATGGGCTGGAAATCGCCCTGCAGGTCCTCGGCGAACGGCATGCCGGACGAGCCGATCGCCACGCCGCCGCCGACCGGGGTCCCGCGGTCGAAAACCGCGCCGGTTCCCAGGAAATTGGGATAGCCCTTCTTGTTGGTCAGCTTGCTGAAATCCGTCGTGATCGCGCCGGTCGGAGCGGAGAAAATGAACTGCGCGTCGTTGGTGGGGATGAAATCGGGGACACTGGGATCGTCGTGCCTGTCCTTCGGATTGGGAACGAAGGCGGTGAAGCCGCCCACATTGGTGAAATCGCGCTGCGTGAAATACAGCCTGTCCTGATTGGAGCCCTCGAAGGCCAGGGTGATGTTGCCCTTGCCGTCGTCGAAATTGTGACCCACCGCCAGGGTCTCGAGATATTTGCTGCCGCCGCCATCCTCCGATGTTCCGGCCTGGGCCCGGGCATGTATCCCTTCAAGATCATGCTTCATGACGAAATTGACGACGCCCGAAACGCCGTCCGCGCCGTAGACCGCGGACGCGCCGCCGGTCGCCACGTCCACGCGATCGATCAGAGAGATCGGGATGGAGTCGATGTCCACCGCAGCGCTGCCGGTCGATTCGCTGACCGTGCGATGCCCGTCGATCAGCACCAGCGTGCGGACATAGCCGAGGTTGCGCAGGTCCAGGAGATTGAGGCCGCCCAGCGAGGAAAGGTCGTTGGCCTCATGGGTGTTGTAGCCGCTGTTCTCGAAGTCTCCGAGCGATCCGGCGAGCGAAGGGATGCGCTTGAGGTAGTCGGTCAGGTTGGTCGTGCCGCTGTGCTGGATTTCGTCGGCGCCCAGCGTGGTCACCGGATTGGGCAGGTCGTAGGCCGGCCGCGGGATGCGCGTTCCGGTCACCACCACGGTCTCGGGCACCTCTTCCTGGGCCCTGGCCGTATCCTGAACCGCCATCGACAGCGTCGCGCCGAACGCAAAAAGGGCGCCGACCCAGGGCCTGTTCCTCATCGAAAACCCCCGCTCCCGGTACGCCGCCGGCATGGCGGCGCATTCATTGCAGCCAGGCTGCCCTGTTCCCGTTCGCTCCCCACAACGTATTTTTGCGACCGGTTCCCGCGAAAAGCGGCGCCCCACGCCGGTCCTGGGCTTTATAGTTACCGGAATTTCATCCAAAGGAAAGTCCGGTTGCCGCCCGGTTGACGAAAAACTGTCACTTTCCCGAGATCAAAAGTTTCCTCGAATTTTCCCAAAAGACGCCTGGTGACGATTTGTTAGCCATACCGGGTATTACTATCAAATCCTTGTGGTCCCCTTGCCGTGAAGGCAGAGGGCACTTACAAGTGATTCATGCTGCGCCGCCTGCGGTTCGGAATTTCCGACCTGAAGGTGCAGTGGTCCGGACGCCGCACCCTCAAGGCCCGTATGTGGTCCGGTGCAGGAGCCTTCCATTGCAGCCCAGCGCCCGGCCGAGCGGTGATCCGCCTGGCCAGACCTTGCCCGCCGGCTTCGCCGGCAAGACTGCGATTTTTCGATGACCGACGGAATGCGCGCATGCCTACCACGTCCAGCGGCCCAGCCGCGGGCGGACGCGTTGCGCTGCCCGTCCCCAACAACGCGGCCTGTCCCGATGTCTGCGCCACGACGCGCGACGGACGGATGCGGCACGCGCGGAGACTTCAATGCCCAAGCGCATGCTTATCGATGCCAGCCATCCCGAAGAAACGCGGGTGGTCGTTCTGGACGGACAGAAGGTCGAGGAATTTGACTTTGAGGCCGCCAGCAAGCGGCCGCTCAAAGGCAATATCTATCTCGCCAAGGTGACCCGGGTCGAGCCGTCGCTGCAGGCGGCCTTCGTCGAATATGGCGGCAACCGCCAGGGTTTCCTGGCCTTTTCGGAAATCCATCCGGACTATTACCAGATCCCCGTCGCCGACCGGATTGCGCTTCTGGCCGAGCAGGAAGCCGAAGCGAGACGCCGCTCCGACGACGACGTGGAATCCTTCGAGATCGCTCCGGGTCCCAAAGCAGAAGCGCAAAGCCAAACCGACGAAGGCGCCGAGGAATCCGAAGACCGCTCGGAAGACCAGACCGAAGCGAACGCGGCACGGGCCGAGCACAACGGCGAAAGCGGCGTGGAGACCATCTACGAAAACCGCGCCGCGCAGGAAGACGACGGCAAGGACGACGAAGACGAGGAGCCGAACGGGGAAGAAGAACAGGCTTCCGAAACCGTCGAAACCGCGTCCATCGAGACCGATTTCGTCGAGTTGGCCGAGGCCGAGAGCGAACAGGGCATCGTCGATGTGCAGTCCGCCGGCGAGGCGGCCGCACCGGCCCAGCCGCTCCAATCGCAGCGCCCGGCGCAGCGCTGGATGCGCAAGCGCCATTACAAGATCCAGGAAGTCATCAAGCGCCGCCAGATCATCCTGGTCCAGGTCGTCAAGGAAGAACGCGGCAACAAGGGCGCGGCACTGACGACCTATCTGTCGCTGGCGGGCCGCTACTGCGTCCTGATGCCCAACACCCCGCGCGGCGGCGGCATCTCCCGCAAGATCACCAATGCCAATGACCGCAAGCGCCTGAAATCGGCGGCGCAGGCGCTCGAACTGCCCGAGGGCATGGGGCTCATCATCCGCACCGCCGGTGAAAACCGTACCAAGGTCGAGATCAAGCGCGACTACGAATATCTGCTGCGCATGTGGGACACGATCCGTGAAACCACGCT
>JAATGL010000124.1 GCA_015654705.1 Alphaproteobacteria bacterium | reverse complement strand
CGGATTTCCTGCGCGCGCTGCGCGCGATCTGCGACGCCCACGGCCTGCTGCTGATCTTCGACGAGGTGCAGACCGGCGTCGGCCGCACCGGCAAGCTGTTCGCCCACGAATGGAGCGGTGTGACGCCCGACATCATGGCGATCGCCAAGGGCATCGGCGGCGGCTTCCCGATGGGGGCGTGCCTGGCGACCGAGCGTGCCGCCTCGGGCATGACGGCCGGCTCGCACGCCTCGACCTTCGGCGGCAATCCGCTGGCGATGGCAGTGGGCAATGCCGTGCTCGATGTCGTGCTGGCGCCGGATTTCCTGGAGCATGTGCGCGACGTCGCCAACGACACGCGCCAGCAGCTGGCGCGGCTGGTGTCCGAACATCCCACCGTGTTCGAGGACGTGCGCGGCCAGGGCCTGATGCTGGGCCTCAAGATGCGCGTGCCCAACACCGAGTTCGTCGCCGAGCTTTTCCGGCAGGGGATGCTGGTGGTCGGCGCTGGCGACAATGTGGTGCGCCTGCTGCCGCCGCTGATCATCGAGGAGGGCGAGGCACGCGAGGCGCTCGAGAAACTCGCCGCCGCCTCGCGTGTCTTCGAGGCGCGCGCGGAAACCCACGCCGCCTGATCCGCGTCGCGCTCGCCGCGCGGCTGCCAGCCGTATAAAGCGCCGCTCGAGCCAGAAGGGGCGCATGTTCACGCGGAACAGGGTGTAGCTCCAGCCGTCGCGTTTGACGAACCGCTTTACGCCGATTGGGGCGATGGCTGGCCCGCGCAAGGTACCGGCCATCCATCGCTTATGATGCCGGAAAGATGCTTAATACGCCGCCGGCAGGGCGTGATCACTCCCGCTCGGGAACGGGCACGTTAAAGCCGTTGAGGGTCGCCGATACCAGCGCATAGAGCCCAACGAGATAGATCAGCTCGCCGTTGCCATGCTGACCGAAGGTCGACACGGCCAGGCTATAGAGCGGTTCGGGCAACGTCCCGCCGCCGCACAGAGCATAGGCGACGTCGTAGGCGACGCTCTCGTCCGCGGCGAGACCGTCGGGTTTGAGCCCCGCGACCAGGGTGGCCAGCCGCTCCGCCGGCATGCCTTCGCGCTTTGCGACGGCGAAATGGGCGTAGATCTCATAGGCGGCATCAAAATGGGCGCCGACGACGAGAATGGCGATCTGGCGGACGTGATCCGCCAAGACGGCGTTGGCCGTCATGGCCAATGTCAGGTCCCAGATCGCCTTGCCGATCGCCGGCTCGTGAAGCCAGGGATTCCACGGACCCATCAAGGCGCCGTCTTCCCGTTCCACCTTGAAGGCGTTGAAGTTGCTGGCGATCCCCTTGCGCATATCGTCATAGAGCGGTTTCTGCTCCGGAGAGAGATCCGCGGGGGCGATTAATGGAAGGCGCATTTGAACTCCTTTGACGGCTGGGGCCGGGTGAATCTTGGGGCGGCACATCGGATCAGCTATTCATGAAAGATGACGAAAGCGGACGCTCGCGATCACGTTCCCATCTTATAGGCGAAGATCGTGACGACCGGGAGACCGGCTGGAAGCGTGATGCCGCCTCGAAGCCGCGTCCACGACGCCGATATTCGTCCACGCGGGATCGTTTCTGTCTCTTTTGTCATCCGGCCGGGCGAGAACCGTGAATCGCCGTACTCGACAGATGTCCGTCTCCGGGCAATTCTGGCCGGCCACGGGCGCCAGCGGCCCGTTTCATCGACTTCATCAGGCAAGACATGACGAACGCCGCGAACCCCGTGGAAGCCCTGTCGAACGTTCCGCCGAATCCCCCGCCGCGCAAACTCGCCGATCTGCAAAGCGGAATCGAAGGCCGGATCATCGGCCAGCACGCGCTGATCCGCAACATGTTGATCTGCCTGTTGTGCGACGGGCACATTCTCATCGAAGGCATGCCCGGCCTCGCCAAGACGACGGCGGCGAAGGCGCTGGCCGAGGGAGTCGAGGGCGAATTCCACCGCGTCCAGTTCACGCCCGATCTTCTGCCCTCCGACCTGATCGGCACGGAAATCTATGTGCGCGAGAAAAGCGACTTCACCTTTCGCCGGGGTCCGATCTTCAACAACATCCTGCTGGCGGACGAGATCAACCGCGCGCCGGCGAAAGTGCAGTCGGCCCTGCTGGAGGCGATGGAGGAAAAGCAGGTCACGGTCGGACGCCAGACCTACAAGCTGCCCGAACTCTACATGGTGCTGGCGACGCAGAACCCGATCGAGCAGGAAGGCACCTACAACCTGCCCGAAGCGCAGCTCGACCGGTTCCTGATGTACACGATCGTGGGCTACCCGTCGCCGCAGGAGGAGCTGCAGATTCTCGATTACGACGACAGCCGCCGCAGGCATATCGCGCCGGCGGCGCCGACAACGATCAGCACGCAGGAGGATGTGTTCGCCGCGCGCCGGGCCTGCGCGGAAATTCATATCGACGAAAAGCTGAAGCGATATGCCGTGTCGCTGGTCAGCGCAACGCGCGTTCCGCTGGAATATGACGAAAAGCTGGCGGAATGGATCCGGCACGGGGCGTCGCCGCGCGCGACATTGGCGCTGGTCCGCTGCGCCAAGGCGCTGGCATGGCTGGAGGGCGGCGACTACGTTTCGCCGCAGCAGATTCAGACGGTCGCGCCCGACGTCCTGCGCCATCGCATCATCCCCTCCTTCGAGGCGGAGGCCGACAACATATCGCGCGACGCGATCGTCGGGCGCCTTCTGGACGTCGTGGCCGTGCCGTAGGGACATAGCCATGCTGTATCCCGATTTCGGCGAACTGATCCGGCTGGGGAAAAAAGCCTCGCGCCTGCATGTCGTTTCCGGGCGGCGGTCGGTAGCGGCGGGGCCGGGCGACTACGCCTCGCCGTTTCGGGGGCAGGGCCTGGCGTTCTACGAAGTGCGCGAATACCGTCCCGGCGACGATATCCGCAGCATCGACTGGCGCGTCACCGCGCGCACCGACAAGCCGTATGTGAAGGTCTTCAGCGAGGAGCGGGAGCGCACCGTCATCCTCTGCGTCGACGCCAATGCCGCCATGCGGTTCGGCACGCGCGGCACCTTCAAATCGGTGCAGGCGGCACGGGCGGCAGCGCTGCTGGGCTGGCAGAGCAACGGCAGCAGCGACCGCGTCGGCTGCATCGTCTTCGGCGACGTGCCGGACGGGATGCAGTTCTTCACGCCGGCGCGGTCGCGGCGGGCGCTGTGGCAGGCGCTGAAGCTGCTGAGCGGCACGGCGCGGGGCCTGCACAAGGCGCCCGTGGCGCCGGAAACTGCGTTGAAATATCTCGAGCGCGTGGCGCCGACCGGCTCGCTGCTCCTGGTGATCGGCGATTTTCAGGACGCGGCGGGGGCGCTGGAAAAGCGGCTCGGAAATCTGCGCCGGACATGCGACGTCGTGCTGATCGCCGTCAACGATCCGGCCGACCGCGAGATCCCGGCCATGGCGACCATTGTTTTCGCGGACGACGCGGGACAAAAGCTCACGCTCGACACGGACAGCCGGGCCGGACGCGAAGCCTATGCGCGGCAATGGCGCGAGAACCGCAAGCGGCTCGAGGAGATCGCCGCGCGGCAGCGCATCGGCATCGTCGATCTGCATACGGACAAAGATGTCTATAGCGATCTTCTGCGCGGATTGCGCCGCCTGAATATCGGGAAGACCGGACATTGACCAAGCTGCCCGACAATCTGCTGGCGCAGCTCTACGACATCACGGGGCTCGACTATATCGGCTGGTGGCCGCTGGCGCCGGGCTGGTGGGCGCTGCTGGCCTTTGCGGCGATCGTGGCGGGCGCGCTCTATTGGCGCCGCCGCACCTACCGGCGAAGCTGGAAAGGCGATGCGTTAAGAAGGCTCGGCGTGCTCGGCTCGCAGTTGAACGACGGCAACGCACAGGACGTCGCGGCGGCGCTCTCCGTCCTCATGCGCCGCGTCGCGATGCGGCGGTTTTCCCGGGCAGAGTGCGCCGGTCTCGTGGGCCCGGACTGGCTGCGCTGGCTGACCGCGAAGGATCCCCGCCGTTTCGACTGGACGCGCCGCGGGAGGCTGCTGATCGAGGCGCCCTATGCGCCGCCGGGACTGCCCGTGCGGCGGGAATCCCTGAAGGTCCTGATCGATGCCGCAAAGACATGGGTGCGGTAGGTGTTCTCCTTCGCCTGGCCGTGGATGATCGGGCTGCTCGGGCTGCCGTTCCTGATCCGCGCGTTGTGGCCGCGCACGAGAATCGAAAATGCACCGGGCGCACCCGAAATCTTCTTCCCGCACATCGCCCGGCTGAAAGCCGTCTTTCCGAAGCAGCCGGGAGAGAGAAAATCCGGCCGGCCTTACCTGCTCGTGCTGGGCCTGCTCTGGCTCGGCCTGACCGGTGCCCTGATGCGCCCGCAACTGGTGGACCAGTTCACGCCGCTTCAGGACGCGGGATACGATCTGATGCTGGCGGTCGATCTGTCGGGCTCGATGGCGGCGCTGGATTACACGAGGAACGGCGAACAGGTCAGCCGGCTCGACATCGTCAAATCGGTGGTCAGCGATTTCGCCGGCCGGCGGCAGGGCGACCGCGTGGGCCTCATTCTGTTCGGCTCCATGGCGTATCTGCATGTGCCGTTGACCCTCGACACGCTGTCGGTCCGCAAGATGCTCGACAACACCGCGGTCGGGGAGGCGGGGGACACGACCGCGATCGGCGATGCCATCGGGCTCGCGGTGCTCAACCTGCGCGACCGGCCGGAAAAATCGCGCATCCTGATCCTGCTGACCGACGGCGGCGACAATGCCAGCACCATCCCGCCGCTTGCCGCGGCAAAGCTGGCGCGGCAATACGGCATCCGGATTTACACGATCGGCGTCGGCACCCAGGGACTGGTGCCGATCCCCGACGAGAACGGGCAGATCGTGCTTACGCAGTTCGATCTCGACGAAAAGCTGCTGCGCCAAATCGCGACCATCACCGGCGGCAGCTATTTTCGCGCCGCGGATACCGAAGCGCTGCAGAAGATCTATGCGCAGATCGACAGGCTCGAAAAGACGCAGGCCGGGGCCCGCAGTTATATGATCAGCCGGCCCCTCTACCGCTATCCGCTCGGCGGCGCGCTGGCGGCGCTGCTGCTGCTGTCGCTGTTGCCGCTCTTCAGGCAGGTGCGCCGTGGATTTTAGCCTGTTTCATTTCGCGCAGGGCGCATGGCTGTGGGGCCTGCTGGCGATTCCCGTCATGTTCCTCTTGTACGTGCTGCTTTACCGGGCGGAGAGCACCAGCTTGCTGGAACGCTTCGCCGACCGGCATCTGCTGCCGCATCTGGTGAAGACGCCGCGCGTCGCCGCAAGAAATATCCGCACGCCGCTTTTGCTGTGGTCCGCGGCATGGGTGTGCGGCATTGTGGCCATGGCCGGACCGCGCTGGAGCTACATGGACGAGCCGACATTCCGGGCGCCGCTCAATCTGGTCATCGTGCTCGACCTTTCGCAAACCATGAACGCGACGGATGTGAAGCCGTCGCGCATCGTGCGTGCGCGCGAGGAGATCGAAGACCTGCTGGACATGAGCCGCGGCACCAGCATCGGGCTGGTCGCCTATGCCGCCGTGCCGCATATGGTGACGCCGCTGACCGACGATCTTCGGACGATCAGAAACCTGCTGCCCGCGCTGGATACGTCGCTGGTCACCATCCAGGGCGACCGCCTGAAGCCGGCGCTGGACATGGCGGCCGCCATGCTGAAGGCGGAGCCCGGCGACGACAAATCCATTCTCGTCATCGGCGACGGCGGCTTTCAGGAGGATGATTTCGCCGCGCTCGCGCGGGCCGCCGGCAATGCGACGATCTACACCATGGGCGTCGGCACGGGGCTCGACACCGGCCGGCTGCAAACGCTTGCCGCGACGGGTCACGGGCTTTTTGTCGAGGCGAACTATACCGACAGCGACACCCGCGCCATTCTGGACCGCGTCGAAGCCGCCGGCGACAAAGCATCCATGACGCAAAAGAGCGCGCGCGTCTGGGCGGATCAGTTTTATGTCCCGGCGCTGGTTCTGGCCCTGCTGCTGCTGCGCTGGTTCAGAAAAGGCGCGGCTTTTCCAGCCGTCGTCCTGCTCTCGATGATGTTCTATCCGGCCGGTCCTGCGAAGGCCGTCACGGCCGCCGATCTGTTTCTCAACCGGGAACAGCAGGCGCGGGCAGCCTATCAGCGCGGCGATTACAAAAAGGCGATGAAGGAATTCGACACGCCCTACCGGCGCGGCGTCGCCGCCTATCGCGCCGGGGATTATGACAAGGCCGCCGTCCTGTTCAAGAATGCGAGCCGGCAGAAGGGCGGTTTGGACGCGCTTTACGATCTGGGCAATGCCCAACTCATGCAGGGCCGTGTGGAAGATGCCGTCGCAAGCTATGAAGCGGTTCTAAAGCAGCGGCCCGGCGATGTCGGCGCCCGGCACAATCTGGCCATCGCCCTGAAACTGCTGGCGCAAAACAAGCAGCAGCAGAAACAGAAGAAACAGCCGCAGAGCCAGGAGCCCCAGGACAAGCAGAAGGGCGGGAAACAGTCCCAGCAACAAAGCAAAAGCGAACAGCAGAAAAGTCAGGGCAGCGCGAAGAATCCGGCGCAGGCCACGCCAGGTTCCAAGCAACAATCCGAACAGTCAAAAGACAGTCGACAGGACGCACAGCGGCAACAACAGCAGCAGGCACGCTCGCAGCCGGCGGCCCCGCAGAACGGCGCGGCACCGCCGAGCGGGCGCGATGGTGCGATCGGCGGTGCGCCCCGGCGCCCGCAGCGCGATGTCACCGCCGACGAATGGCTCGGCCGGGTCCCGAGCGATCCGGGGTCCTTCCTGAGAAACCAGTTTGCGATCGAGGATCGCAAGAGCGGCCTGGCGCAAGGGGCACGCCCGTGATGACGAGATTTTCGCTTGTCCTGGCGTTGTGGATTTTCTCGCCGGCGGTGGCATGGGCGGCGGCGGACCATGGAACCGCCCAGACGATGTCGGACGCGGACGGCAATATCATTTCCGTCAGCGCCGAGGCCAGCACGGCAACGCCGTATCAGAACCAGCCCATACGCTACACCGTCCGATGCGTGATACGGGGAAACATCTTCGACGTATCGCTGGGCGACATCGGCGTCGGCAACGCCATTGTCCAGCCGCCGCGCAAGCCGGAGGTCCACGACCAAGTCGAGAACGGCGTCGTCGCCAAGGTGGCGGAATTCCATTTCATCATCACGCCGCTGCAGCCGGGAAAACTCACGATCCCGTCCGTCACGCTGCAGGGAAAATTCGAGGCGCCGGACCTCGCGGCAGCGGTCAATCCGCTGGGCGAGAGACTTTCCAGCGGCGTGCGGCAGGCGCTGGATTTCTTCAACGCCCATGGGGCCGAGCCCTTCAGCGTCGCCAGCAACGCGACGCAGCTTAACGTCAAGCCGCCCGCCGCCGCCATGGATCCGTGGCTGCCGCTGACGTCGCTGAAGATCATCGAGGATTCGGATGCGTCGCGGCCGATGCATGTCGGCGAGCCGATGACCCGCAAGATCATGCTGCTGGCCGATGGCGCGGTCGGCAGCCAGCTTCCCGATCTCGAACGGCAGCAGGATCGCAGGGACTTCAAGGTCTATGCCGACAAGCCGACGATGGGCGAGGACATCGACCAAAAGAACGGCGCGATCCTGGGCTGGCGCAAGGAGAGCTACAGCCTGATCGCGCAGAAGGCGGGGCGCCTGGTCCTGCCGGCGATACGGGTTTCCTGGTGGGACATCGTCAACCGGAAACCTGCCACGGCCGAATTGGCGGAACGGGTGGTCGATGTGCTGCCGGCCGCTGCCGCGCAGGTGCCCTCGGCGGCAGGCCTCGATGGAATACGTCAGGGGACGGTGACGGCGCGGTCCGAACCGGCGTCATCGCCCCGCGCGCCAACTCTGCTCGCGAATGCCGGCTCTCATCTCCTGTTGTATGGCCTTATGGCCGTCCTGGCCGCTGTGCTGGCGTTCGCCGCGATCTGGAGATGGACGTCGCGGCGCAGGATCGCTCGTCTTGTGGCGGATGACGCGCCGGCGGCCGGAACGGCAAAGCCTGTTCTGGAAAAGCCGGGTTCACGACCGCTGGGAAAACGGGCGCTGGACCATGTCCGCACGGCGGAGGAACTGAGAGACTTTCTGCAGACCTATGCGCAGGAACGCCGGGACCTGCCGAAAAGCGCGTCGCTGGAAAGGATTTTCTCGGCGCTGCGAAAATCGTGGACGGGGCGGGAGAAGGACGACGTCGCGGCCATCGTCAAAGGTCTCGACGCAGCGCTTTATGCCGGCCGGCCGGTCGATATCGCGGATCTTAAAATCCGCTGCCGGCGCTTTATCGCGTCGCTAAAAAGCGAGTCCCACCATCGCCGAAAGCGACGTGAGATGCTGCCGCGCCTCAATCCCAGTTAGGACGCGCATGTCGCCGTGACACCATCGCGCTGCCGCCCCGGGTGATATGGAGGTGTTTCAGGCTCCGCTTCCCTTCGACATCATTTCCACGCCGCGTTCGGCCAGCGCGGCGATGGTCAGCGATGGATTGCGCCCCAGCGGCCTGGGCACGATCGATCCGTCCAGGACGAACAGATTGGGATGGCCGTGTATCTCGCCACGGTGATCGACGACGCCCATGGCGGCGTCCGCGTTCATCGCGCAGCCGCCGAGTGGATGAACCGTGTTGGACATGCCCAAATATTTCAACATCGGAGATACTCTCGCCGTGCCGCCTTCGACCTTCGACAATTGGGAATGGACCGAGAATATGCTCGCCATCTCGCGCCGGGAATCTTGCGATGGCCAGTCGAGGCTCAAATTTTTCCGCCACGGCGCGAAGAACGCGCGCCGCAGTCCGAGCCGGCCGTTTCCGGCATCGATGCCCGCGCCCAACCACATCATCTCCTGCGCCATTGGGTTCCATTCGCCGTATCCCCTGCAGAGCAGCTTTCCGAGCAAACGGCACAGCCAGGAATCGTAGTGCCGGCCGGCAAGCGCGTTGAGCACGAAATTCGGAAGCCCGTCATCTTCGATGACGAAGCGGTGAGGGCTCATTTTCCCGTCCATGAAATTCAGCGTGGACGAGATCATCGGTCCGAGGCCCTGGTGAACCTCGACGGCGCGAGGGTAGGTCGCCGACGTCATGACGTTCGCATTGGCGCTCCAGGACGCTCCGAGCGCGGAACTGATCCTGGGCAAGGTCCGGTACTGGTCGCGACAACGCAGCAGCAGCTCTGTCGAACCCAGGGAGCCGGCCGCCAGAACGACCCGCTCCGCGGTGACACTCTCGGCGATCGGGCGCCCGCGATGGATGCGGCTATAATGCGCGCGATAGCCGGTCCCGTCGGGCTCAATGCTGCGCACGACGTGGAGCGGGCGAATCTCCGCGCCTTTCTGTTCCGCAATCGCGAGATAGTTCAGGTCCAGCGTATTCTTCGCGAGGACTTCGCACCCCACCTGGCAATTGCCGAGATGGACGCAGGTGCCCTGGCGGACGCCATGCGCGTTCACAAAGGGCTTGGAATGGGTCGCGCTGATGGGATCGTGAAGCTCATAGGAATATTGCTCGTCGAACGCGATGCCCAGGGGCACCTGCCGCAGCCGATCGGCAAAGCCGAGCGTCTCCGCGGCGCGCCTCATTATCCGGGCGCGGTGGGTTTCCTGTCCGCCGGGGACCGTCGCGACGGCGAGCATCCTGCGCGCCGTATCATAATACGGCTTCAGCGTCTCGAAGGTGATCTCCGGCGGCCACCCTGCCGCGAAGCGTTCGCGATCCGCTTCCACCAGAACGCCTGCATAGCTGAGGGACCCGCCGCCGACGGCTGCGCCGAGAAGGACGATCATTTGCGGGTAGACGCGCAGGTCCAGCCATCCATTGAACCTCTGTGGACAGCGATGGCTGAAGAGCCAGGGATCGGTCATCCCGCGCGGAAAATTCTCGGGCGACCAGCGACGGCCCCGCTCCAGCACCAGGACCTTCGAGCCGCTCTGCGCCAGCCGGCATGCCGCGACAGCACCGCCGAAGCCCGAGCCAATGACGACGATGTCGTAATCCGCCATCGCTGATTTGCCCCCATCCGCTACGTCGAGAATCCCCAGATCGATGTCAATGGAACAGAGAAACGGCAGGACGATCGTGTTTGTCGAACCGGCTGGTCTAGGAGGCCTTTTCGCACGCGGCCCGGAAATCGTAAAACGGTGCAAGCTCGGTTTCGCAATCGGGCCAGTGCTGCGTCGTGCGCCAGTAATCGACCAGACCGAGCCTCGCGCAAACCTTAGCAAAGCGCGGATCCCGGCGGAATTCCGGCCAATAGGCATGAAACAGGAAATAGGACCGGTAGGCGTCGAAGCCCATCTGGTCCCGGCCGTCCCCCGCAGGCCTGAACTTTGCCGCCGCGGCTATCTTGTGAGCCTCGTCGGCGGCGCCGAAATGAGACGCGATGGCGAGGGCGGGCAAGTCCACATACCCGGTTTCCTCGAAATCCTTTCGCGCGGCGTCCAGCGCACGAGCGCGCAGCTGGGGCGAAGCATCGCGGGTCATCTTCACATACTGGATCGCCGAGCGCGCGAACTGGCGCAGCGGGTATTGCGCCAGCCTGGCAGGCGACATCAGCGCGTCGACCGCAGCCCAGTCCTGTGCCTCGGCACCCATGAGTATGAGATTGATCGCCGAGAAGTGGTTGTCCGGCGCCCGCGCCAGCGCGCTCTCCGTTCGTCTTCGCGCTTCGGTGTTCTGACCGGCGTACCAGAGGCAAAAGCCGAGCAGATGCGACGACAGCGGATTGAGCGCGTCCAGTTCGTAACCGCGCCGCGCAATGGCGACCGCGTCGCGCATGCGCCCGACCGACATGTAATGGGTGGCGGAAAACTGGAACGTATAGCCGTCGGTGTGCGAATCCTGCAGCAGCGGTTCTACGATCGTCTCCGCTTCGATAAACCGCCCCCAGGGCGGCATCAGCAGGAGCAGGGCCAGCCGCGCAGCCGGATTGTGGGGGTCCAGCGCCAGGGCCCGCCCGGCTTCCGCCGTCACCATCGCGGCGAGGCTTTCGCGCTCGGCATGGGGCTGGTGAAAAAGAAAATGCGCCCGCAATTCGGCGAGCTTTCCCCACGCTTCGGCGAATTGCGGCGCCCGGCGGGTAGCCTCTTCAAGCGCCGTGATACCGGGCAGCAGGTCCTTCGACACAAACACCGTCTGAATGCCGCGGAGATAAAGATCATAGGCCGCGGAGTCGATCGCCTTGCTGGACACGCTCGAAAAGGTCCGCCGCAGCGCATTGGCAATGCTCTCGGAGATCTGGTCCTGAACGGCGAAGACGTCCTCGAGCGAACTGTCGAACCGGTCGGACCACAGGGTCGTCTGTGAACCCGTTTCGACCAGATGCGCCGAAACCCGCACATTCGCCGCGGCGCGACGCACCGAGCCGTCCAGAACATGGGTGCAGTTCAGGGCTCTCGCCGCGTCCCCCTTGCGATCGCCGCGAAACTGAAAGCTCGATGTCCGCCCGACAACCTTCAACTTCGCGCCGCGCATCAGCCGCTGCATGATCTCTTCGCTCACGCCATCCGAAAAGAACTGCATTTCCGGATCGTTGGACAGATTGTCGAACGGCAGAACAGCAAGCAGGGGCTCGCTATTCTTCGCCTGCGGGATGACGGTGCTCGGCGCCGCCGTCTGCAGAGCGAACCCCTCGATGGTCTCCGCCATCTTGTCGAGCTGCATCGTGCCGCGCGAGACCATGTGCTCGGCGATAGGGCCCCTTATCAAGCGCCGCACATCGGCCGAGACCAGCACGGTTCCCGGCTCCGAGCGCGCCATGAGGCGGGCCGCGACATTGATGCCGTGGCCGAGAAGATCGCCGTTGGGTTGCACGACAACATCGCCGACATGAACGCCGACACGCACCCTGGGCTCGGCCCGTTGCGCGAATTCGCGTGCGGCCTCGACGCCCGACAGGCTCGAACCAAACTCCACCATGAAGCCGTCGCCGGCGGAGTTGAACACCCTGCCGCCATGCGCTTCCGCGATGGATTCGATCAGCCCGCGCAGCGCCGCTATTTCGGCGGTGGTTTTGGTTTCGTCCGCTTCCGTCCGTGCGGAGTAGCCCGCCACGTCGATGGCCACGATTGTGGCAAGCTTGCGAGGTGGCGCGCCGTCGGCCATGGAAGTTTCGGTCCAAATCCACCGTTGCGACAACCATAGGGCAGGGCGTCAGGCGGCGCCATGGCTCAGCCGTTCGGCGCTCGGCATTATGACGCCACGTCGGACAAGGAAGATTGTCGGCTTGTAATGCCGGGTCGCCGATGTGGCGCGAATTTCCGCTCTTGCGAAGCCGTGACAGATTCCGGCGCACCGAAAAGCGTCAATCTGACTCTTTTACCGGCACCCGGCGAATAGCCGTGCTTCGTCATCGGCAAAGCGTCTGTTGAGCCAGCGGAATTTTGAACCCGACAAACGCCTTCACAATTGTGACTCGGACTTCTTCAAGTCATCCACAGAAATTGCACGCGCGCGGGCGATTCATGGCGCTATTGGTTTTGCATTCCCGCCGAAATTCTTTTCCACTCTACCTTAAGTATGCGTCGCTGCCGGGTTTGCGTTTCTACCGCTCGCGGAGGCAGGGTTGGCCATTCGAAGAATCTGGTTGCAGCAGCCCATCGCGTTTGCGCGCGCGGGCGGATCGCGCGATCCGGTTCCGGCGTTCCGGTGGACCTTTCCCGACCTGCGGCCGCGCGGCTCCGCGCGCACCACCATCTATCCCGAGCCGAGCTTCAATGTCGACGACAGGACCGGAACGCTCAGCCAGGTCGACGATCCGTATATTCTGTTCAAGGATGAAATGGGGATCCGGCCGGTCTGTCCGTTCTACGAACTGCACGGCGAATGGGACGGCCAGCCCGCGAACGACAGCCGTCTCACGGAAAAGGGTCTGCGGGACAACGGCCTGTCGCTTGCCGACATCGATTGGGAAATCCGTCACGCCAATCACAAGGCCTATATCGCGACCCATTCCGAAGGCGATCGTATAGAAGCCGCGCTCCGGTTTCGCGGCGACGATCATGACAGCCATGTGCTGAAGGGCTATTCGCCAAAGGAGGCGCCGCAGCCGCTTGTCCCGCCGGACAGCGGCGGCATCGCGATGGGGAGCCTGCGCGCGATCCGGCCCAGCGCGGATTTTCCGCATATACGGTTGCGCTTCACGGCCCCGAAGGGGCTGGCCTATGGCCCTCGCGACCTCGGCGAACGCCTCAAGCAGGTGCCCCGGAGCCGCGGCCCGATCGCATGGTTGCTCGACTGGCTCATCCTGCGGTTCAAGGCCAATGACGAATGGAAGGATTTCGCGCTCCCGGGCACGCAGCTCATCCTGAACCCGCAGGCCGCCTGGATGGATTACAAGCTGGTGCGGTATGGCGAATTGCCGGCTGCGCTGGGGCGCCTTCTGGCCCAGATCCGTTCGACGCTCGCGCTCTATCGCGCCCGGGACACCCAACTCAGCGAATTGATGCGCGCTGCCGTCGGTCCGCTTGCCGACGTGGGAAAGCTGCCGCCCGGTCTTTTCGCGACCTGGCGGGGCGACGGCGCGATTCTTTCCAGCCTGGGGCTGGTCGACGATCTCGGAGACGGGATCATCTCCTGCACGTTGAAAAGCGTTGGAACCGCGAAGGCGCGCATCGTGGTCGGCCCGCCGCATTTCTCGCCGGACCGTCGCCCGCCCATTTCGATTGCCGACGATCTGATCGACAAGGAGAACCGGGCCGGCCCGCGCGATCCGGCATGGGCCGCCGGCGGCAACATCCTCGCCGCGAAAATGGAAATCCAGGATCTGCTCGACCGCGCCTTCGAAACCGCCGGCGCCAGCAATCTCGACGCCTGGGCGGAGCAGCGACGCGAGGAGAACGCGAGCGCCGCGGTGTATCGCGGCGACGGCGAGGTCCCAATCGATCCCGGCAAGCCGATCTGGGGCGATTTGAGCGCCCGAACGGTGACGGATCTGCCCTTGTTTGCGCTCGGGACCTGGCGCCATCGCCGCAACAGCGCGGAGGAATTCTTCGAGCAGATCGTGCGCGACAATGAAGGCCTGATCGAACAATGGATCCGCTGCCAGGACGATCCGCTCTCGGTCTATTACGACAAGCGCATGCCGGCGCTGATGCGCGGCTCGGACCGGCGGCCGCTTCATCTCACGCGGCGCCAGATGGAGGCGTTCAGGCGCTGGTTCGACGCCATTCGCGCCGAGAAGGAACGCGAGAACGCCGCCGAGCTCCGGCAGAGCGCGGCGCGGACCGCAACTCTGAAGCCACCGGACGGCGTCGTGCGATGATCGCCCTGGCGCCATCGGCCAGGCTGAAGCCGTTCTCCAGTGCGGCGGGCCATCACCTTTTTGTCGTTGGCGGCAGCCGGATTTACGACATCGGCGACGACACCGCGCAGCGGCTCGAACGTGCGCTTCGCCTGAATGGCGCCGAGCCGATGCCGGCCGAGATTGCCGCTCTGCTCGATCGTCCGACCGCGGAACCGCCGACCGCTCCGGCCGCGCCGCCGAACATCACCGCGCTGTCGCTCAACATCGCGCAAAGCTGCAACATGGGATGCGGCTATTGCTATGCCGAGCAGGGCACTTTCGGCGGCGCCAAGAAGGTGATGAGCCTGGAGACGGCCCGCGCCAGCGTCGACCGCCTCCTGGAATGGGCGCCGGCGGGGTCGCGCGTCGTCATCGCTTTCATGGGCGGCGAACCGCTGCTGAACCGTGCGCTGCTGCATGCCACAGTGCGCCATGCCGCAGACGCGGCGCAGCGCAGCGGGCATCGTTGTGCGTTTTCGCTGACGACCAATGCGACGTTGGTCACGGCGGCGGACGCGCAGCTGTTCCATGACTATCCCTTCAGCATCACCGTCAGCATCGACGGGCCGGACGGCGTTCAAGACCGCCAGCGCCCGATGCTGGGCGGCAAGCCGTCGACCGCGCGCACATTGCGCGGGCTGGGGCACCTGCTGGACCAGCGGCCCCGCCAGTTGGACGCGCGCATGACAGTGACGGCAGAAACCGGTCCGCTGATCCCGGTGCTCGATCACGTTCTATCGCTCGGATTCGATGCGGCCGGTTTCGCGCCGGTCGTCGCCGCGCCCAGGCCGGAGACGGAAATCCATGGCGAGGCTGCGGACCGCTTCACGCAGGCGATGATCGCATGCGGCCGCCACGCCCTGGCAAAGCTGCTCGCCGGCGAGCGTTATGGCTTCGCCAATCTTCAGACCGCGCTGCACGAGCTCCACAAGGGCTCGGCCCGCGCGCATCCCTGCGGCGCCGGTGCCGGCTACCTCAGCATCGACGCCGACGGAGACGCGTTCGGATGTCACCGCCTGGTGGGAGATGACCGCTTTCGCTTCGGCAGCCTCGCCGGCGGAATCGACGACGAACGCCGCCATGATCATCTCTCCGACAAGGCCGTCGACCGCCAGGAACCATGCCGCTCCTGCTGGGCGCGGTATCTGTGCGGCGGCGGCTGCTATCACGAAGTCGCCGCACGCGGCCGGACGCACTGCGATTACATCCGCGGCTGGCTCGGCTTCTGCCTGGAAGCCTATGCGACGCTCAGCGCGGCGCGTCCCAAACTGTTCGGTGCCGCCACGCTCCCGGATGACCGGACGAGGCCGAGATGAGCAGCGAAATCCCGATCCGCCCCGTTCTGCCGCGCAACCTGACGGCGCGGGCCGACCATCTCGTCGCAGGCAATCCGATGACCGCGCGTCCCGAAAGCGGCGTCGGCAACGCGCATCCCGGACTGGAATTCGACGTGCGCGTGCTCGACCGCCATTTTCTTCCGGGTCTTGTGTTCGATTTCCAATACGGCGCCGGCGCCAAGCTCAGGGCGCTGAAGCTGGCCGAGAATCCGGCCCTGCCGGCGTTGACGGAAGACGACCTCAAACAGGACCTCTTCCTGCTGCTCGTCAAGGCGCGGTTCGGCAAGGAGCCGGCGAAGGACGAAGTCGCGTCCCTGGCCGGTGTCGACGGCTATCTCGTGCTGCGCAAAATCATCGATCTGGAGCCCGGAACGCGCACCGTCGTCGTGGGACCGCTGCCCGCATCGCAATCCGACCGCGACCGGCTCGCCGGAATTCAGACGGCGCTGGAAGAAAATGCGGCACTGCCAGCGTTGCAGCGGGGCGATGGCGGAGGGCTCGTCTACGCCATCGTCACGGGAACGCGCGACAGCTTCCTGACGCCGGACGGCGTGATCGATCCCGACCTCATACCGCCGGGCGAACTCACGCAGAATCTGTGCTCGCCATGGCAATGGGATTTCGCCGATTGCTACTGCTACTATTGGGCCTCTAGCAAACCCGACATCGTCGTTGGAATTACCGGGGACGCGCAGGTTCTCAATTTCCAGCGCGACCGCACATTGCCCGAGCCGGCCAGGCCGGCGAGCACGCCGGCCGAATGGATGGCCGGCAATATGAGCGAAACCGATCTGATCATGAACTGGGAGACGCTGCCGATCGTCACCTCGGACCGCGAAGGCGTCGTGCCGCGCAAGCCCGAATGGCCGCTGATCGATCCGGACCAGATCATGACGCTCGACCAGATCGCGCACGAACTGGCCGGCCTGGCCAGGCTCGAGCACGCGCTGTGCGTCGAATATCTGTTCGCGAAATATTCGATCGCGGCGCCGGCAAGGCCGCCCGGCCGATGGCGCAGGGGCGCGTTGCGCCGCTATCAGGCCCGGGCGGAGATTTTCGGTATCGCCGTCGACGAGATGCGGCATTTTCGCTGGGTCAACGAAATGCTGCGAATGCTTGGGTGTCCGCCGGTGATCACGCGGGCGGAGGTCATCGGACAGGATTTGCGGCGCAATTTCGCGTTGCGCGCCCTGCAGCCGGACGTTCTCGACCAGTTCATCGCGATCGAAGCGCCAAGCTCGATCTACAATGACGATCCCCAGCAACTCGACGGCATGTACACCCGGATCTTGGTTTCGCTGCATCATATCGCCATGCCGCAGCAGGAAGATTTGAGGTTCCGGCTCAAGCAGCTGGTCAAGACGATCATCGACGAGGGCGACGATCATTGGGATCGCTTTCGCCGCGTGAAGGCCCATCTGGCCGGCCAGAAGCCGGCCGCCTATCTCAACAAAATAGCGCCTCCCGGCAGTCCGGCGCCCGAGCCCTGGAACGGCGTTCAGGATTTGTGCGACGCCCATTATCTGCTCCTGCTCCAGGTTCTGTTCATCACCTTCATGCTCGGCCGTATGTCGCGTGGCCGATGGCTGGACCTCTCGCATCTGGCGATGTTCGCGCTCGACTCGGCGGCGAGCTTTCTGGTGCAGAACGGATACGGTCCCAGATTTGCATCGCCGGACTGGCCGAACGGCTATCCGCCCTGGTTCGCGAACGATGCGGGTGAGACGGGCTGCGCGAAACAGCTGCACGAATTGATAACGCCCGACGCCGTCGATCGGATGTTCGAGCCGGGGCAGGGGATCGTCCAGAATCTGCAGGGCCGCGGCGGTCCTGTCGGCGCGGTTGCGAAAGATCAAGCATCGCGCATGGACGCCATGAAGAAGGCGATAGAGGCCGCTCTGGCGGAGGCGGCGGCCGCCGGCCGTTGACGGCCGATGCGAAGGAAGCCCATCACGATTTTCGGCGGCGGAGTCGCCGGGCTCAGCGCCGCGCAGATCCTCACGCGGCTCGCCCATCCCGTCGCGATGCGCGCCGTGGCTCCGCCGCGTTCGCGGTGCGTTGCCTTGAACGGCGCGGCGCTCTTTCTGCTCGAGCGGATTTGGGGGCCCGCTCTGCTGCATGCGGCGAAGGGTCCTGTGCTCGAGCGGCGGATCCTGTCCTGGGATGGTATGGAGCCCGCCATTCTCGACGATCAGGCCCGCGTGGTCGACGTCGCGGCGCTGGCTTCGCAAATGCGCTCTGCGCTGAAGCGCAACGAGCTGGTCGAATGGGACGACAAAGGTGCGGACGGCGGGCCCGACATTATTGCCGCAAGGTCCGACGGCCGCGGTCATTATCTGGAGGGAGGCGCGCGGCAGGCGGTGCAGGCGCAAGTGCTTCTCCGCGACGCGGCCGATGCCTGGGCGCTGCATGTCGAGACCGTGGAGAGCGGATGGCTGGTTCTCTTGCCTGTCCGCGGCCGCGAGGCCGTTCTGATGGGGGTTGCGCTCGGCGAGAACATCCGCCTTGACGCGCTGCTTGGTGAATCCAGGTATTCGTGCCGGGCCGTCGCGCAGCTTGGACCATCGTCCCCGCCGTCATCCGCCGCGCCTAGCCTCTTCGTTTCATCGCGGGCCGCCGGAGCGGCGATGCGCATCGGAGACGCCGCCATGCGCTTCGATCCGATTAGCGGAGACGGCATTGCCGGCGCATTGCGCGGCGCCCATCTCGCCGCGCTCGTGCTGGATCGTCGCGCGCGAGGCGCCGACCCGTGCGCCATCTACGCGCAACGGCTTGCCAGGGCGATGCGGGCGCATCTGGGCGGCCTGATGCACCTCTACGGCGCCGCGCCGCTGGCGAAAAGCTGGTGGCACGAATTGCAGGCGATGCGAGCAATGGATTTGGCCATCGGTGACTTGTGGCCAGCCGACAGTTCGAGGTTTGCGGTCACGGAAAATTCCCTGGCCGTGCCGTTGTCCACATAGGAGCGGCCCTCCGTTTCGAGAAGTGATTCGGTCAGGCAGCGCTAGCACTTGCGACTGCAAAAAGAAACTGATGGTGCATATGCAATCGTTAAAAAAAAGCAAATAAACAAAGCAATTCCGTGCGTCCGCTCTGCTTGTTCTGTCATGCCAAAACCTTATAGTTTCCCCGATTTTCGAAAACTGACGATCGAGAGATGACTGCGTCGCTCGCGCTGAAGCATCTGAGTGTGGCGCCAGCAACGCCACGCAAATGCTTTGATCGAGGCTGCGTTAAATTTATCGACCGTTAAATTGATCGAAAGGTCGATCGGATTTTAATGACGGGCGCCAGGGCGTTGGCGCACGTGGGCGGGTTTTGAAACAACTGAAGGGACTGTCACCATGTCGGATATCACTGTCGATTTCGCGACCTATCTGTCCGAAGCGCCGTTCAACGCGTCCGATTTCGTGACGCTGGCAGACGATTCTTCCGTTCTGGATGCCTTGACCGATTCGCAGATAGACGGGCTGGCAACCAACAATGTGGACGTGATCAGCGCCACGGACGGCGTTTTGAGCTGGACCGCCGATCAGTACGCGCACCTTATTACCGGCCCCGTCGCCATCGATCCCGATACTTTCGCGATCATGGCCGATACCGGCGCCGATATCGCGGCGATTTCCGCCTCTCAGATCGGCCAGATCGCCGCCGAAGGCGTCGCCGTCGTCAACCCGACCGACGGCATGCTCGCCCTGAGCGTGGCCCAGTTCGGCGCGCTCGGCGCGATGAGCGTGGACGCCAGCGCCGACTTCACCATCGCCGACACCGGCGCCAATCTCGCTTCGATGGACGCCGGACAGATCGCCTCGCTCAGCATCCTGGGCGTCGATCACCTGGACGCGACCGATGACGCGCTCTCGCTCAGCGTCGCGCAGTACCAGGCGCTCGGCACCGTCGCGCTCACCGCCGGCGACGATGTCACCCTCGCCGACACCGGCGCGAATCTCGAGGCGCTTTCGGTCGACGACATCGGCAACCTCGGGGCCGGCGGCGTCGATCATATCGACGCCACGGACAATGTGCTGACGATCAGCCTTGCGGAGTTCAACGCGCTCGGCACCGTGACGCTGACGCAGTCCGACACCGTCACGCTCGCCGACACCGGTGCCGCGATCTCCAGCCTCGGGGCCACCGACATCGACGCGCTCGCCACCGGCGGCGTCGACATCCTCGATGCGACCGACGACGCGATCGCCTTCACCGTCGCCCAATATAACGAGACCATTGCCGACAATATCGCGCTGACCCCCACGGACACCGTCACGCTGGCCGACAGCGGCGCCAACCTCGCCGGGCTGACGGCCGCCGACATCAACAGCCTGGTCAATGTCGACGCCTTCGATGCGACCGATGATGTGCTGACGATCGGCGTCGACCAGTTCCAGGCCCTGGAAGGCAAGAATATCACGCTCGCCGCGGGCGACACCGTCACGGTCTCCGATACCGCGGCCAATATCGCGACCCTCGGCTTCGCCGATCTGGCTTCCGCGCATGTCGATTTCCTCGATTCCACGACGGCCTATACGACGCTCACGGTTTCGGACCTTGCGGCGCTCGGCACGGTGGCGTTCACCGCCGCCAGCGCCGTCACGCTGACCGATACCGGTGCCAATATCGCCAGCGTCTCCGACTTCTCGACCTTCGCGGCGCATGGCGTCGACACGCTGGATGCCAGCGACGATGTGCTGACGATCTCCGAGGCGCAGTTCCAGGCGCTGGGCACGACGACGCTCACGGGTGCCGACACGGTCACGATCTCCGACACCGCCGCCAACATCGTCGGCGGACCGAACTACGCGACGCTGGCCGCCGCCGGCATCGATTTCCTCGACGCCACCACGGCGATCAGCGTCACAGTCAACGACATCACCAATCTCGGCACCGTGGTCTTCACCGCCGCCAGCGCCGTCAAATTGGCCGACACCGGCGCGCACATCGCCGCCGTCGCCAATTTCGCGACCTTCGCGACGCACGGCGTCGACGTAATCGACGCCAGCAACAACACGCTGACGATCAACGCCACGCAGTTCGCCGCCCTGGGCACCGTCATGCTGACGGCGGCCGACACCGTCACGATCTCCGATACGGCGGCGCATCTTTCGGGGCTGACCTTCTCCGCGCTGGCCGGCGCGAATGTCGACTTCCTGAATTCGACCAACGCCTATACCGGCCTGACCGTGCAGAACGTCGCCGACCTCGGCGCGGTGCATTTCACCGCCGCCAGCAACGTCACGCTGACCGACAGCGCAGCCGACATCCAGGCCGTCTCCGACTTCACGACCTTCGCGACCCATGGCGTCGACACGATCAAGTCCTCCGACAACGCGCTGTCGCTCACGGTCTCGCAATATTCGGGCCTCGGCACCACGCATCTGACGACCGCGGACGCCGTGACGCTCGCGGATGCCGCCAGCAATCTCACAACCTATTTCGCCGGCTTCGGGTCCGGCAGCGCGCTCGGCACCGCGCTCTCGGACAACGGCGTCGACAGCGTTCACGCCACCGGCGGTTCGCTGAGCGTGAACGGTCTGGCTGCGCTCGGCGTGTTTGACGGCGGCGCGACATTCCTTTCGGCCGACACCGTCACCCTCGCAGACACCGGCGACACGATCGCCGTAGCCCTGTCGAATATCTTGAGCCATGGCGGTCATCCCGGCACGCTCGGCATCGACATCATCGACGCGACGGACAACGCCCTCAACCTGACGGCCGCCGAATATCTGGACATCGCCGGCAACGTCGCGCTGACGGCCGCCGACACTGTGACCATCGCGGACACCGAGGCCAATGTGGCGGCGTTGACGGCCGTCCAGATTGGTGCGCTGTCCGCCAACCTTGTCGATGCCGTGTCCGTTACTTCGGGTGGCGATCTCGACTGGAGCGTGGCGCAGTGGCAGGCGCTGCCGGGCGGCGTGTCGATCAGCGACGCCGGCAACGCGCTTGTCGTCAGCGACAGCGAATCCAATATCGAGGCGCTCACCGGCACGCAACTCGGCGCGCTCGCCGCCAGCGGCGCGCAGGAACTCGACGCCACCAACGGCACACTCAATCTCAGCGTCAGCCAGGCCGAAGGCTTCCTCGGTACCGGCCTTTCCATCGCGTCCGGCGATACCGCCACGCTGGTCGACACCGGCGCCAACATCGCCGGTCTCACGGCCACGCAACTCGGCCAGCTCGCCGCGGCCGGCTTCGCCACCATCGACGCCAGCGACGACGCGCTGACGCTCGATGCCGCGCAACTCTCCGCGCTTGGCACCGTGCATCTGACGGACGCCGACGCCGTCACGCTTGCCGACACGGCGAGCGATCTCGACGCCTTCCTCGATGGCGCGAACGCGAACGCCGCGCTTTTCGACAATGGCGTCGACACCATCCACGCCACCGGCGGCACGCTCTCGGTCGATGCGCAGGCGGTCAACAGCGTCATCGGCACCGGCGCGGTGTTCGCCTCCGGCGACACCGTCACGCTCGCCGACACGGGCGCCAACATCGCCGCGCTGAACTTCTCGACGCTGGCGGGCATCCATATCGACGGTATCGACGCCACCGACAACACGCTGTCGATCTCGCTCGATCAGTACAACGCCATCGCCGGCACGGTCGCGCTCGCCGCGGGCGACAACGTCACCGTCACCGGCAACCTCGACGATCTGTCGACGACCGACATCGCGGCGTTCGGCACGAACCATGTCGATCATCTGCTCGACAATGACGGCTTCAGCGAGGTGATCTGGACCGTGGCGCAGTGGGACGCGCTCGCCACAAACGTCACCGTCGACAACTACCAGCACATCGCGGGCCTCAACTTCGTGTTCGACGGGGCGTCCGAGCTCTCGGCCGTCACCGCCACGCAGGTCGCGGATTTCGTCGCCGAAGGCGCGCAGACGTGGGAAGTCTCGCCCGCCGGCGACGAGTCGCTCGTGTCCTGGACCGTCACCAACACCGAGGCGATGGGTGGCTCGGTGTTCAGCGACGAAACCAATGTCAGCGTGGTGGACTCGGCGGCGAACATCGAGGCGGTCACCGACTTCTCGATCTTCGCGGCACATAAGATCGATTCGATCGATTCCACCGACGAC
Organism: Alphaproteobacteria bacterium; assembly: GCA_015654705.1. Lineage (GTDB taxonomy): Bacteria > Pseudomonadota > Alphaproteobacteria > Micropepsales > Micropepsaceae > Rhizomicrobium. The sequence continues at coordinate 13,378 of JAATGL010000124.1, read as the reverse complement.
ACACTGACGCTGACGGTCGCCCAGTTCAGCGGCCTGGGCACCACGACGCTGACCGGCTCCGACGCCGTCACGCTCGCCGACACCGCGGCCAACCTCAACACCTATCTCGACGGCAGCGGCGCGAGCGAGGCGCTCTCCAGCAATGGCGTGGACACGATCCACGCCACTGGCGGCGCGATCTCGATCGATGCCAATGCGGTCAACCACGTCGCCGGCGCCGGCGCGGTGTTCGCCTCCGGCGATACCGTCACGCTCGCCGACACGGGCGCCAATATCGAGTCCTTGGACTTCTCCCAGCTCGGCGGCCTCCAGATCGATACGATCGACGCCACCGACAACACGCTGTCGATCTCGCTCGGCCAGTATGAAGACGTCGCCGGCGTGGTGGCGTTCACCACGGGCGACACCGTCACCGTCACCGGCAATGTCGACGACCTCTCGACCACGGAGATCGCCTCGTTCGCGACCAACCATGTCGATCACGTGCTCGACGCCGACGGCTTCAACGAAGTCATCTGGAACGTGGCGCAGTGGAACGCACTGACGACCGCCGTCACCATCGACAACTATCAGCACATCGGGGGCCTCAACTTCGTGTTCGATTCCGGCGCCAATCTCAGCGCCGTCACCGCCGCGCAGGTCGCCAATTTCGTCGCCGAAGGCGCGGAAGTCTTCGAAGGCCAGCCGCCGGGCCAGGAAAGCGTCACCTGGAACGTGGCCAAGCTTGAGGCGATGGGCGCGGCCGTCTGGACCTCGACCGATGTCACTGTCTCCGACAGCGCCGCGAACATCGAGGCGGTGAGCGACTTCTCGACCTTCGCCGCCCACGGCATCACCACGATCGATTCCACCGACGATGCGCTCTCGCTGACCACGGCACAATATTCCGCGCTCGGCAGCACGGGCCTGACCGGCAGCGACACCGTCACCATCGCCGACACCGCCGCGAACCTGACCAGCTATCTCGGCGGCTTCGCCGATTCGAACTCGATCTCCGGCGCGCTTTCCGCCAACGGCGTCGACATCATCCACGCCACGGACGGCACGCTCTCGGTCACCGGGACGGAAGCTGCGGGCGTCTTCGACAGCGGCGCGGCCTTCGCCGCGGGCGACGCGGTCACCGTGGCCGACACCGGCGCGAACATCGCCGCCTTCATCGATCACGTCCAGGGCGGGACCGGCGACCTCGGCGTGCTCGGCATCGACACCTTCGATGCGACCGATGATGTGCTGACCCTGACGGTCTCCGAATACAGCTTCGCCCTGGACGGCGGCGTGGCCTTCACCGCCGCCGACACCGTGACCATCGCGGATACGGCTTCCAACCTCGAGGCGCTGACCGACACGCAGATCGGCGCGCTCTCGAATGTCGACGCCATCAGCGTCATCTCCGGCGGCGACCTCGACTGGTCCGTCGCGCAGTGGCAGGCGCTGCCCGGCGGCGTCGCCCTCTCGGTCGGCGCGGACAACAGCACGGCCTTGCTGGTCGTGGACGACGACCAGGCTGTCATCCAGGCGCTCGGCCATGCCGACATCGCAGCACTGGTGGCGCAGGGCGCGCAGGAGTTGGCCTCGACCGACGGCGTGTTGAACCTCACCGTCGACCAGGTCACCGGCTTCCTCGGCACGACCCTGTCCGCCGCCTCCGGCGACACCGTCACCATCGCCGACACGCAGGCGAATATCGACGCGCTGACCGTCACGCAGCTCGGCGAGCTCGCGGATTCGGGCATCGACCACATCTTCGCGACCGACGGTTCGGTCACCTTCAGCGTGGCGCAGTTCGACGCACTCGGCACCGTCACCGTCGCCGCCGGCAATACGTTCACCGTCGCCGACAGCGAAGCCAACATCGAGGCGCTGGGCGCCGACGGCTACGGCGCCATGGCGGCCGCGGGTGTGGATATCATCCATTCCACCGGCGGCAGCCTGACCGTCACCTTCGACGAGTTCAGCGCCATCGATTCGGGCAGCACGGTGTTCGCCGCGGGCGACCACGTTACGCTCACGGGCACGCAGGAAGAGCTGTTCGACACCCAGTCGTCCGACTTCTTCGCCGCGCTGGGCGCCATCGGCATCGACGAGATCTCGCTGACCGGCGACGGCATCGGCCATCTCTCCGTCAGCCAGTGGAACGCGCTCGTCACCGTCAGCATCAGCCTCGATTCCGCCAACACCATCACGCTCGAGGACACGGCCTCCGTTCTCTCCGGCGAAAACGCCTCCGCCATCGCCGCGATGTCCGGCCAGATCGACAGCTGGGCGGCGAGCGACACCGGCACGCTCACCCTCAGCGTCGCGCAGCTCAACGCACTGGCGACGGCGACCATCGCGCTCACCCCCGCCGACACGATCGAACTCTCCGACAGCGAAGCCAACATCGAGGTGCTCAACGCCGCCGCGCTGAAGGGCTTTGTCGACCAGGGCGTGGACATCGTCCATGCCACGGGCGGCACGCTCAGCCTCGACACCGCGCAGGTCGCCGCCATTCTCGACAACGGCGCGACCTTCGTCTCCGCCGACAGCGTTACACTGACCGACAACGCCTCGACCATCGCGGGGCTCACCGCCGGCCAGTGGGGCGAACTCGTCGCCGGCCATGTCGATGCCATCACCGCTACCGGCGGCACGCTCGGCATCTCGGTTGCCGAATTACGGGCCGTCGAGACCGCGCTGCACGACGGCGACCTCACGCTCACCAACGCCGCCGCGATCAGCGATACCGGCACGGCGATCTCCGCCCTTACCGTCACCGAGATCGGCCAGCTCGCCGGCGACAACATCACCAGCCTCTCCGGGACCGGCGACATCGACTTTACCCAGGCCCAGATCGACGCGCTGGGCGGCGTCAGCGTCTCCGCGAGCGGTTACTTCGTCCTCGCCGACAGCGCGGCGACCATCGAGGGTCTCTCCACCGCGGCCATCGACAATGATGCGTCCGCCGGCGTGAACGCGATCCATTCGACCGATACGAGCGACGCGCTCACCTTCACGGTCGCGCAGGCCCAGCATATCCTCTCCGACGGCATGCTGGTCAGCAATGCTTCGGTCGTCGTCTCCGACACCGGCGCGCAGCTTTCCACCCTGAGCTTCGCCCAGCTGAACGGGATGGGCGGCGCCGGCTTCACCGGCATCGTCGACACATCCGGCGACATCACCTGGAATTTTGCCCAGCTCGACCACCTCACGGTCAATCTCACGCTGAACGGCAACGGCCTCATCCTGTCCGACACCGAGGCGCTGCTCGAAGCGCAGAACGGGGCGACCTGGGCGTATATCGCCTCGCTCGCCACCAGCATCACGGCGAGCGACACCCACGCGCTGAACCTGAGCATCGGCCAGATCAGCCCGCTCTTCGGCTCGAACGCGACCTTCGCGGCCGGCGACACCGTCACGCTGACCGACACCGGCACCGATATCGCCGCCATGACGGCCGCGCAGTTCGGCGAACTCGCCGGCCTGCATGTCGACGCCATCGACGCGTCCGACGACACGCTGGCCCTGTCCGTCGCGCAATACAACGCGCTCGGCACTGTCGTCCTCACTGCGGGCGATGTGGTGACGCTCTCCGACACCGCCGCCAATCTCGAGACGCTCGACTTCTCGACCCTCGCGGGCAAGGGCATCGATGCCATCGATGCGACCGACAACGCGCTCACCATCAGCGCGGCACAGTTCGGCGCGCTGGGCGCCGTGGCGCTCACCGCCGGCGACACCGTCACGATCTCCGACACGAGCACCAATATCGCCGCGCTCAACTTCTCGACGCTGGCGGGCAAGAACGTCGACGTGCTCGACGTGACGAACGCGTTTTCGCTCAGCGTCGCGCGTTACACGCAGCTGGGGGCGGTCGTGTTCTCCCCGGCCAGCACCATCACGCTGAAGGATACCGGCGCCCATCTCGGGGCTCTCAATGTCACGCAGATCGGCCAGCTCGCCGCCCACGGCATCGACAGCATCGACGCGACGGACAACGCGCTGACGCTCAACGTTGCGCAGTTCAACGCGCTGGGCACCGTCGCGCTGAACGCGGGCGACGTCGTCACGCTGGCCGATACCGGCGCCAATCTCGCGAGCCTCGACTTCACCTCGCTGGCGGCAAAAGGCGTCGATGTGCTGGACGCCACCGACAATGTGCTGTCGCTCACCGTCGCCAAGTACCAGGCGCTGGGCACGGTTGCGCTCACCGCCGCCGACACCGTCACGCTGGCGGACACGGGCGCGCATATCGCGGCGCTGACGGTCGCCCAGATCGGCGCGCTCGCCGCCGGCAACATCGACAAGATCGACGCCAGCAACAATGTGCTGTCGCTCAGCGTCGCGCAGTTCGGGGCGCTCGGCGGCGTCACGCTGACCGGCGCGGACACCGTCACCCTGCTCGACACCGGCGCCAACCTGCAGACGCTCAACTTCTCGACGCTGGCTGCCAAAGGCGTGGACATCCTCGACGCCAGCGACAACGTGCTGACGCTGACCGCGGCACAGTTCCAGGCGCTCGGCACCGTCGCGCTGAAATCCACCGATACGGTGACGCTGCTCGACACCGGCGCGGACATCTCCGCGCTCAGCGTGGCGCAGTTCAACGCGCTGGCCGCCAAGGGCATCGATATCCTCGACGCCACCGACAACGCCTATTCGCTCACCGTCGCCAAGGTGGAAGGCATCTCTCCGGCCCTGACGCTGGCCGCCAACGACACGATCACGGTGCAGGACAGCGAAGCCCGCATCGAAGCCATGACCGGCGCGCAGATCGCCGCGGCCGTCGCCCGCGGCATCGACATCTTCCATGCCACCAACTCCACCCTGAACCTGAGCGCCGCGCAGATCACTCCGCTGCTCGGCAGCGGCGCGGCGATCGCCGCCGGCGACACCGTCACGCTGGTGGACACGAGTGCCAACATCCAGGCGCTTTCCGCCGTCCAGATCGGCGAACTGGCCGCTGCGGGTGTCGACAAGATCGACGCGACGGACAATGCGGTGACCCTCAACATCGCACAGTACGAAGCGCTGGGCAGCGTGCAGCTGTCGGCCGGCGATCTCAACACGCTGGCAGATGCCGACAACCCGGGCCTTGTCGACCTGTCCACCACCGTCATCGCCGGTCTCGGGTCGAACCATATCAGCCACATCCACGGCACCTCCACGTTCGAATGGAACATGGCGCAATGGAGCGCGCTGGCGTCCAATATCACCATCGATACCGCCGTCGGTCTCGTGCGCCTCTATGACACGGTCGCCAACATCGAGTCGCTGACACCCACGCAGATCGCCACCTTCCACACCGAAGGCCTTGCCCAGCTCGAGATTGCGACGTCCGGCGCGGGCAGCGAACTCGATTTCTCCGTCGCGCAGACCAGCGCGATCACGACGGCCGGCCTCACCTTCTCGACCGACAACGCCTCAACGGCGAATCCGATCATCACCGACACGGGCGCGGCCATCGCGGCGATGACGACCACGCAGATCGCGGCCGCGGCGTCCGACGGCTTCACCGCCGTCAACGCGACGGACGACGCGCTCACCTTCTCGGTCGCGCAGTTCACCGCGATGGGCGCGATGAGCTTCACCGGCGCCGACACGGTGACGATCACCGACACCGAAGCCAGCATCGAAGCGCTGACCAACGGGCAGCTTGCCTCCATGGCGTCCAAGCAAGTGGACGTCATCCACGCCTCCGGCGGCATCCTGAACATGACGACCGCGCAGGTCGGCGCGCTTCTGGCCACCGCTACCCATTTCGCCGCCGGCGACACCGTGACCCTGGTCGACACGGGCGCCGCCATCGCCCAGCTCGGCTCGGCGCAGATCGGCGTGCTGGCCGCCGCCGGCATCGATTCGATCGACGCCAGCGACGACACGCTGACACTCAACCTGGCGCAATACGGCGCGCTCGGCACCGTCATGCTTACCCAGGCCGATACCGTCACGATTCAGGACGATAACGGCAGCCTCACCTCCTTGAGCGTGGCCGAGATCCAGGCACTGTCGTCCAACGGCGTCGACGTGCTGGAATCGACCAACGGCAACTTCTCGTTCAGCGTCGCGCAGACCGAGGCGCTGATCCATCAGACCGGCGGCGGCCATGTCTCGCTCACCACCGGCGACACGTTCTACGTCAACGACACCGGCGCCAACATCTCGACGCTGACGGCTGACGATCTCACGGCGCTCGGCGCGCTGGGCGCGCACACGGTCGATCTCCTCGGCACCGGCACGATCACGATCAATCTGGCCTTCTACAATGCCGCCGTCGCGGCAGGCGTCACGCTCGATGCCGGTGACACCGTCACGCTTGCCGATACGGGTGCCGCGCTGCGCGGTCTCTCGACGACCGCTCTGGCGGCGCTCGGCGCCAACGGCATCGACGCGATCCACGCGACGAACAATGCCGTGTCGTTCAGCCAGGCCCAGCTCGACGCGCTGGCGACGGCGTCCGTCGCGCTGACCGCGGCGGATACGGTCACGTTCGCCGATTCCGCGACGCACCTGCAGGCGCTCACGGCGGCCCAGATCACCGCCTACATCGCTCAGGGCGTGGACGTGTTCCACACCAACAGCGGCAGCATCCTGGTCTTCAGCGAAAGCCAGGCCGCAGCCGTGCTCGACTCGACGGCCTCGTTCATGGATAGCGACGCGGTCACGCTGGCCGACACCGCCGCCAATCTCCAGAACCTCTCCGCCACCGAGCTCGGCCTCTTGGCATCCAAGGGGGTGGACATCATTCAGATCACTTCCGGCACGCTGCAGCTCAGTGTCGCCGACTATGCCGCGCTCGGCGCGTTCCCCATCGTGGGCGGAACGGTCTCCCTCGTCGACACGGGCGCCAATATCGCCACGCTCACGGCGGCGCAACTCGCGGCGCTGACCGGCACCGGCATCACGCTTATCGACGCGACGGACGATGCGCTGTCGCTCACCGCCGCGCAGGCCTCGGCCGTGCTGCACCAGACGGGCTCCGGGACGGTCGCGTTCGGCGCCAGCGACACGGTCACGATCGCGGACACGGGTTCCGCGATCGCGGGCATGTCGGTCGCCGATCTGACCGGGCTCGGAAGCAACGGGGCGGGTCATGTCGTCCTCGACGCCAGCGACAACGCGCTGACGATCACGGCCGCCCAATATGGCGCGATCACCGGCAGCTCCGTCGCGCTGACCGCGGCCGATACCATTACGCTGACCGACACGGGCGCCGACCTTGCCGCGCTGAACACATCGCAGATCGCGGCTCTGGGGACGAATCACGTGGACGCCATCGACGCGACCGACAACGCGATAACCTTCACCCTGGCGCAGCTCGGCGCGTTCCAGACCGCGAACGTCGCGCTGACCGCCGCGGACACGATCACGCTGGCCGATACCGAAGCCAATATCGAAGCGCTGACCGGCAGCCGGCTGGCGGCCTATGTCGCACAGGGTGTCGACAGCATCGACGCGTTGAACGGGGTGTTGAATTTGGGCAAGGCCCAGGTCGCCGGCGTCATCGCGACCTCCGCGAGCTTCCAGGCGGACAACACCGTCACCTTGCTCGACACGGGCGCCAACATCGGCTCGCTGTCCGTGGCGCAGTTCGCGCGGCTATCGGCGCATGGCGTGGATTTCATCGATGCCAGCGACAACGCGCTATCGTTGTCGACCGCGCAATATATGAATCTCGGCACGACGCAATTGACCCAGGCCGACACGGTCACGCTGGCCGATACCGGCGCGAACCTCGCGCATCTCACGACGGCTCAGCTCCAGCAACTGGCCATAAGCGGCGTCGACAAGATCGATGCGACCGACAATGCCGTCACCTTCACGCTCGACGGATACAACGCGCTGGGATCGGTGCAGCTTGCCGCCAATGACGTGATCACGGTGAACGGCACGGCCGGCGCCGATACCTTTCAGGGCAGGGACGGCACGCAGGTGCTGAACGGCTTCGGCGGCGACGACACGTTTGCCGTCGGCGTCGGGAACCACACCCTGAACGGCGGGGCCGGCAACGACACGGTGTCCTACAGCGCCGCGGCGGCCGGCGTGACGATCAATCTGGGCACCGGCGTGGCGACCACCGGCGCGTGGACCGACAGCCTGTCCGCCATCGAAAACGCGACCGGCTCCAGCCTGCACGACGTGATCACCGGCAGCGACGGCGTCAACACGATCAACGGCGGGGGCGGAGACGATACCCTGATCGGCGGCGGCAAGGCCGACATCCTCACGGGCGGAGCCGGAGCGGACACCTTCGTCTATCAGTCGACATCGGACTCCACCCGGACCCAGAGCGACACGATCACGGACTTCAGCCACGCGGAAGGCGACAAGATCGACGTCAGCGCGATTGCCGATTTCACCTTCGTGGATCACCTTACCCATCATGCCGACCAGCTCGCGGTGATCGACATGGGCGGCGGGCTGTATCAGGTGGTCGGCGACGTCAACGGCGACGGCACGGCCGATTTCGCGATCCTGGTCCACAGTTCGACCGCGCTGGTGGCGGGCGATTTCGTGCTCTGAGCATCCGCGGCGAGCGCGAGAAATAAAGGAATTCGCGCTTCGCCGCCGCGGTGCTATGTCCGGCCGAGATTTGCCGCGCCATTCTCCCATGGCGCGGCAGATTTCTTCCTTGACCTTGTGCGCGTCAGCCCTGAAGTCATGTTTGACTGGATTGCAAAATATCGGGCCATGAACATTTCCTGGGATGAAGGTCATTCGGTGGCTAGGGATGATGCGCGCTTGCGGGTCCTCCGGAGGAGATCATAAAGGCCGGGTATGGGCTGTATTTACAATGGTTGCCGCCTGCAACATGATTTGATCTCCACAGATGCCGAAGATGCGTCGGGAGCCAGGGAGACAACGGCCCATGAGCGTCAACCCGCTTCATCCGATATTCGCCGCCGAACTCGTGGGCGCCGACCTCTCCGTGCCGCCGTCGCCCGCGCTGATCGAGACCGTCAACAACGCGATGGATCGCTACGCCGTGGTCGTGGTGCGCGACGCCGGCGCGTCGGACGATGACCACATCCGGTTCAGCCGCGCCTTCGGATCGCTCGAATTGCCGCCGCATCTGGGCCGTCCGGTGCCGCTCAGGCGGCGGATGCGGCCGGAACTGTTCGACGCCTCCAATCTCGACGAAAACGGAGAGATCATTCCCTACAATTCGGAGCGCCGCCGCCTGGCCAAGGGCGCGGAGCGGTTCCATACCGATAGTTCGTTCAACAGCCTGCCGACCAAATGGTCGCTGCTGCTCGGCCATCTTGTTCCGCCCGTGGGCGGCGACACCCATTTCATCGACACAAGGGCGGTCTATGACGAACTCCCGCAGGCGATGAAGGCGCGGATCGACGACCTCGTCGCCATCCACGATTTCTGGCGCGGGCGCGAGCGGACGGGCCTCACCGGCGTGACCGAAGCGCAGCGCGCCACCATGCCGGCGGTCGCCCACAATCTGGTCCGCACCATGCCCTATGGCCGCAAATCCCTCTATATCGGCGGCCACGCCACCGGCATTGTCGGCTGGCCCGAAGACGCGGCGCTGGCCCTGCTGGACGAACTCTATGCCTTCGCCACCCGGGACAAGTTCATCTACATCCACAAATGGCGGCAGGGCGATCTGGTGATCTGGGACAACCGCTGCACGCTGCACCGCGCCACGCCGCTTGAGACCGACGCCTACAAGCGCGACGTGCGCCGGACCACCATCATGGAACACGGGCCGGAACGGTCCGCCGACCAGGCGGCGGCCTGACATGGAACAGCTCGAAGGACGCACGGCGTTCATCACCGGAGGGGCCAGCGGCATCGGCCTCGGCATCGCGCGCGCGCTGGTGGAGGCGGGGATGCAGGTGATGATCGCCGATCTCCGTCCCGACCACATCGCATCGGCCATGGAACTGTTCGAGAGCCTGCAGAAAAGCCGGCAGGTGGCTGCAGTGGAACTCGACGTCACCGACCGGGCGGGGTTTGCCCGGGCGGCGGACGAAGCCTGGGCGCGTTTCGGCGGCGTCCATGTGCTTGTCAACAATGCGGGCGTGGGGGTGACCGGCTCGGTGGCGGACACGACCTTCGCCGATTGGGACTGGGGCCTGGAGGTGAATCTCGGCGGCGCGGTGAACGGCCTCTGCACCTTTCTGCCGCGCATGATCGCGCAGGGAGAGGGCGGCCATCTGGTGAACACGGCGTCGCTTTCCGCAATCACGCCGCCGCCGCGCGGGTCGGCGGTCTATGCGACCGCCAAGGCAGCGCTCCTCGCCATGAGCGAGAGCATCCGCGAGGAGCTGGCCGAGCACCGCATCGGTGTCAGCGTCCTTCTGCCCGGACCGTTCAAGACCAACATCCGCGAAGCCGGCCGCTATCGGCCCGCCCGCTATCGCGAGGGCAGCGGCCTTGGCGCGGTGGAGGCCAAACTCGCAAAGCGCGAGGATGCGCCGGACTGGGCCGATCCATACGATCTGGGCCGCATGACGGTGGACGCCATTCGCGCCGATCGACTCTATGTCGTCACCCATGGCGAGTTTCGCGGCTGGGCGGAAACCCGGTTCGCGGAAATCCTGGCCGCCTATCCGCCGGTCGATCCGGAGCTACTGAAGGCGATGGGCCGCCGCCGCCCGCCCAGGCCCGAATAGATCAGGATTTTCCGATGATCGAGCTCTATCACGCAGAGCCGGGGTCCAACAGCCTGAAGGTGCTGCAGGCCGTTCACGAGAAGGGCGTTCCCTTCGTCAGCCACTATGTGGATTTGAGGCGCTTCGAGCAGCACGATCCCGAATTCCTCAAGATCAATCCCGCCGGCCAGGTGCCCGTCCTGGTCCATGACGGACGTGTGCTGACCGAGTCGACCGTCATCAACGAATACATCGATACCGTTTTCGAGCGCCCGAAGCTGCGGCCGGCCGATCCCTACGATGAGGCCCAGATGCGGATCTGGACCAAGTTCGTCGACGAGGTGTTCCGCCCGTCGCTGAGCCATCTTGCCTGGCATCGGGTGATGCCGGCGTTCGCCGATGCGCTGCCGCCCGGCGAGTTCGAAAAGCGGCTGGAGCGGATTCCGCTGCAGGAAAAGAGGGACAAATGGGCGCTGGCGGCCCGCGGCGGATTCACCGAACGCGAAATCCGGACCTGGCGCCGCCAACTCGGCGAGGCGGTGGACCGCCTGGACGCGGCATTGCAGGAGCACGACTGGCTGGTCGCCGACATGTTTACCCTTGCCGACATCGCCATGTTCGCGATGGCGTTTGGGGTGCCGCCCGGGTTTCCCGAACTGATGAACGCCAAACGCACGCCCAGCGCCATGGCCTGGCTGGAGCGCATGAGAGCCCGGCCGGGCGTCGCCGCGGCCCTCGCCATGCCGAACCGGACCTTGGCCGCCTGAATGGTCCATCGGGAGCCGCAGACATGACGGCTGCCGATCCGCTTCTCACGCCCTCCACCGCTACTTCGGTCGACATGCCGCCCTGGCCGGCATCGCGGGCGGCATGGCTCGCCATCCTGGTGTTCGCCCTGACGCGGCTTTCCGCGCAGCTCGACCTCTCCACCCTGTCGCTGCTGGTCGAGCCCATCAAGCACGACCTGGACCTGTCGGACGGGCAGCTCGGTCTGCTCCTCGGCTTCGCCTTCGCGCTGTTCCACGTGCTGATAGGGCTTCCGCTGTCGCGGCTGGTGGATCGGCATTCCCGCAAGCTGATCCTGACGGTCGGCATCTGCGTCTGGAGCCTTGCGACAGCGTTCACGGGCCTCGCCCGGACATTCGATCAGCTTTTTCTCTGCCGGTTGTTCGTCGGCGCCGGGGAATCGGTGAACGGCCCGTCGGTCTATTCGATGATCTCCGATCTCTTTCCGCAGTCCAGGCTGCCGCGCGCGATCGCCGCACTCAACATGGGCACTGTCATCGGATCAGGCGTGTCGCTGATCCTGGGCGCTCTCGTCATCCTTGCGCTGACCCTGATGCCGCCGCTGATCCTGCCCGTGATCGGCGCGGTGCGGCGCTGGCAGCTCGTCTTCGTCATCGTCGGCGCGCCTGGCTTCCTGGTCGCCTGGGCGATGGCCGCGTTGCCGGAGCCGCCGCGGCGCCGTCTCGGACCGCCGCTGCAATCGCGCACGATCACCGCCAGCGTGCGCCAGGTTCTGCGGCAAGGGTGGGTTTTCGGGCCGATGTTCGCGGGTGTGGCGATCGCCGGGCTGGTCAGCGGCGGGTCCGCGATGTGGCGGCCGGCCTTCTTCCAACGCACCTATGGATGGAGCCCGCAGGAGGCGGGGCTCGCCACCGGCATCGCCGCGCTGATCGCCTCGCCGCTCGGGCTCATCGCCGGGGCCTGGCTGTCGGAGCGGCTTGCCCATCGCTACCACGACGCCAATCTGCGCGTCGTCCTGATCGCCTGGATTGCGGCCACGCCCTTCGTGGTCGGGGAGGCGCTGATGCCGACGGGATCGCTCGCGGTCGTCTGCAGCGCGCTTGCCCTGTTCTGTTCCATGATGTCGGCGCCGACCCAGAACGCGGCCTTGCAGAGCGTCACGCCCAACGACATGCGCGGGCAGATCACCGCGCTCTATCTGCTGACCTACACCCTGGCCGGCCAGGGATTCGGTCCCAGCGTAGTGGCGGCGGTGACGACCGGCATCGTCGGCCACGAATCCGGGCTGCGCTATGCGCTGGCCGGAATCGGCGCGGTGGCCATGCCGCTCGCCGTTCTCACGATGGCCCTGGGGATCGGCCCTTATGGGCGGGAAATCGCGCGCATCCGTGCGCTGGAGCGCGCTGCAGAGTCCTAGCCGTTGCTTCTATGCGCCGGCGAGGAAATCGGCCGCGAGCTTGCGCGCCCGGGGCGATTCATCGAGCAGCAGATGCCCGGCCTCGTCGATCATGGCCACGGTCGCGCCGGGAATGACATTCCCCCAGTGCCGGGCCAGGCCCGGCAGCAGGATGCGATCCCTGCCGCCCCAGAGAACAAGCGTCGGCACGGCAAGCCGCGGCAAGCGCCGGCGCAGCTTGCGGTCGGCCGCTTCCATATCGGCGAGCACCCGCCCGGTCGAGATCCGTTCGCGGGCGCGGTTGGCCATGAACGCGTCATCGGCGCCGGGTGGCCACCAGTGCGCGATGACGGCCGGATCGGCGACCAGGAGCTTCGGCACTTCCCCCGGCGGGATCGCGGCCCAATCCGGCGGTGGACAATCCGGCGCCAGAAGGCCGGCCGGTGCCGCCAGCACCAGCCGGCTGACCATGGCGCCGTGCGTGAGCGCGAACTCCGTCGCCAGCCTGCCGCCGAGCGACGCTCCGGCCAGGCCGAACCGCTCCAAACCCAGTGCCGCGAACAGCGCGGTGTAATGCATCACATAATCGGCGACCGAACCGATATCGGGATCGTCGGCGCTTTCTCCGAAGCCGGGGTGATAGGGCAGG